>CAZAIO010000036.1:0-21905 GCA_964485235.1 uncultured Dehalococcoidales bacterium
TTTTAGCATCGATATTAAGTCTATGCTGCGCAGGACTCTCCGCTGCCAGCAATCCCTCGGAGAATGACGAGTTTCCACCCAGGATTTTTTCTTTTTCCACCACGATGACTTTAGAGCCTTTTTCTGCTGCGACTACGGCGGCGGTCAGGCCGGCTCCTCCACCCCCAATTATCACGATTTCAGTGTTGAGGTTTTGCTTTTTTTCCGTTTTACCTGTATTCATATTTCACCACCGTTGATTATTTCACTTGAGAATTATATCTTATATATATTATCAGATTATAAGATTTTTTATTCCGTTCCAGGTTCCAGATTGAAATTCTTTCCGTTTGTTTACCTTGTTAACTCCAGTCCAATCACATATTTTCAGAAAACTGATATCATTAAACCTGCATCAACAGTTTTGTGAGGGAAAAGTATTATATTTGTTAACATTCGCCGGTATGATTTGCCTGGAATATATCTGCCTATTATATCATCGTGAAGAAAATAGCTAATTTTTAATATGTATTGACATAATGTGATCAATAAATACATAGTCACTTTTGTCATTAATAGTTAATAAAATAATCGCTAATCCAATGACCGAATATAATGAACGCAGAGGAATTAAATGTATAGCCATTTTATGTTAAAGGTAATAGAAATACAGGATGAGAAGAAGAGAAAAATTTCAATTTTCCGGCATAAAGACCCCGATTATTATAATGGGGATTTTCTGGATTGTTGCCATAGTTCTCTGGCAAACAACGGGTAAAATCTTCTATCTATTTAATTAGGGTTATATCGGTACAGCTATCGGAGTGGGTATTTCGTTATATGAAATACTGCCGAAGAAGAAGAAATACCAGGGTCGCAGATTATCTCAGCTATTAGTCGGTATCTATATGCTCGTTTTTCTTGGCTTTATAAGTTTCGAAAATATGCAAATCGAAGGATTCTTTTTTTATTTGCTGTCAGGTTTCTTTGCCGGTGCCGTAATCCATTATCTGGTTGCCAAAATATTCGGTCCGCTGTTTTTTAACCGGGGATGGTGTGCATGGGCTTGCTGGACTGCTATGGTGCTGGACTATTTGCCATTTCCAAGAAACAGACAGGGGAGGCTTCAGGCAAAATGGGGTAACATACGGTACATCCATTTCGCTCTTGTTATTGTACTAGTGCTGGTACTCTGGTTCGGATTCAAGTACCGGGTACAATCAGAAAGTATCACAGAATTGTACTGGCTTATCGGAGGAAATATACTGTATTACTGCACTGCGATTATTCTTGCATTTGCATTGAAAGATAATCGCGCTTTTTGTAAATATGTTTGTCCGATAACGACTTTTCTAAAAGCGACCGGCCGGTTTTCGCTTCTTAAAATAAGCGGTGATACAGCGAAATGTAACGACTGCAGTGCATGTGAAAAGGTCTGCCCGATGGATATAAGGATTACCGACTATATAAAAAACGGGCAAAGAGTCCTTTCCACTGAATGTATCTTTTGTCTCGAATGCCAAAATGTATGTGTTCCCGGTGCCTTGGAAGTTTCATGGGGCTTTGATTGCGGCTTTTATGAATTGTTGAATACGAGGAAAACAGCAAAAGAAATCACGCAAAAATAGAATAAAAAGCCCCATTTTTTCGGGGCTTTTTCATCAATATGTTTTCGAACTCTCCCTGTGTAATCGGAGCATCGCTTTTTTTAATAACTTTATGCTGCCTTACGGAACCTGTCCATAAAGTCGACGGTCTTTTGGATATCTTCAAGCGATACCGCGTTATATATCGAGAAGCGAATGCCTCCGACAGAACGATGGCCTTTTAATCCCAGCAAGCCTTCATTCTTGGCATCGGCAATAAATTTAGCTTCAAGGTCTTCCGATGGAAGCCGCATTGTGATATTCATCCAGCTCCGGCTATCTTTATCGGCTGCGCCTTTATAGAAATCGGGAGCAGCATCAATGGCACCGTATAGGAGATCTTTCTTGGCTTTATTTATCTTCTCTATACCTGCCAGTCCGCTTTTTCCTTTTATCCACTCCAGTACTAATTTCATGATATAGATCGCGAATACAGGGGGAGTGTTATAAAGCGATTTATTTTCTACATGGGTCTGATAGCTGAACATTGCAGGAAGGCCCTTTTTAGCTTTTGCAAGCAAATCATCACGAATAACGACAAGCGTTACACCGGCAGGTCCCAGGTTCTTCTGTGCTCCCGCGTAAAACAAAGAAAATTTCTTGAAATCTATTGGCCTCGAAGCGATATCCGAAGACATATCGGCTACCAGTGGAACATTGCCGGTATCAGGAAACTCGTGAAATTGGGTACCCTCAATCGTATTGTTCGTACAGATATGGAGATAGGACACATCACCGGGATACTTGATATCACTCATCTTTGGGATCCGTCGATATTTATCCTCTTTAGATGAGAATGCAACATGAGTTTTAGCAACAGCCTGGCATTCCTGTATTGCTTTTTTAGCAAAATTGCCGGTATCCACGTAAGCGGCCATTTTATCGTCTTCGATGAAATTCATCGGTACTAAAACAAATTGGGTAGAGGCACCGCCTCCGAGAAATAGCACCTGGTAATCCGTGCCCAGTCCGAAAAGTTCCCGTACCAGATCGATTGCCTGGTTGTTAATGGCTTCGAATTCCTTTGCGCGATGAGAGCTCTCGAGGATCGACATACCGGTACCCTTGTAATCCAGGAGTTCCTCCTGCGCTATTTTGAGTACTTCCAGCGGTAAGGCCGCCGGGCCGGGGTTAAAATTGACGTTCCTTTTCACCATATTTTACCTCTTATAAATAATTTACTTGGTAGTTCAACATGATTGTATATGGAAACCTTGTGTTTCACAGGTGGTTACACCGTCTCCAGTTTAGAAACCGTACAATCAAATTGACTAATGCCTTATATTATACTTCAAAGCATAGACCAAAATTAAGTAGTTGATGGGGATGGTACCTAACTAATTTTTAGCAGGTTGTAATCCATACTATTGTTGAAGATAATCTACTACCTGGTTAATATGGCCGAAGCCTGGTCCTGTTTATCAGAAATCTTTTGTACCGCCTATTTTGTCCTGACTATGAAAACTGGAAATGAAATCATAGTCCTGAATCATTAAAAAGAGTCTGGTTAGCCGAATATGATTACAATAGTAAACAGGTAGTGCAAACATACGCATAGTTATTTTTTCTAAATATTGATTGCAGTTTAATGAACTTTATTATTAACGGCGATTTACATTTGTTGAAGTTCAAAATGAACTATATCAGGTGAATCGGATTCGAGCGGGCGGCCCAGGCTGATAATACCGTTCATCTGGAGGGGGTGTTCATCAATATGGAGATAAAGAGATTTTCCTGCAACTATTATATAAGTGCCGTTGGTGCTCTTATCGGAGATAATATATTTACCATTTTTATAGAAAACAAGTGCGTGTATCCTTGATGTGAATGCGTCATTTACAATAAGGTCGTTATCGCTCCCGCGACCGATCGTAATATTTGGCTTGCTTTTACTCACCTGTATATCCTGGTCTTTGTAAGTCAGTCTCAGCAAAGACTCAGGCTCCTTTACAATTTGAAAATTTTGAACAGCGACAGTAAGCCCCTGTCCGTCCCACACTATTTCATAAATATGCAGGGCTTCCTGCTTTCCTCTTATGTTTGTGGCATCGATATGTCTTGTCATTGTAGCAGTCTGATTTTTTAGAGACTTCACTACGTGCTCTGTGGTCAGTATTTGTTTGGCTTTAGCGACTGATGCAAGTCGGGCAGCTACATTTACCGCATCTCCAAATACATCTTTTCCTTTGTGGACAACCTGCCCCAGGTGAAGCCCTACATGAATACTTAGTTTTTTCACACCTTGCGGTGTAAAAGCAAACTGTTGTTGCATTGCCAAATGCATCATTTTAGCGGCTTCTACAGCAGGATCGGCAGCAGGAAAAACACACATTATCTCATCGCCTATATTTTTAATTACTGTTCCCTGGTGTTTTACTGCTATTCCGGACAGGATATCAAGACATTCACCAATAAGCTTTTGGGCATGTAGGTCACCGAGTATCTCATAAAGAGACGTACTGCCGCTTATATCGGCAAAAAGGACTACCATCGGAATTTCTCCGGGTTTCTCTGTCTTGTTTATAATACTCATATAAAATATTTATTTTTAGGATATGAAATTATAGTTCCGAAGCCTATTTTACTTCAAGGTTCATTTATTAGCTAATGCAACAGAACAGCGCACTATCATCATTTTTTATTTTGCCATTATATAACATAGAAGTGAAAATGATATGATTGTGGTATATCAATCGACCTTATCCTGTACCTTTGTTTTTTCCCGTTCTTCAAGATATTGTTTAAGTCCGGACCAGATACGTTTTTCCTGCCGCTCTCCTGTAGATTTTATAAATGGTGTTATAAGTTTGAAAATACTTCGCGGTTTAATTTCCCAGAACCACTCCATACGGGTACCATTTTCCACACTATTAAATGTAAGTGTTCCATTAATATCCATCACTGATAAATGTGTAAATGTTGATAACATAACGGGACGTTTGTAAGCGGTGATCTTTATGACCATCCCGGCATTTCCGCCTTTGCCGGCTACAACAGCGTTAAATCGAGTACCAACACCAATCGGACCGGAAGATATTTTTTCGGCACTGACCATTTGCGAATTATAGAGCGGCTCGTTTCGTTCATCGGCGACGAAATCGAAGACCGTTTCGACCGGCCTGTTAATCATCATTTCGCCAGTTATGCGGACCATATACAGTATCCCCGCTTGTATTTTACGCTGTTCGATATCTCGCTATCAATAAAAAAGAAGAGGGCATATCCCTGATCGTACTCTTTTCCTTATTGTGAAACACCATAAAGTTAACTTTAGAAAATGTTCAGACACTTTCCTTCATTTTAGTATCTCTTTAGTACCGGTAATATAGAATTATGACATAGAGGGGCAGTAAATAAAGGAAACATACAGAGTACTATATCGGAGGGCAAAAGAATAAATCAATGTTGAAAGACCTTTGTTTAAATTCCGATTTATAAAGCAAGGGTTTTTTCATTTTTGTAATGGAGAAGTATATCGTTCAATGTGAGTTCGAGTTTTTGACAGCAGAGTGAGATTGAAAATGAACAATATATTTAACATTGATACAACTACCGGCATAGAAGAAAAAATTGCCGTGGAAAAGATACTGGTAATTGAGCAAGATTATGGTGCTGCGCGACTGGCAGAATTTACATTGGATATAGCAGGGTATTAAGTAATTGTTGCTCATGATGAGCTTGAAGGCTACGAAAAGGCAATAACTGAAAATCCTGACTTGATTATCCTTGATGTGACGGTCCCGGTTATGGACGGAGATGAGATATGCAGTCGCTTATGGAACAGACAAGAAGCTGCTAAATATGGGCAAAGTACCTGACAGCAAGCGTGATAAGCTCGACGATGAAGAAAGGAAAGGATACTCTGAATATATTTCGTGCGATACAATCGGGAAGAAAAATATCAGTAACAGAACCTTTTACAGCACCATGGCTTTCTGCCAGTGTTGTAAACGGACATCTTCCTCTATTTATAAGAAGCAAAATACCATTTAATAAAATAGAGGCTATTGCTATCAGGAGGATCACATTGAAAGTACCGGTGATGGCGGTAAAAAGGATGTAGAATAAACATGCTGTTTGCCACCAAAAGATCAATGAATGTGCAAATTTTATGAGAAATATCTTTTTATTAACTTCAACCATTTAAGAATAGACCGGTTAATCCTGTAGTAACCGCGGTAAAAGTAAAATTCTTCAGTATGACTTCTATTATATAGTAAATAAAACGCTGCCGTTATCAGATTTATATGATGCAAACCTGTATAAAGCATGTGTATACATATACCCATATTTTTACAGTAAGACAGTATGCTACCTGTTATATTTAAAGGGATTTCAGTACTTTGTCCGCTATCTCGATTGTTTGACGGACATCTTCGTCACTGTGAGCGAGGGATATAAAGCATGCCTCGAACTGGGATGGAGGCCAGTATATGCCCGCTGAAAGCATGGCATGGAAAAATCTGCTGAACAGCGAAGTATCTGCCTGTTTTGCGGAGTCGTAGTCCATAACCGGCGAAGTTGTGAAAAAGACTGTTATCAATGATGCCACTCGCGAGATGAATATACCTATATCGGTTTCAAGTGCTGAAACCGTTAAGCCGTTTTCGAGTGCCGCTGCACTGTTTTCAAGTCGGTCGTATGTACCGGGGACATTCAATGCTTTGAGCGTTTCGATCCCTGCGGTCATGGCAAGCGGATTTCCCGATAAAGTGCCTGCCTGATAGACCGGTCCTGATGGAGCCATCATTTCCATTATCCGCCGTTTACCGCCGTATGCTCCTACAGGCAGTCCGCCGCCAATGATTTTTCCTAGGCAGGTCAGGTCAGGGGTAATGCCGAAAAGAGACTGTGCGCCTCCATATGCCACGCGGAATCCGGTTATTACTTCATCGAAGATAAGCAAGGCATCATTTTCTGTAGTGATTTTTCGGAGACTTTCCAGAAAATCCGGCTTTGGTGCCACGACGCCCATATTGGCAGCTACAGGTTCAATAATAACTGCGGCTATTTCGCTGCGGTGAAGTTGAAAGAGTTGCTCCACGGCATCGATATTGTTATATGGCGCAGTCAGAGTATTTTCCGCATATCCTGCCGGAACACCCGGTGAAGCTGGAATCCCGAGTGTTGCCAGCCCTGATCCTGATACGGCAAGCAACCCGTCGGAATGTCCGTGATATCCGCCGGAAAACTTGATGATTTTATCCCTGCCGGTGAAAGCGCGTGCCAGACGTAATGCAGACATCGTAGCTTCAGTCCCTGAATTTACAAAACGGACCATTTCTATCGACGGCATTGCACCGGTAATCATCTCCGCAAGCGTTATCTCAAGCTCGATCGGTGCACCGAAGCTCGTGCCGTCTGCGACAATCTTTTTTAATGCGTCTATAACCTGCGGAGCGGAATGTCCCAGTATCAACGGCCCCCACGAACATACGTAGTCGATATATTTATTTCCGTCCACATCATAGATATAGGAGCCTTTACCCCTGACTATGAAAGGGGGAGTCCCTCCTACTGCTTTGAAGGCGCGTACAGGGCTGTCGACACCGCCCGGTAAATAATGCAGGGCTTTATCAAAAAGCTTTTCCGAGTTTGTAAAGTCTCTCATATGCTTTTCTCTTTATACTCTACGCGACCGGCGCGCGAAATCTTTCGCATGATAGGTAATGATTATATCGGCTCCCGCTCTTTTTATTGAAGTCAGTATCTCATCGACGACTTTTTCTTCATCGAGCCAGTTGCGGAGGGCAGCAGCTTTCACCATGGCATACTCACCACTGACGTTATATGCGGCAAGAGGATGGTTGAAGGTATCCCGTACCCGTCTTATTATATCGAGATAGGAAAGGGCGGGCTTGACCATGACGATATCCGCTCCCTCTTCGATATCCTGTTCAATCTCCCGAAGTGCTTCCCTTATATTGGGCGGGTCCATCTGATACCCGCGACGGTCCCCTGTTTTTGGTGTTGATTCAGCTGCTTCTCTGAAAGGCCCGTAAAAGGCGGAGGCATATTTGGCTGCATACGAGAGAATGGGGATTTCTTTAAACCCGTTTTCATCAAGCTTGTTCCGTATCATCCGTACTCTACTGTCCATCATGTCTGAAGGGGCTATAATGTCCGCACCCGCTTCAGCATGCGATAAAGCTGTCTGAGCAAGCAAAGGTAATGTCCGGTCGTTATCGACACGGTCATCGACGAGGACGCCGCAGTGGCCGTGGCTGGTGTATTCACAAAGACATACATCGGTAATCACAATAAGCTCAGGGACCGATTGCTTTATTATACGGACTGCCTGCTGGACTACGCCATTCGTTTCATATGCCGACGAGCCAAGCTCGTCTTTATGAGCGGGTACACCGAATAGCAGAACAGCAGGTATCTTGAGCCCGGCGATTTCTTCTATTTCAGTGACCACGCAGTCCGGTGAAAAGCGGAAAATGCCCGGCATGGAGGGTATTTCCTGTTTTATTCCTGTGCCCTCGACTACAAAAAGAGGATATACAAGGTCTCCTGTATCGACGCTGTTTTCTCTGACCAGCGCCCTGAGAGCTTCGGTCCCGCGCATACGCCGCATGCGTGTCTGCGGAAAGAATGACATTTACATCTCCTTGCTAAAATATTCTTCGATAGCTGCGACCAGCCCCGGTATAGTATGTATTTCAGCGACTACATCTACTTTTAATCCTGAATTTATTGCCGTTTCCGCTGTTTTGGGTCCGATACAGGCAATAGCAACTTTTTCTAAATGAACGTTTTTGTTGATTGCTTCTACAAGATTAGTTACGGTTGATGAACTGGTAAAGGTAATCATATCTATTGACCCTTCGGCAAGTACATGGACTGCTTTTGAAATTCCTTCTTCTGACGGTACAGTCCGATAAACTGCAACTTCGTCCACACTGCATCCGAGATTGATTATTGCTTTACGGAGCCATTGGTCTGCGATATCGGCGCGAGCGAGTAGAAAATGCTGTCCTGCCAGGTCTATGGTCTGTAACCCTGTAATTATGCCTTCGCTTGAATATGAGACGGGGCAAAAATCGGGAATAATACCTTTTTGTTCCAGCAATGCTGCCGTAGCAGGCCCGATAGTACCGACCTTGATACCTTTAAAAATGCGCGTATCGAGATTAAGGTCTTTCAGTCTGGTGAAAAAAGCGGCAACTCCATTCATACTGGTAAACAATGCCCAGTGGTACCTGTCAATATTCAGGATAGCGTTGTCCAGTTCAGCGGTATTGTCCACAGGTTGAATATCGATAACAGGCGTTTCCACTGTAATAGCGCCTCTTTCTTCGAGGAGTGCACTTAATTCGTTTGCCTGATGACGTGCTCTGGTCACAAGTATATGTTTACCGGAAAGGGGACGATTGTCGAACCATCGAAGTTTTTCACGGAGCCTGACTACCTCTCCGATAATTACGACAGCAGGTGGTGTAAGGCCGTGTTCTTTGACAATCCGGGTGATATTTCGGAGCGTACCGGTAACTGTGGTCTGGCTGGGCCGGGTACCGTCCTTGATGACTGCTACAGGAGTATCTTTTACCCTGCCGTATTTGACCAGTTGTGTCACAATATCAGGTAGATTTTTCATTCCCATGAGAAAGACAAGCGTATCTACTCCGGTTGCCAGTTTTTCCCAGTTGATAGAAGAACCGGACTTGTCAGGGGTCTCATGCCCGGTAATAACGGCAAACGATGAGGCCAGTCCTCTGTGCGTGACCGGAATGCCTGCATATGCGGGAACGGCGATAGCCGAAGTGATTCCCGGCACTATTTCGAACGGAATATCGTTCTCTGCAAGTATTTCAGCTTCTTCCCCTCCGCGCCCGAAGACGAACGGATCACCGCCTTTCAGCCGGACTACTATTTTTCCCTCTTTCGCTTTCGATAACAGTAAACGGTTTATTCCGGCCTGGTCTATGCTGTGCGCGGAAGGAGATTTTCCCGCATATATTTTTTCTGAATACGGGGATAGCCCCAGAATATGCTCATCGAGCAGGCGGTCGTATATAACCACATCAGCCTCGTTTAATCTTCGTACAGCCTGTTGCGTAAGAAGACCCGTATTGCCGGGACCCGCCCCAATGAGATAGACTTTACCCTCTTTCATCTGTTCCTTGCTCCGTCAATTAGTCCGGCTGCTCCCGAATCGAGCATTTTAAGTGCAAGGTCTATCCCCAGCGCTTCAGGATTTTTTAATGTACCATTTTCAGTCATTTGGATGATCTTTTTTCCGTCATAATCAGCGACCATTGCCTCAAGCTTAATAACGGAGCCGATGACAGTGCCCAGAGCGGCAACAGGAGCACGACATCCAATGCCTATAGTGGAGAGAAAAGCACGTTCTGCGATAATGCTTTGCCATGTTTGAAGATGATTTATTGGACCGATGACGTCCGCTGTTTCTTTATCATCCACTCTTGCTTCTATCACCAGTGCACCCTGTCCTGCCGCAGGGAGAAATGTATCCAGCGGTAGATACTCGGTGATCTGGTCCTCCCATTCAAGACGTTTCAAAGCTGCGGCAGCAATAATAATCCCGTCAACTTTACCTGACGATACTTTACCAAGACGTGTTTCTATGTTGCCCCTTATACTGCAAACCTCCAGATCCGGGCGGCGTTGTTTAAGCTGGACAGTACGCCTTAAACTGCCCGTACCTATTTTTGAGCCCGGGGTAAGCTCATTAAGCTTTGATCTTGCTACCAGGACATCCCTCGGGTCCAGTCTTTCCGTTACAGCAAGGAGGCATAAGCCCTCAGGTATTTCTGTCGGAACATCCTTAAGACTGTGAACTGCAAAATCGATCCGGTGGTCGAGTAAAGCCTGTTCGATCTCTTTAACAAACACGGCAGGTCCCATCCGGTCGAGACTGGTATCGATGTCTTTGTCGCCTGTAGTAGTGATCCTGGTTAGTTGAACCTCACAGTCAGAAGTTGATTCCATTACACGGTTAATTACCGATAATGTTTGTATAAGGGCGAGCTTGCTCGCCCTGCTTCCTGCAATTATTTTCCGTACCATCAGCAGTCCTCTACCTCAAGGTTGAAAAGTCGTTTGATTATCTCTGTTCCGTTGTGGTCCTCATGGCCGTTAGACTTGAGATAATGTATCGGGTCTTGCATTATTTTCGTGACGATTGCTCTGGTCATCATTTCAAGATAGTATCGATCTTCATCACTGATATTCTGAATCCTTTTCAGGGTACGGTCCAGTTGAATGTTGCGAATATTTTCAGCTTTACCGGCTATGGCACGTATAAGCGGTCTGACTTTATATTCCTGCCACCATGAAGAAAACCTTTCAACCTCTTCTGCGATTATGAGAAGCGTTTTATCAATTTCACCCTTGCGTTGATTGAAGTTTGTATCGCAAAGCTTCGTGAGATCATCTATATTATAAAGGAATACATTATTGATCCTGCTTACATACGGCTCGACATTTCGGGGGACAGCGATGTCGATAATAACCATCGGGCTATCCGGCCGTTTCTCAATTGCTCTCTTTACCTGGCCGACGCTCAGGATACGATGGGGGGCACCGGCACAGGTAACCACTATATTTGCTGAACAAAGTTCTTCTTCCAATTTTCCTGAAGTAATAGGGATACCACCTATCTGCGACGCCAGCGATTCTGCTCTTGCAACGGTACGCCCGACAACTACAAGACGGGATATTCCTCTGCTTTTTGCAACTTTTGCGACCAGTCTGCCTGCCTCACCGACACCGATAATAAGCATCGCATTTCCCTTAAGTTCCCCGATGACGTTCATCGCCATATCGACGGCTACAGAACTTACCGACAGCGCATTTTTGCTGATTTCCGTTTCTTCACGGACCCTTCTGCCTGTACGTAATGCGTCCTGAAAGATATGACGCAAAGCTATACTGGACATACCGGTTTTCTCGGCTGTTTTAAGCGCCTGTCCCACCTGTCCAAGGACTTCATATTCACCTATTATCATTGATTCAAGCCCGCTGGTGACACGAAACAGATGCTCGACTGCAGTTATGTCTTCCATCTTGTACATATATAGAGGAAGTGTACTATCCGGAATATCCATACGTGTTCTAAGAAATTCAAGGCCGGAATTCTTACCCTGTGAAGCGTTATTGTCTACTGTATATACTTCAGTACGGTTACAGGTTGAAAGGACGATACCATTGCTTGTATAGGTGCGCAGTTCCGATAGAGCGTCATTCAACTTACCGGTGCTGATGGCTATTTTCTCCCTCACGGCAACCGGCGCTTTCTGATGGTTTATTCCTGTAAGCCTGATTTGCATCTCGTTATTCTCTTTTTAAAAATTTTCAGGGGATATCCAGCTTTTTCCGCAAATGAATCTCTGCGTCTTTACTATTCCCTTTTTTCAGCAGGGGAATGAGCGTATCCAGGTCAAGCGCATCCTGCCATTTTTCACTGTCTATATTCAATCTGCTATTCTTTATTTCGGCACGCAATTTATCTATGATTATTAAAAGTACGCCGTATTCCTCTCCGTATTCATTTTCAAGTTTTGTACGGAGTTTTCTGGCAAGCGCGGGGCTTGTTCCTGCTGTAGATACGGCAATTGTAATATCTCCCCTGCGCATATATGCCGGTAATATAAAATCGGAGTTTTCTGCATCATCCGCGATGTTCACCGGAACAGCGTTATCCTGTGCCATTTCTGCTACCAGACGATTAGCAATTCTATCGTCGGTCGCAGCTACGGCGATAAATGCATCATGAAGATCGTCTTTCTGAAAATTCCTTTTAACTATCTGTATCCTTCCGGTTTCGTCCAGTTCCAGTAGTTCAGGACAATGGTCGGGACTTATTACCGTTACCGACGCTCCGTGATCAAGAAGGACTCTCACTTTTCTGAGTGCGACATTTCCTCCACCTGCCACAACACATTTTTTTTCTGCAATCTTGAGAAATACCGGATAATACGGCAATTTATGGCTCGTTTCTTTCATAATTGGTCCCCGATGTAATTTTCGTGAAAACGGCAACAGTTATCTATAAAGTGTTCCGCCATAGAGGGCAGGCTGCCCATGTGAAGGTGAATATAGGAAGCAACCAGATTATTCCTATAGAATCCCTCGATGCGGTTTCCCTGATCGATGACACTGTATGCATTTAGATCGGATGCACCGCTGTTCAGGACGGACCAGTGAAACTCGTGACCGCGTACTATCTCTCCCTTGTCCAGCAGCGGACCGTTGAACAGGGATTTTACAGTCCGGTATCCGAGGCTTAAACGGTGATTATCTATACTGGAATGAACCGGTATAGCACCAACCATGCGGTGATTTTCCCCCTCGAAGTCTCTTATATTTTCACCCAAGTACATCAGTCCGCCGCACTCGGCATAGACAGGCATTCCTGTTAAGGCGATTGCTCTTATTTCACGTTTTAATGACTGATTGGCGGCTAGTTCAGCGGCATAAAGCTCCGGGAATCCCCCGCCTATATAGAGTCCCGATATATTTGCCGGAAGCGCTTTATCATTGATAGGGCTGAACGGTACCAGTTCCGCTCCCCATGCTTCAAGAATATCCAGGCTGTCCTGATAATAGAAACTGAATGCTTTGTCTTTTGCTACGGCGATTCTTGTCCGGGGCATTACAGGTACTGCAGGGAAGACCGATTGACTGCTTGTTAAAGGAGTGGTCTGTCCGGCGATATGTATAATTGAATCTATATCGAATGTCGTCTCACATTGTGCAGCCAGTTTTTCAAAGAAATCGCTGTTCACTGCACTTTCCACTGTCGGTATAAGCCCCAGGTGACGTTCCGGAAGCGATAGTTCTTCCCTACGCGGCAAATATCCCACCACTTTTATTCCGGTGAAATGTTCGATGGCTTCGCGACATATATTCAAATGTCCCTCACTGCCGATCCCGTTCAGTATAACGCCGGACAGATTAATGGCACGGTCGAAAGTCTGATAACCGGTAACCATAGCAGCAAGACTGCGAGCACCTTTACGGCTGTCCAGTATCAGAAGAACCGGAGCATTGAGAAGCTTTGCCAGTTCTGCTGTACTACCCTCATCGCCAATGGGAGAATGGCCGTCATAGAGACCCATTACTCCTTCTATAACCGCAATATCCTTTCCCGTTGATGCCCGATTGAATAGCTCGATGATTGTATTGCCTGAAAGAAGCCATGTATCAAGGTTGCGGGACTGCTCACCGCTTACCTGTGTATGATATGTCGGATCGATATAATCAGGTCCAGCTTTAAACGGCTGTACTTTAAGTCCCCGTTTGCAAAGAGCGCCGATGAGACCGGTCGTGATCGTCGTTTTTCCAACCCCGCTGGTAGTGCCTGCAATTACTATTCTTTTCATCTTACCTCTGATTTCCCATATCGAGGTTGTATTTTGCTGAATAACCTCGTGGAGTGACCATCCAGTTCTCTGTGGTGAATGTACTGTTATTACCTATAAAAATTATCGTATTCATATCGATTGTATGATCGAATATGTGCTGCAAATCAGTAATAATGACGTTTTGCATTTTTCTGTATGCATTACGGACTATTCCTGCAGGTGTATCCGGTCCGCGAAAACGACGGATAATTACTATAGCCTCTGTGAATTGATGCTGACGTTTTTTACTGACGGGGTTGTAGATAACGAGTACCATGCCAGACTGCGCTGTCAGGTTCAATCTCTGCACGATTTCAGGCCAGGAAACTAGGTAATCGCTGAGGCTTATAACAGCAAAATCTCCATTTAACGGTGCACCCAGAAGGGCAGCTCCTGCGGCAAGTGAGGGCACGCCGGGTATTACTTCAATGTTTATATTATTTATGGAGTCCGTATGGAGTATTTCGCCTGCAAGCCCAGCCATTCCATAGATGCCGGGGTCACCGCTGGAGACAAGTGACACGGTTTTACCGCTCAATACTTCAGCTATTGCAGTTTTTACCCGTTTCACTTCCGCGCCCATGCCGGTGGCGATCACTTCTTTCCCCTCGATTAACGGTGTGATTAAATCAATATAGGCATTATAGCCGACGATTGTGTCACTGCTCTCTATAGCTTCCCTCGCCTTGAACGTCATCTGTTCGGGACTGCCCGGTCCTATGCCGACCAGGTAAAGCCTGTTGCGTTTATTAATATTGTTAAAGTCTATGCGTGCAATGGCGATGGTAACTTTCCGGTTATAGCTCGTTTTAGGCACAATCAACGTGCTGCTGCCGCTGCTTATTATAGCAGCAGACTCGCACACAGATGGAGTTCCGGTATATTTCAGGACTATCTCTGACGGGCTTGACGGAAATTTAACTTTACATAACAATTCATTTTTATAATATTCCACGGGAAGTTCGTATTTTTCGGCAAATTGAAGAAGACCTGTCTCATTCTTCTTTATCATTATGGTTGTAATATTCCTGATGCTTTTTGTGGACAGTCCGTATGTCTGAAAAAGGGAACCAACAGCAGTTTCAATTTCAGCGCATGTTGTTCCGCGGTTACAGCCGATGCCCATAACCAGGCTTTTCGGCATGTAAATTATCGAGTGGACGGGGAGAGCTTTTATAGATATTTCATCGAGGACTCTATCTGTTATTAAAATCGCTGCCTGCGGTTTAGCCCGGACCAGTCCATCGATGCTGTTATATATCTTTATATTATCAGGTAATTCTTCAACTTCATCACGCCAGTTTTTTTCTCCGGCATCCTGAACTATTCCTACAGGTTCACCGTTGACCAGCGCAGCACTGACTGCGTTCAGGTTTTCATTTTCTTCGAGAATCCACCCGAAATCTTTTCCTAGCATATCAGCGGAGATGGTTTTGCCGGTATCGGATGCTGTGGTGATCACAGGACGGGCATTAATCATCGAAGCAATCCCGTTTGCCATTTCGTTGGCGCCTCCGAGGTGTCCGGAAAGGAGGCTTATACAATATGAACCGGCATCGTCGATCACGACAACACCCGGGTCACTGTGTTTATCTTTAATAACAGGAGCGATAGACCTCACGGCAATGCCTGTTGCCATGATAAGGACCAGATAGCGGTAACTGTTGAAAAGCTCCTTGATTACGTCTTTTACAGGAGATGTGTACAGGTGTTCATTCGTAATTTCTGCTATGGAATATTTTGACGGTACGTAAAGGTGACTGTCGGTGAGAAGTTGCTGTAATCTGGTGCCCAGCATCACACCTTTTTTGGTGACGGTTACAACGGCAATGCCATTTTTTTCGGGATTACCGGTATTCATGGTTAAAACCCCGATCATACAATTTCGAGCGCGTAGTCTTATCTCCTGTGTCAAGGAAATAGCCGACAAGTATCAGTGCATGCTTTTTTAGCCCGGCATCTTTTACACAACTTGGCATGCGTTCCAGTGTTGTACGAAGAATACGTTCATCGGTCCAGCTTGCCCTGTATACTACAGCCACCGGTGTATCGGAACGATATCCGCCTGAAAGCAGTTCCCCAGCGACTTTGTCGATCATGGATATGCTCAGGAAAATTGCCATACAGCAGCGATGGGCTGCAAGGTCTTTCAACTTTTCGGAATCGGGGACAGGAGTCCTTCCTTCAATGCGGGTGATGATGACAGTCTGTGAAATATCAGGTACAGTGAGTTCTGTTTTTAGTACGGCAGCAGCAGCGAAAAGAGAACTGACTCCCGGAATCACTTCATATTCGATCCCTTTTTCGTCGAGTATTGCCATCTGTTCATAAGTAGCCCCGTATATGCCGGGGTCCCCGCTCTGTAACCGGGCGACCAGTTTTCCCTGTGAGACAGCGTCTACTATAATTCCGGTTATCTCTTCAAGATTGAGCGGGGCGCTCCGATGAATTTCGGCGCCTTCACGTGCAAATAAGCATATTTCGGGATTAATCAGCGAATCAGCATAGATAATAACGTCTGCCAATTCGATGATATTTTTCGCTTTAACGGTCAGAAGTGCCGGGTCTCCCGGTCCCGCGCCTATAAAATATACCTGTATTGCCATATTATTTGCGTACTATCAATAAAGAAAAATAATCGACCTTTTTACCTTTTAACGTGTTTATATCGTAGACTATCTCTTCATTTTCAGTGGTGCATCTTCTGAAATAGACGCATTTGTCCGTCATGCCCATTTCTGCCAGTATAGTGAGAAGTGTATCAAACATATTATTAATTTTCATGAATATCACAGTATCGAAATTCTTGAGCGTATCCCTGATGAATGCATCTTCAGGATTTCCTGATAATATTGCGATGCGTTCATCGTCACTTGCCAGAGGGATGACGGCATTTGCTGCGGCTGCGTTAACGGAGGATATCCCGGGGATAACTTTCACCGGCACTCCGGAGTGTTCCTTTCGCAATGTCTCGAAAATGCGGATGAATGTCCCATAGATGAGCGGGTCGCCGATATTTACAAAAGCGCAATCGTAACCGGCTTTCAAGGACTGCCAGATAGTATCAGCTGCCTTATCCCAGTATTGTTTAAGATGGTCTTTATCTTTCAGCATCGGCAGGACCAGCCGGGTAATTTTAGACTGTGTTTCAGGCATTAATCCGTTGATTATTGACTCCGCAATACTGTCGCTTCCTTCGGACTTCGTCGGCACAAATATCACCGGTACCTGTGATAATATACGGTGTGCATACAATGTCATCAATTCGGGAGCACCGGGGCCGATACCCACTCCGTATAATTTTCCTGTGTGAGTGTTTACTTTTTCTTCCAGTTGAAAATCAGACATTTTTAAATCATTATTTTATTTCAAAATTGCCGGGCCACGGACTATGCAGACATTCATTATAATACGTACCGGGAAAATTGAGCATTGAAGTCTTGGTCATAAGCGATATCCAGTACATTCCCTGCCGGGTCACCTGAACGTAATCTGGATATTCTTTGATAATATTGAACATCTTAAGCATCGACATGAAATTGCCCATTACCTCTTCCATGGGAACACCGAACCTGTCTTTAAACGCTGATTTCTCCACTTTGATCCAGTAAAGAGCCATCATAAACCAGCGTCTCATTACCCGGTACTGTGACATAACCATTCCCGTGGCTACCGGTAAGGCGGATTCCGTTCTCTCGATATATTCTTTGAGGAAAAAGGTATTGGCATAGAATAAACCGCCCAGTTTAGTATAGGCGCTGAGACCCACCCCGATATTTTCATCGCGGGTACAGGTTATATATTTTGTTGTTGCACCGATGCTGTTCGTGTAGTCCCAGCAGCTAGATTGATCGTATCCGTGAGCAGTGAGAAAATCGTGGACCAGATAAAACATTTTCTTTTCCTTACGGGCTGACGGACTTGCCGTTTTTTGATTGCGGATATCCTGATACCATTTAGTATAAGGGAATAACATAAAGGGGTAAGCTGAGATCTGCTGGACTCCGCTGTTTGCCGCTTTTCCCAGGTCGTCGACCAGTGTAGATATTTGTTGCTGCGGTAAGCTGTATAACAGATCGATACTGATATAAAATCCATGATCGTGTAACGTATTTATTGCTTTCAGTACATCGTCACCGGTATAACCCCTGGACATTGTTCCAAGTATTTCACTATCGAAAGACTGCACGCCCATACTGACTTTAGTAAAACCTGCTTTTTGCAGTGCTTCACACATAGAGCTTTCGATATCCTCTGGGTTTGCTTCGAGCCCAATCTCGCCGGTAATGTTAAATTGTGACCTCATATAATCTGCAATGTCTATTACACTCTGCCATGTGAGACTGGGTGTACCGCCTCCAAAATAAATATCGCCGATCGTTATGTGACCAAGTTTTTCACGGTACAATTGTATCTCTCTTTTGACTGCCTGTACGTAAGGTTCGATTCTCTCTGCGTTATATTGAATGCTCCGGAATGAGCAGTAAGGGCACAGCCTGCGACAAAAAGGTATATGAACATACCAACCGATACCGTCCATATCACCGGAAAGCTCCGGTTCTATCGGGGAGAACTTTGTGCCTTTCAGTCCTTTTGAGATCATTTGCTGCGCCATTTTCTCAACGAGCATTGCTTTTCTCCGCAGACGGAATTCCCGTGATAACGAAAACCGGATTTAACGGTTCAAAACGGGTGAGTTCGTTGATATCGGTACTGCGGGCAATGTTGACCAGTGTTGTTTCTACGGTGAATCCCTGCACAGAAAGCGCATTGATAGCGGTAGTAAGGTTTTCCAGTGCAACGACATTGATAACTATGCGTCCACCGGGTATCAGCCTTTTGCTTGCTGAAACAATTATTTCTTTCATATAACCTCCGTTGCCTCCGATAAAGACGGATGATGGCGGGGGAAGCATATCAAGTCCTTCCGGGGCACAGGTATGCACGATTTCAATGTTTGGTATATGGAATTTCTTTATATTCTTTTTAATAACAGCTATATCCGTTTCATTTTTCTCAATGGCGTATATACATCCTTTTCCGGCAATAAGGGAAACCTCGATTGATATTGCACCGGATCCTGCTCCAATATCCCAGACAATGCTGTTTTCCCGGAGTCCCATTTTCGAAATACTGATAGCACGGACTTCCTGCTTGGTGATGAGTCCGCTATCCGGTTTTCGCCGGTAAAATTCTTCGTCCGGTATGCCCGGATACTCATGGCCGACAATTGCTGTTTCTTCCTGTTGTGTTTTA
Source organism: uncultured Dehalococcoidales bacterium (assembly GCA_964485235.1). Classification (GTDB taxonomy): domain Bacteria; phylum Chloroflexota; class Dehalococcoidia; order GIF9; family UBA5629; genus CAZAIO01. The sequence goes on from CAZAIO010000036.1 coordinate 19,253, forward strand.
ATCAGAATCAGGATATTTGGTGATTGAGATTTCATCCGGCAGAGGTCTTGAAGGTCACCTTCGGTTATCTTCTGTCCGGCTGTGCCGAGCTTTTCACAAACATATCCGCGATAGCCGTCGATACCGTGTTCGATAAGCACTTTTGCTATGGCGGCCGGACTATGTTCTTCATCGGTAAATATACCGATCTTCCTGTTGAAACGGATGACATCGATTACGTCTTCTATCGGTCTCGAGTGAACGCTGGTGAAAACTGCATCCGACCAGTTTTCTTTTATACCGGCGAAAGCCAGTTGCATGGAGCTTACTGCCGGGATTATTTCGATGCATTCCTTATCAAGTTTTCCTTCAAGGTAGCCTGCTATACCGTAGAGGTTCGGATCGCCCGAAGCCAGAATGACAATATGCCTATTTCCTGCATTTTTTTTCAATAATGCCGTAATCTGTGAAAGATTATGGTTGATTACGATTTGTTCTCCTGATAATACGGGGAACAGGTCCAATAGATGTTTTCCTCCGAAGACCATCTCTGCCTGCTCAATTAATTTATATACATGAGATGGAATGTTGGCTGCTCCGTCAGAAGGTACCCCGATTATATGTATTTTTTTATTTTGCATTTCCCCTCCCCAGTATGATTCCATCGTAACTGGACATAATACACTCGATAGCAAGTGTACTATGTAATGCATCACGGCATTTTTCTGCCGCCAGTGAGCAAAGCTTGTTACAGAATTCAGGGATATACTCCAAAGGTAACATTCGGCGAAAATGGTTGGCGGTTACCGCATTACGAAGAGGATCGACGGTTTGTTCCGGTACCCCGCAGTCCAAAGCTATTTCAGCAAGATAACCGATATCAATTCTTGAATCGCTGATATTTGTATAAAGATGTCCTGCGGCGAGCTTGCTTATCTTGCCGGTCATTCCCCAGATAATGGCTTTATAAAAATGTCGCCTTGTACATTCACGTAATGAAAAGCCGATAAAATCGCCGGCCTGTATAAAGCATTCTTCGGGAAAGTGAAAGTTACTTTGCGCATATTTTTCGCTTCGTCTCCCTGTAGTAAGGACTATGTGACTGCAGTGACATGCCCGGGCTATGTCCAGGGACTGTGAGATACATGCTTTATAGGCGCTTATTGAATAAGGTATTACAATGCCTGTTGTTCCCAGGATTGAAATTCCACCCTCTATGCCAAGACGGGGATTTAATGTTTTTGCGGCCAGTCTTTCGCCGTCAGGCACTGAGATAACGACCATGATGCCTTTTCTATCCAGTCTGTTTCCCAAAACCTTTCTCACAGCATCTTCAATCATTTTACGCGGGACGGGATTGATTGCTGCAAGCCCAACCGGTATTTCGAGTCCCGGTTTTGTTACTGTGCCTACTCCCTTTCCTGAGGTGATTGAAAAACCTGGCTCGTCTTTCCATGCAACGCTTGCCTGTATCTCAGCCCCATCGGTAATATCGGGATCGTCACCGGCATCTTTAATAACGGAACATGTTGCTTGTATCGTATTAACGATACATTGATGGACCTTGAATTCGGTCGTTCCCACACATGGTAAATCGATATCAACATATTCAATCTTTGTCTGGGTGAGCAATACAATCGAAGCTGCACGAGCCGCTGCTGCTGCGCATGCACCGGTTGTATAGCCGGAACGCAGGTTGTGTTTATTGGTTCGTTTTGTGTTCAATCGACGGTGTTCCTTTATGGCATATAACATTATCAATGTAAGGGAGATGACGATCTTTGAACTTCGATAGTTCTCTTCTCGCCTCACCAATTGTCAACGTCATTTCGTTGAATTCCATTCCATCTTCTTTGCGGAGAATCTCGATTAAATGACCTATACGCGGCAATCTTAATGCAGCATTTCTTATCATTTCAGTGTCGAAAAATATCTCTTCGGGAGTTCCGTAACGGATTATTTTGCCCTTGCTCATAATAACAACTCGATCGGTAAATAGAGGAACGAGTTCAACATCATGGGTAGCCATAATAATGGATGTACCTTTTTCTTTGTTTATTTTTCGGAGAAGGTGCATTATCGAGCTAGTACCCTTGGGGTCCAGGCCGCTTGTTGGCTCGTCCAGCAGAATTACATCGGGTTCCATAGCTAAAATTCCGGCAAGAGATATTCGCCTTTTTTCGCCGAAGCTTAGTGTATGGATTGCTTTCCCTGTTAATTCCTGTGCGCCCACAGATTCTAAAGCCTCCCTGGTTCTTTGTACAACGTCTTCTTTCGAAAGACCCATGTTCATCGGGCCGAAGGCAATATCCTGCTCTACAGTTGCGTTGAACAGCTGGTCGTTCGGGTCTTGAAAGACCATTCCAACACAACTGAATATTTCGGTATCTTTCAGTCGGGTAAGTTCTTTTTCGTTTAAAAAAACTTTACCTGACGATGGTTTTAATAAGCCGATGAGATGCTTTAAAAGAGTAGTCTTACCACATCCGTTTGCCCCTAGTAACGCCAGAAATTCTCCTTTTCTCAATTCAAAGTCGATATCATTTAGTACAGGGGTGCCATCCTCGTAAGAAAAATATAACGATTCAGTTTTTAACATGTGCTCAATCGCCCCATAAAATAAAAGGCCAGAAGGATAACAGACAAGCAGACGGAAGTGACAACCTCTTTTTTT
>CAZAIO010000037.1:0-21712 GCA_964485235.1 uncultured Dehalococcoidales bacterium
TGAACAAACGTATCTCGCCAGGCGGTATATCTGCCATCATCACATCGATAACAAGAAGACGGGTGACGCCATCAAGATGTCCGAGCAGATCAAACCCGCCGACACCGCCTTCCTCGATTTTCACATTGCCGGGTAGTCCCATCTGTTTCAACCTTCTTGCGACATGAACTCCAAATCCTTCATCGCCCAGGAGAACATTGCCGACGCCCATAATAAGAGTTGTCCCGTTATTACGATGTTCCATTTCCGGATTTTATTCCTTCACTATTTCCGTACCAGTTTCATCGTCACTGAGCAAATGCATTTCCTTCATTTCTCCGAATGTCTCCCGCAAACCGAGATAGACATGAATAATCAGGAACATAATAAATAACCAGCAAACAATGTAGTGCGCAATTCTAACCTGGATTGAATTAAAGAACAGGTCATAATTAAACCAGCTCAGAGCACCGTTAGGATAAAGAATTGCAAACCCGGAGATTATTTGAAATACGATAAGGATAAAGACAAGACTGTACGTGATCATTTGCAAAGGGTTATACTTTTTCTTTATTTCCACCTCTTTGCCTATGTATGCATAATAGTTGATTGTTTTAGGTAATAAAGCCCAATCGGAGGCAGTGGGAAAGAATGAACGCCAGTCCTTTTTGCTTCCGATAAACATACCCAGAACACGAGTGATTGTGGCAATAATCAATACTCCTGCAGCGAAAAAATGCACACCGCGAACAAGTGTCATAAAGAAACCGCTCCCACCCACAAACGGGCGGTGAATATAGAAACCGGTAAGTATTAAAAAGACGATCGAAAGCATGATAGCCATATGGAGAATACGGAACCGTAATGGATGTCGAGATGCTTCTGCATTTTTACTTTCCATAGTATACCCCCTACGTTACCTTATAGATTTTAATATCGTTTGTTTCCGGGTCTATCAGGTGAATGGCACATGCCAGGCAGGGATCGAATGACCGGATAACCCGGACTATATTGATCGGATTATTCACATCGGGCACCGGTACTCCGATCAGCGATTGTTCATAAGGACCTTTCAGTCCTTTCTCGTCTCTCGGCGAACCATTCCATGTTGATGGTACAACAAGTTGATAGTTATTAACCCTGTGGTTCCTGATTTCCACCCAGTGTCCCAGGGCACCTCGCGGTGCATCCCATACCCCCATGCCCTGCGATGATTTCGGTACCGGTTTGTCATTCATGCCGACAAGTGGACCTGCAGTGGCAAGCTGAATCAGACGGTCTATCCAGGCAAGTCCTGCTTCACCGACCATTTTCGACTCGACTGCACGGCAGAAATGTCGTGCTACCGCACCCGGTTTGGCACCCTTTTTCACCAGATCCAGTAATGCGGGATACTGATTTATCAGACCGCGGGAAAGCGGCCCGACTTCCATAGGTTTCGTACTATAGCGAGGTGCCTTCAGGAATGAATAGCCATCCGTTTTATCCGGGTTCGGTTTGGTTATTCCTATACTGGGGTGCAGACTTTCAATACCCGGCGGATAGTCGTACCAGGAATGTGCCACAGCCTCGGTGATCTGCCCATAATCCACATTATTGATCGAACCGAGGTCGCCATCTACAATGGCCCCGCCTTTGAAAAGAGGATTACTCCCTCCTGTTGAGAAGTCGGCAGGGCTTTTGGGTTGTTCCTGGGAAAACATGGGGTAACAAAGATAGTTCCCTTCCGTGCCACCCAGTCCCATCTCTAATAGAGGCATAAGAGGACCTGTACCGACAGCAACAACATCAGGATAATAAATATTGTTCACAAACTGCACCTGTTCTTCCCATAAAGCGCGAAATTCAAGTAACTCCTCGCGAGAAGGTGTCGCCGTACAACCACCTGCAATAATTGCATTGGGATGGGGCTGAATCCCGCATATGAAAGCCAGCATTTTCTGCGATTTTGCTTTCATTTCTATTGATTTTATGTAATGCGAGACCAGGGTAGTCACTATTTCCGGGTCATTCACAGAAAACTCGTCCGGCTTATAGCGCGGTGTAAAGGGGGACGTATCATTCTTTTCAGCAAGAGCCTTAATTTTATCCCTTACAGCAACAAGTCCGGGGTCGACGCCTTTATATTGTAATACTGCAAGTATATCCAGATAATCGAGCGCTGACAGCACATAAAAATGGATATAGTGATCATGCATATACATGCCCGCACAGAAAAGATTTCGCATTAGTCTGCCCGCTTCGGTAATCTCTATACCTAAAGCCTGGTCAACTGCCTGTGCCGAAGCAATTGCATGTACTCCTTCGCAAACGCCGCACACCCTGCTGGTAACGTAAGGAGCATCCCGCGGGTCTTTATCGCGGAGCAGTATCTCCCAACCGCGAAACATTGTACCCGCAGACCATGCATCTGTTACTTTACCGCCTTCAACTTCCACCTCGATTCTAAGATGACCTTCGATTCTGGTGATCGGATCGATAACAATACGTTCTGCCATGGCTTAGACCTCCTTTTTCTCTGCGATTTTCTCGTTATCGCCGCTCCCGTCATCTTTCCACCGTCCTGCCATACGACTCACTGTCATATCTAATGCGGCGCCGGCCGCTGTAAGTCCGCCGACAGTTGCCATTATTTTATCGATATCCACTCTTCCCAGTCCCGGCAGATTTACTTCAAACTGGCGCTCATATAGCGGACTGAACGACTCGTAAAATTCAGGTTCAGAACAACCGACGCAGGGGACATTTGCTTTAATACAATAGTTCGTTCGACCATTCCAGAGCCGTTTCCAGCAGTCCTGATTAGCCCAGGGCCCGCGACATCCCTTCAAATAAAGGCACCATCCCTGCTGTTCCGGATTTCCCCAATCGGTCAGGAATTCGCCCGCTTCGAAATGCCCCCTTCGCTCGCAATTCTCATGCTGGTTATATCCATAGAATGCAAGGGGTCGCTGGAACTTATCCAGAGGGGGCACTGTTCCGAAGGTTAAATAATGTATTATCACGGCAACCAGACGTTCAGGATGTAACGGACATGTAGGAAGATTGATCACCGGTTTATTCATTACAACATCATCATAGTAGTGGTGTTTACGGGTGCCCCTGTATAACAAACCGACGGCATCCGTAGGGCCGGAACGGGGTATTCCGCCGTACGTTGCGCAGGAGCCTACGCAAATGATTGCCGCAGCATTCTTGGTACATTCGCGGACAATATCCTTAAAAGGTTTGCCGCCAATAGTGCAGTACTTTCCTCCGTCGGCAAGAGGAATTGATCCCTCGATAACCAGTACATAACCGCCTTCGTCTACTGTTTTTGTCAGCGCTTCTTCTGCCTGATACCCCGATGCAGCCATTGCCGTCTCGTGGTAACGAAGAGAAATCGTATCGAGGAGTATGGATGCGGCAGTTGGTTCCAAACTATTCAAGAAAGACTCCGTACAACCGGCACAATCCTGCCCCTCCAACCAAATCACCGCCGGTTTTCCCAGAGACTCCTCTAAAGCCTTCGCAACTTTGGGAGTAAGCGCCTGGTTTAATGCGAGAAATGCGAGTGCAGTGCTTGCCAGCTTGATGAAATCACGACGTGTCAATTCCGGAGTTCTCAATTCAAAGATGTCCATGCCACCTCCTTTTCGTTAATGTGCTCAAACTGATACTCAATATGGCGGACAATATATTAGCGTGGAAAAATATCACCGCCGGAAATAAATAAAATTTGTTGCTCTACTTTTAACCGATTTCAATCATTACCATAGAGCACTAATATTATCCTATCGCGCCCTGTGGTAAATTTCAAGACCGGTTCGTCAATCGACAGACAGCTAGCCAGGCATTTCCCACCTCCTTCTTTGTAGACCAACACGTGTCAACGAGAATGAATTCAAGTTCGCCACGTACGACACATAAGACCTAAATGCGAATTACCTATTATATGACCAACAAATATTTTTGTATGCTATTCCACATACAGCTGTACAATTACAACTGTTTTATAACAAATAACACACAGACTAACTATTCGATCGGGTTAATAAATATAATTGCTTCCGATGTGCCTTACCGTATGTTCTCCTGTCTCTCTATCCGGGAAAACAACCGGCAAGGCTTTATAATATAGCTATTAAAATTATAGCAAACCTGCTTTCCAGTTTACAAACCGTCGAAATTCTATATAGAAGCTACCCGGAAAGGGCTACCGATATAGAAGGCGATAACTGCATGGAACCAAGTCGGAGAGAAGGCCCCACAATCACTCCATATCGGTAACCCCATCCGGGTAGCAGAAATTCGCTTCCCCCTAATTAAAAAAAAACACATCTCAAAGGAGATGCATATAAAAAATACAACCCACACTCTCCTTTCCAATAACAAGTGGCACCAACATTTCTATTAGAACCTTCCGGCCATTCCTCATAGGCTATGCCCTTAGAGGAAATAGCTCGGAGAGCGCTTATTAATTTGTTAATTAGCTTATCAGTATATCACAGTTTTTTTTAAACAACAATCATTGTATCATATGATTTATAACAAATAGTGCATTATATAAATATACATTTATTTAACGTTTATTGCTAACTTACATTATACATATTTAAAAATATACGGTATATTTTAATTTAGTAGAGCGTATTCCAGACACATAATTTCGATAATAATCAGCAAACTTGAAAGGAAAATGACTATGGCTAAAACAGTGATAGCTCTCGATGAACAGCAGGTAACACGACTGGAACAGGTACTCATCGACAGGGATATAGAAGGGGCCTGGGAACTTTTATCCGAAATAAGAGAGAAAGTAAGTTCAACCAGGGATACCCGTTGCGGCATAGAGAAGTTAAGAAAATAACGATTTATAATAACAGGGGATTTCCCGATCGCTATTGCCTGCACACCGTATAAATTGCCCTATCTGAACACCGGTATCATAAAAATATTGTAACAAATACACAATAACTGCAAGCCCTATTCTGCCTATTCCTGATAGCGGGGCACGCTTTTTAGCAACGGTCTGCTATTTTGCAAGTAAAATATCTATCTTATGGTTCTGTCTGTTTGCGTATTATAGTTGTATATGCTGATATAACAGGTATAAATACCTATAGAGCAAGCATCAGAAAAACACCATGTTCTAAAAATGAATAGTACTTTAAAATAGTTAGAGATAAGCGGGTAAAAATAAAAAAACGATTACGTATAGAAATTTGATCCTTACTGTAATTCAGGATTGAGAAATGGTTACCAAACTGGAATTTATGATGAGTATCCCGCACTTCTGGGATTTAGCCCCCGGTGAGCTGGATTCGGTGAGCAGGCTTTTTTTCAAGAAAACTGCTGCACGTGGCGAGATGATACGCGATAGCGAAAATTCTGAAATAGCACTTTATTTCGTTGCTTCAGGCACGGTTAAGATCTATACAACATCTACGGATGGGAAAGAACAAATCCTGAGGCTCCTGGGCCCCGGAGGATCATTTAATAATATTATTATTTCCTACGATCAACCAAAGCCCGCCAACGCTCAGGCGCTGGAACCATCCATTCTCTACGGGATACGAAAAAGCAACCTGGAAACTCTTATACTCAATTATCCAAAAGTTGGTATGCATATTATAAAAACCCTGACCAACTGGACACAGCATCTTATCTCGCTCATAGAAGACCTGTCTTTCAAACAGGTAGTCGGCAGATTGGCGCGGATTATCATCGAATATACAAAAGAAACGACAGGTGAACGCCTGTACCTTACTCAACAGGAAATGGCATCCATGATGGGCTGCACCCGGGAAGTAGCGGGGCGATCACTTAAAGTACTTGAAGAACAGAAGTTAATTAAACTGGACCACCATCGAATTATGATCCTGGATGTGGAAGGTCTCAAACAAATAATGGACTCCGGCACCTTAAACAACCGCAAAGAGCCGCTGGAATATGCGACAGTCCTTTAGCAGAGGACTATTGCTTAACATCCCAAATATATCAACAATCCGTTCATCTACCGGAAATTATCAGACCGGACTGCACGTATAAACCGATATACTATAATAAATTTTGATAGTCTATTTTTATATTACTACTGTATAAAGATTGATGTAAAAGAGATATCCCTGAGCAATCTGAGCCGGGTGCCTGTGAGTGCCCCATAGTTTCATCATTCCACGAGATCGGCGGATAAAGGGAGTGAAACCGAGTTTCTCAGCACTCTCGCATAGCACAACCTGTCAACCGATTGAAAAGTGATCTACCGGTAAAAATGCTTTATTGCTTTTATCCACTTGTATACATATATAAAAATAGCTATTATAAGTATAGATAAATATTCGTGTCCGCCGAAGCCATAAGATATACGTGATAAATATAAAGTGTATCTGTTATTTATTTTTCTGACAGTAAAACGGCAAAATCCGGTAAAATACTATCGTCGGGAAGGAAATATTATAGAAAGCACACCTTGATAAATCAGCGAGGAGGTCAGAAATGGGAGTCTTTTTCTCCGGCAGCGAGATGCTGGAAATAGCTATGGAGATTGAGAATAGCGGTATCAGGTATTATGATACACTCGCCGAACGGGCACAAAACAAGGAAATCAGTGCCCGGTTCAAGTACCTCTCGGGTGAAGAAAAGAAACATCTTGATATATTAAAGGATATGGTAAATTCGGCCGGAAAATATCAGCCTCCTGAATCATATCCCGGAGAATATATGCTTTATCTGAAATCACTTGTCGATAATGCCGTATTCAAGGATGCCGGAGACGCGCAACACAAAGCACAAAGAGCATCTTCCGCCAGCGAAGCAATAGATATAGGAATCCAGGCGGAAAAGGACTCAATACTCTTTTATACGGAAATGGAAAAAATGGTCAGTAAATCGGACCGGAGTACAGTAATGAATATTCTCCGGATGGAAAAAGACCATTTACGGCAATTGTGTGAATTAAAGACAATGATAGGCGAAAACGGAGGACCTGCATGGCAATGAAAGCAATATCATTGTATTTAACACGGTTATAGAACAACCTTTATGAAAAACCGCAGCGGTCCGGCATACCGGAAATTTGGCCAGACATTCATAAATAAGCTTTATTCTATAACCTTAGTCACATACTTATTATTATTTTTATGTGAAAATGTGAAAATGCCGGTGATGAAAAGGGGTAGATTAAACGAATTTCACATATTGCTCCTGACTACCGGTAACTGCCATTTTCACATGAGAGTGGAACCGTTCAACAGGCCGGACCGTTAATAAACGTGAAAGGTGAGTAATGGATAAAGAACAGGACAAAACAATAGAGGTACTCGAATTCGCCGTCCAGATGGAGATTGACGGTAAGGAATTCTATAAGAAAGCCGGAACCGAAAGCACCAGCAAAGTAGGCAAAGACCTGTTCGAATGGCTTGCCGGTGAAGAAGATAAACATCGCAAGCGATTTGAAGAGATCTACGCTATGATTAAAGAGAAAAAAGGCTGGCCGGAAAAAAATCCTGAGCCTCAAAAAAAGCACAGTATTAAAACGTTGTTCTCAGAGGCATTACAAAAAAGCGGTCGTTTGGTTAAAGCCGAGGCATCGGAGCTGGAGCTTATAGATAAGGCAATGGAAATGGAAAAAAAGACCCATGATTTTTATAAAAATATGGGGAAAGGCGCAACTTATCAAGCCGAGAAAAAATACTATGAATCGCTGGCTGCGGAGGAACACGGTCATTTTCTGTTGCTGAACGATTACAGAGAATATATCATCGATCCGGCGGGATGGTTTGTTAAAGAAGAGCATCACTCACTGGACGGAGGTTAAACTAATATGACAAAAGAAAATATTCTGGAAGTCAAAGACCTCACTGTATCAGTAGAAAATAAGGAAATACTTCATCACGTTAATCTCAGCATCAAAGAGGGAGAAACACATGTCCTCTTCGGCCCCAACGGCGGCGGCAAGACTACGTTACTCATGACGATTATGGGTTCGCCGAAATATAAGGTCACCGGCGGGAGCATCATTTTCAAAGGGACCGATGTAGTTGGGCTTCCTATTGACGAGCGTGCCCGCATGGGGATCGGTATGTCTGTCCAGAGACCACCGATAGTACGGGGCGTAAAGACCCGCGATATGGTCATGGCATGCCTCGGAGGAAAAGCAACCGATGAGAAGATTGACCAACTCGCAGAAAAAGCGAATATGACCGATTTTCTGAACAGAGATATAAACTACGGATTTTCCGGTGGAGAGGTAAAACGGTCTGAATTAATGCAGTTGCTGGCACAACAACCGGACCTGTCCCTGCTCGATGAACCGGAGTCCGGAGTCGACCTTGTTAATATTGCCCTTATCGGCGAACTGATCAATGAACTGCTTGAAAAAGACGAACATATCCGTGACCGAACGCACAGCGGACTCGTTATCACACATACAGGTCATATTTTAAACTATATAAATGCCCGCACCGGACTGGTCATGCTCAACGGTACTATTGTATGCGAGGGTGACCCTTATGAGATTCTGGAAACTATCAAGATGAAAGGTTATGAGGAATGTAGAAAATGCGCGAACTAGAATCCAAACAAAGCGTAAAAAAGCGGGCACACGAAGCATCGCAGAAAAAAGCGTCGTTGGGCGGGGATATAGACCTTGAGAAATATATTCATTCTGTCGATGAGCTTCCATATCAGGAAAATCCTTCCGGATTTTCGCCCGATGCAAAAGAACGTATGCTTTCATCAGGTATAATCCTCGACGATAAAAGCCAGCGTTCCGCTACCATACTTCAGATGGACCATTCCATCGTGCATAATACAGTCAGCCAGGACGATGTAGAGGTTATGAGCACCAACAAGGCAATGGAAAAATATGACTGGCTGGATGATTATTTTTGGAAAGCAGTATCGGTAGATACTGACAAATACACAGCACATGTCGAGCTCAATCAGGGTAATGGTTATTTTATCCGGTCATTGCCGGGCAGTAAAACATTGTACCCGGTACAGGCATGTCTGTATCTGGCAAAAGCAAAACTAGCCCAGAACGTCCACAATATCATCATTGCGGAAGAAAATTCCGAACTGCATATAATAACCGGTTGTACTGCAGGAACGGGAAATGAGCCGGGCTTACATCTCGGTGTATCTGAATTCTACGTGAAGAAGGGCGCACGTGTAAGCTTTACCATGATCCACAACTGGACACCTGAAATAGCCGTTCGTCCCCGCACCGGAGTTATTGTGGAAGAGGGCGGAATATTTCTCAGCAACTACGTAATTATGAAACCGGTCAATTCACTCCAGACCAATCCCATTGCATATTGCAACGGGGATAATTCCGTAGCACGGTTCAACAGCATCGTTGTTGCTACTCCGAATTCCAACATCGATATGGGCTCCCGTGTAATACTTAACGGAAAAGGAGCCAGGACAGAAATCATCTCCAGGGCGATTACGACAGGGGGGACCATGGTCGCCCGCGGTTATATAGAGGGAAATGCTCCGGATGTAAAAGGGCATCTCGAATGCCGCGGTCTGATCATGAAGGAGAAAGGAATAATCCATGCTATTCCGGAGCTTAAAGGCTCCCTGGCAGGAATTGACCTCTCCCATGAAGCGGCAGTAGGAAAGATAGCAGAGGAGGAAGTTGAATACCTCATGATCCGCGGTCTTACACGCGACGAAGCAACCGCAACTATAGTACGCGGTTTCCTCCGTGTCGATATCGAAGGACTTCCGCCTCAGCTCAACAAGGAACTACAGGAAGCAGTAAAAGCGAGTGAAAAGGATATTATGTAAAACTAATGCAGGGAACCTGCATACGCAACTATAATGAAAGGTGGTATTTAATGGATACGAAAGCGCTCTATGATATTAGTTACGGACTCTACGTGGTAGCATCAAAAAAGAGTGAAAAATACAACGGACAGATAGCGAATACAGCAATACAGGTATGTTCTGAACCGGTAAGAATATCAGTTGCAATAAATAAAAATAACCTTACGCACGAGTTTATCGCAGACAGCAAAGCATTTACCGTATCCATTCTTTCAAAAGATACGCCGCTCTCTTTTATTGGAGACTTCGGATTTAAAAGCGGGAAAGATGTCGATAAATTCAAGGCTGTCAAATACAAATTGACCGGGAATAAATTGCCTGTTGTCCTTGATAATGCCCTCTCATACCTCGAGGCGAAGGTAATAAATGAAGTAGACGTAGGCACTCATACGCTGTTCATCGGAGAGCTCACCGATGCCGAAGTGTTGAAAACAGGAGAACCGATGACCTATGCATACTATCATCAGGTGAAACGAGGTACTACTCCGAAATCGGCACCAAGCTATGTTGAAGAAAAAAAGGAGGAAAAAACCGAAATGGCAAAATATAAATGTACTGTATGCGGGTATATTTACGACCCCGCAGTCGGAGACCCTGACGGCGGTATCAAACCAGGCACCCCCTTTGAAAAAATACCTGACGATTGGGTCTGCCCGGTATGCGGAGCAAGCAAAGACAAGTTCGAGAAAATATAGTCTACAATGTATTCCTCATAACAAAGCGTTGCACGAAGTATAAATAAACGATTTCTTCCGGGGATAGAAGGGGGAATATAATGAAACCGAGAGAAATAATTCCTGACGTTTACTGGGTAGGTGCGGTTGATTGGGACAGGCGTTTATTCGATTCCCTGATCCCGCTACCGGACGGCACCAGCTATAATTCATACTTCATAAAAGGAAGCAGTAAAAATGTCCTTATTGATTCGGTTGACCCGTCAATGACGGATATACTACTAAACCATCTCGACAGCCTTAATATAGAAAAACTGGACTATCTGGTCGCCAATCATGCCGAGCAGGACCATTCCGGCTCAATTATGCATGTGCTGGATAGATATCCTCAGGCCAAGGTCGTAGTCAACCCGAAATGCAAGGACTTGCTCATAGAAATGCTGCTTATCCCCGAGGAAAAATTTATAACGGTAAATGATGGGGAGACTATTTCCCTGGGTAATAAGACTCTGGAATTCATTTACACTCCATGGGTACACTGGCCGGAGACCATGGTGACCTATCTACAAGAGGATAAAATTCTCTTCTCATGCGATTTCTTTGGCTCGCATTTAGCCACAACCGATCTTTATGTGACCGACGAAGGACGGGTCTATGAATCTGCAAAACGGTATTACGCGGAGATCATGATGCCGTTCCGTAATATCATCCAGAAAAACCTGGAGAAGTTGAAAGATCATGCAATAGCAATAATCGCACCGAGCCACGGCCCCATGTATAACAGGCCGGAGTTTATTATCGACGCATATCATAGCTGGGTATTCGACGAGCCTAAGAATATAGTAGTGCTGCCCTATATTTCCATGCACGACAGCACAAGGAAAATGGTGGACTTCATGATCGAGGCACTGGCACAGCGAGGTGTAACCGTGAAACGTTTCGATCTTACGGTTACGGATATAGGGAAACTGGCCATGTCCCTGGTTGATGCAGCCACTGTCGTGCTTGGTACACCGACAGTGCTTGCCGGGCCGCATCCCAATGTCGTCTACGCTGCGTTTCTGGCAAATGTACTCAGACCGAATATCAAATTCGCTTCTATAATCGGCTCCTACGGATGGGGTGGAAAAACAATCGAGGTGCTGACCGGTATAATGCCGAACTTAAAAGTCGAAATACTTGAGCCTGTTCTCTGCAAAAGCTACCCCGAAAAGACGGACTTCGAAGCATTGGAAAAACTTGCAGAGACCATTTCTCTTAAACACAAGCAAAATAATTTTGCTTAATATCATCCCCACCTCCTGAACGAAGACCATGGGGAACATACATTCAAATTCAAGGGGAAAATTATAAAAATAGTGAGGAAGATACAATGGAAGAGGAAAAAGTACAATCTACAAGTCTACCGAGAATAGGTGACCCGGCACCCGCATTCGAAGCATCTACCACGCATGGCGTATTAAAACTCGAAGACTTTAAAGGAAGCTGGCTTATCCTTTTTTCACATCCGGCGGACTTTACACCGGTATGCACCACGGAGTTCATCGCGTTTTCCGAAATATTCCCTGAACTTCAAAAACGGGGCGTTGAACTTGTCGGTTTGAGCGTCGACAGCACATCATCGCATATTGCCTGGGTACGAAATATTAAAGAGAAAACAGGCGTGACCATACCGTTCCCCATCATCGCAGACCTGAGCAAGGAAGTGTCTACCGCGTACGGTATGATACACCCGGGACAGAGTAAAACGGAAACGGTGAGATGTGTATTTATAATAGATGACAAGCAGATTATCCGCACCATACTCTATTATCCGCTTACCACAGGCAGGAATATGGACGAAATATTGAGGATCGTCGATGCATTGCAAACGACCGACAAACACAAAGTTGCGACTCCGGCAAACTGGAAGCCCGGCGACAAAGTAGTCGTACCGGCGCCAAATACCCAGGAAATGGCTGAGGAGCGCATGAAAGAGGGATACGAATGCGTCGACTGGTACCTCTGCAAGAAAAACATATAGGAAAGGAGACCGATATGGCGTGTGTAAATCCTGACGGCAAACCAACCGAATCAGGCACAAAAATGCTCAGTGCATTGAAATCGGGTAGCACATCACCGGAAGAAATTGCAGGGAAAACTGGTCTGCCCTTATTCAGGGTACGTAGCGGCCTTCGCGACCTCAGCAACGCCGGTTATGCAGCCGAACAAAACGGCTCATTTAAAATCACCGAAAGCGGTGCTGCACAGGTCTGACAGACCATTTAATAATCAATCAAGGAAACTTTCCGGGAGCTGGATAAAGGTATCGACATGGTTAAAAAACAGAGTGGAGATAAAACTGAAAAAACACAAATACATGTTACAGGTATGACCTGTGCCACCTGTGCCGCCACTGTTGAAAAAGGCCTGGCAAAAACGCATGGTGTAAAAAAGGCGAATGTTAACTTCGCCTCGGAAGAAGCATCGATAGAATATGATCCGGACAAAGTAAATATCGGCACCATCAAGGACACCATATCCGGCCTCGGCTACGGTACTGCAACAAAGAAGTCCATTTACCCGGTGACAGGAATGACCTGCGCGTCCTGCGTAGCGCGTGTAGAAGATGCCCTGTCATCGGTCCCCGGGGTTATTTCAGTAGCCGTGAACCTGGCTTCAGAGAAAGCGACAGTGGAATATACGGAGGATGTAAAATTCGCCGATTTGAAACATGCTGTACACGACGCAGGCTACGAACTTGGCCCGGAATCGGAAACGCTTGAAGATGTGACCACAGCCTCGCAGCGTGAAATACGCGCCGTAAGAAACAGATTTATATTTGCTGCCGTACTGGCAGTAATCATCATGGTTACAGGATGGGCGCCGTCATTTGCGGGTAAACCTTATTTACTCTGGCTGCTTGCAACTCCGGTTCAGTTCTGGGCAGGATTGAGGTTCTACAAAGGAGCGTGGGGAGCGCTTAAACACGGATCTTCCGA
Organism: uncultured Dehalococcoidales bacterium; assembly: GCA_964485235.1. Taxonomy (GTDB): domain Bacteria; phylum Chloroflexota; class Dehalococcoidia; order GIF9; family UBA5629; genus CAZAIO01. The sequence goes on from CAZAIO010000037.1 coordinate 13,451, forward strand.
CATGAATACTTTGATTGCAGTTGGCACTTCGGCGGCATATCTTTACAGTATGATAGCAGTGCTATTCCCCGGACTATTCAGTTCAGCCAATGTTAAACTCGGCCTCTACTTCGACACGTCGGCAATGATAATCGCATTGATACTTCTGGGCCGTTTTCTCGAATCACGGGCAAAGGGACAAACATCGGACGCAATTAAAAAATTGATCGGACTCAGTCCGAAAACCGCACTTATAGTTCGGAACGGAGAGGAAAAAGAAGTATCCATTGAAGACGTTCAGGTGGGGGATATTGTCCTGGTTCGTCCAGGCGAACGTGTCCCTGTAGACGGCATCGTCCGGGAAGGAATGTCCAGCGTAGACGAATCGATGATAACCGGTGAAAGTATCCCTGTCGAGAAAAAAGTGGGCGATGAAGTAATCGGCGCAACGATAAATAAAATCGGAAGCTTTAAATTCGAAGCTACCCGTGTAGGGAAAGACACGACTCTTGCCCGTATTATAAAAATGGTCGACGAAGCACAGGGAAGCAAAGCACCCATCCAGCGCCTTGCCGATGTAGTAGCAAGCTATTTTGTACCGGTAGTCATCGGAATTGCTATTGTTACATTTATTATCTGGTTCTTTGTCGGACCCGCGCCTGCATTCACACTGGCAATACTTAATTTTGTAGCGGTGCTCATCATAGCATGCCCGTGCGCGCTTGGTCTCGCAACACCAACAGCTATCATGGTAGGCACCGGCAAAGGGGCTGAGAACGGAGTCCTCATCAGGAGCGGGGAAGCCCTTGAACGCGCCCAAAAAATAAATATTGTATTGCTGGATAAAACCGGCACACTGACACAGGGAGAGCCACGGGTTACGGATATTATCGCCGGACAATCATATACCGAGGAAGAAGTGCTCCGGCTTGCCGCTTCGGCGGAACGCACATCGGAACACCCCCTAGGCGAAGCGATCACTAAAGCCGCATCTGAAAAGGACATGGAATTAACGCCGGTAACCGAATTCAAGGCGATTCCCGGCCTTGGCATAGAAGCATCCGTAGATGGGAAAAAACTTGTCCTTGGAAATCTCAAGTTAATGGAGGAGAAAGGTATTTCCCTGAACGGAATAAAGGAAAAAGCGGAACAGCTTTCACAGTCGGGAAAGTCAGTTATGTTCGTCGGCCTGGATAGTGTAGTAGCCGGCGTCATCGGCATCACGGATACTCTCAAGCCTCACGCCGCAGAGACAATCGAAAAGTTGCACAAAATGAACATCGAGACAGCAATGATTACCGGAGATAACCGTCAAACGGCGGAGAGCATTGCACATGAAGCAGGCATTAAAACAGTAATAGCGGAAGTATTGCCTGAACATAAAGCCATGGAGGTAAAAAGACTGCAGAAAGAAAAGGTTGTAGCGATGGTAGGCGACGGCATTAACGATGCACCGGCGCTGGCGCAGGCCGACCTGGGTATCGCAATCGGCACAGGAACGGATATTGCAATGGAAACCGGCGATATTACCCTTATTCGCGGCGACCTGACTGGAATTATCACCGCTATCTCACTAAGTCGTCGCACGATGAGGACTATCAAGCAGAACCTGTTCTGGGCATTTGCCTATAATACTGCGCTTATTCCTATTGCAGCAGGTATACTCTATCTCGCATTCGGACATACCGGCGTTCCTGCAGGGCTCCGGTTCATTCTGGGCGATTATGGTTTTCTTAATCCAATGATAGCTGCAGCAGCCATGGCCGCGAGCTCTGTTACCGTTGTATCCAATTCCCTGCGGCTCAGGCGGTTTAAAGCTGAAACATCAAGTAACCGCAAAGGAGGTGAACAAATGGCTATAGATCCGGTGTGCAAAATGGAAGTGGAAGAGGGCACAGCAGCGGCGACTTCGGAATATAAAGGAAAGAAATACTACTTCTGTGCCGTCGGTTGTAAAAAGGCTTTCGACCAGGACCCGGAAAAATACCTCAAGCAAAAGTAACGGCTAAAAGTGCAGCGTAGTACTTCTATAATTGACTCCCAGGAAATGTACATGAAAAAAATCAATAAATAACGCGAAATAAGAAAGGAGAAGCCCACATGTATAAAAAGATACTGGCACCGATAGACGGTTCGGAACTTTCAGAATGCGCAGTGGAACACATTAAAGCAATTGCCGTAGGTTGCAATGTCCCCGAAGTGATACTTTTCAGAGCAATTGAACCTATGCCCCAGACATATATGTTGACTGACGACTGGATAAAGGACGTAGACAAAAACATAAAAACACATGCAGACGAAGCACTTTCAAAAATAGCGGAATCACTCGAAGCATATGGCATAAAATGTCAGAAGGTTATGGTCAACGGTTACGCAGCAAATGAAATACTCGATTATGCGGACCATCACGATGTCGATCTCATTATTATGAGCTCACACGGAAGCTCGGGGTTTATTCGCTGGACGCTGGGAAGCGTAACGGAAAAGGTGGCAAGGCATTCCCCTATACCGGTACTTATCGTCACGCCGAAAGCATGCCAGGAGCGACGAAGGGGGGTAGCGAGACTACAATAATAATCAGCACCTGATTAATTATACGTTCCGTGATATATGTTCATACTTTTTAAAATTAGAACGTAATATGGTATTGTGGGAAAAAGGAGGTGGACAGCAATGTCAGAACTAATAGAAGTAGCAAAGAAAGACGAGCTTCAAAGTGGGTCTATGAAAGAGGTCACCGCGGGCGGACATAAATTGCTTTTAGCCAGGGTCAACGATACTTACTATGCAACCAATGTACATTGTCCGCATATGGGTGGCAACCTGTCGAAAGGAAAACTGGAAGGGACTATCGTTACATGCCCCTGGCACGCTTCGCAGTTCGATCTCTCGAACGGACAGGTAGTAACCTGGGTAGGTAAAACCGGTGCGATTGCAGCGCTGAGTAAAGCGATAAAACATGAGAAACCTCTAACAACCTATAAAGTCGTAATACAGGATGACTCGGTCGCAGTTGAAATATAAACTCCTGAAAACAGGGTGTAAGAACTTATCATGGAAAAACTCAATTGTGCTGTAGATGAAATAACCGGACTGACTCCTGCAGAAGTAAAATCTATCATGGATAAGGACAGTTCGGGAGAATATCTTCTTCTGGATGTGAGACAACCATGGGAACATAAAGAGGGTTATATTCCGGGAGCAATGTTTATTCCGCTTGGCGAGCTTGAGGCCCGCTATAATGAGCTTGACCGGAGCAAAAAGGTTATAGCTTATTGCCGCGCAGGCCATCGCAGCATGGCAGCATCAATATTGCTCCGTCTGGTTGGATTTGAACAGGTCGCTCATATCAGAGGCGGTATTATTGAATGGCCCTATGAGAAGATTACAGGGCAGGGCAAAAAAACAACGGAGCTAATCAACGGACAGTCAACCATACGCGATATACTAATATTGAGTATAAAATTGGAAAAAGGATCGTACGACTTTTATAAAACATCGATGCATAAAACAAGGTCGCCCGGAATAAAAAATGTACTGCATATCCTCGCGAACGCTGAAGAAGGACATATGCAGCGATTATACCGCCGTGCAGTCGATACCAGGCACAAAAGCGGATTAGCCTCGCTCACCGAATTAGCCGGTGCGCAGGCCATAAACCGTAGGGAGGGAGGCATTGAAATCAATCCGGCCCTCGCAGATTATGAAACTGAATTCAAGGACAAACGGGAAATAATCGAGAAGGCGATAGAAACAGAGTATATATCGTATGATTTTTATAAACGGTCGGCAGCACATATCAGCCAAAATAAAGCAAAAATGTTACTTAATGAACTTGCTGTCGAAGAAAGGAACCATGCTGATATCCTGCTCAGGTTATTGGCTCAACCGCTCCGTTGATTATTAACACAATGCAGGTGGAGACAGATAATGATATTTCAAAAAATAAAAGCTGAAGGTATCGCACACAATTCATACTATTTGGGTTCCGGAAGTGAAGCCGTTGTTATAGACCCGAGGCGTGACTGCCAGGTCTATGTCGAGCTCGCGCAACGTCATGCCCAGAAAATCAAATATATATTTGAAACTCACCGGAATGAAGATTTTGTAATCGGTTCTGTAGAGCTAACAAATTTGACAGGTGCCACAATTTACCACGGCGCGGGACTGGACTGGAAATACGGTAAAATAGTACGAGACGGGCAGGAATTCCAGTTCGGTAATCTTCGCCTTACTGCAATATCCACACCGGGACATACCATTGAAAGCATGTCGTACTTTATTGTCGATCTCTCATCCGGCAATGCTCCTGTAATGGTATTTACCGGAGATGCTTTATTTGTAGGCGATGTCGGGCGAACCGACCTGTACGGTCCCGGCGAAGCTGTAAGACTCGCATCGGACATGTATGACAGCATATTTAACAAACTGCTCCTGTTGGGCGACGGTGTTATTCTATGTCCGGCACACGGCGCCGGTTCAGTATGCGGAATGAACATTTCCGACAGAGATGAAAGCACACTGGGTATTGAAAGAGCCCAGAATCCGGTACTTCAGTATGTGAATAAAAATGAATTCATTGAATACAAACTTGCGGAACATCCAGAGAGACCTCATTATTTCAGGACGATGGAAAGCTATAACCTCGATGGTCCTCCGCTTCTGGGTTGCCTGCCGATGCCCTCACCGTTAACACCTCATGAATTTAAAAAAGAGATAGAAAGAGGCGGAACGGTAATAGACACGAGTGAGCCGTCGGCATTCGGCGGAGCTCATATAAAAAGCTCTTATAGCGTATGGCTGGAAGGACTTCCTGTATATGCAGGATGGGTTATTTCCTGTGAACAGCCTATATTATTGGTCCTGGAAGAACATACGCATCTCGAAAAAGCAATCCGCTACCTGATACGGGCCGGATATGATAACATCGTGGGTTTCCTGAAAGACGGCGTAGAAGGATGGTACAGCGCCGGGCTGCCGACGGAATCCCTGCCGCTTCTATCGGTACACCAGTTGAAAAAAATGATCGATCGGGGCGACAATCTACTGGTACTCGACAGCCGTAGCGACGATGAATGGTCGACCGGGCATATCGAGAACTCGTTTCATATTTATGTCGGCCATCTTGAACAGAGGTTGTATGAAGTACCGAAAGACAAACCTGTTGCAGTAATATGCAAAGTAGGCCACATGGCGGGACTGGGCGCAAGTATCCTGCTCCGTAACGGATATAAAGATGTATACAACGTACTTGGCAGTGTAAAGGCGTGGACCGGTGCAGGCTTTCCGGTTGTAACAGACCAGCCATAATTTTCCTGAAATAAAAAGCCCCTGATAAGGAACAAAAAAATAGCGAGGAGTGTAGAGATGGATATGAATATTATGATAGGAGGAGAAGCGGGGCAGGGCGTCCAATCGGTCGGTTTCATGCTCACAAAAACATTTTCGAGGGCAGGATATCATGTCTTCGCTGACCAGGACTATGAATCGAGAGTGCGTGGCGGTCACAATTTTTATCGGATAAGAGTGAAGGACCAGGCAGTCGACGCAATATCTGCTTCCCTCGATATGCTGGTTGCTCTCGATGAAGCAAGCGTCCCCCTCCATGATAAAGAGGTTAAAAAAGGCGGCATAATAGTCCACGATAGTAAAGTAAAAGCGTCAACCGCCGGTGATGCGCAGATCATCGGGGTGCCTCTGAACAAACTGGCAATGGATAGTGCCGGAAATGCATTGATGGAAAACACAGTGGCACTCGGCGCTATATTAAGTATATTGCAATTGGAGTTCGATATACTATCCTCTGTACTTTATGAGCATTTCGGCAAGGACGACGTCGGCAAAGAGAACGTTAAAGCAGCGCAGGCAGGATACAGCTACATCGAGGCAAATGCCGGTAAAACGGGTATCGCACCGCTTAAGAAAATTGCCGATGGCACCTGCATGATGCTTAACGGGAACGAGGCGATTGCGCTGGGAGCGCTTGCCGCCGGATGCAAATTTATGTCGGCTTATCCTATGACGCCAGCAAGCTCTATCATGGAATTTCTGGCAAACAAGGGCAAAGACCTGCATGTGCTCGTGGTGCAACCGGAAGACGAAATTTCGGCCATTAATATGACGATCGGGGCGAGCTATGCCGGTGCCCGCAGTATGACCGCCACATCGGGCGGCGGTTTCTGTCTTATGGTCGAAGGTATCGGGCTCGCCGGGATAGCTGAAATACCCGTGGTGATAGTCGATGCCCAGAGACCGGGCCCGGCAATAGGGCTGCCGACAAGGACCGAGCAGGGCGATCTCCAGTTCGCCATAAATTGCTCGCACGGAGAATTCCCCAGGGCAGTGCTCGCGCCGTCAACCGTTGAAGATGCGTTCTGGCTGACCGTAGAAGCGTTCAACCTCGCGGACAGGTATCAGGTGCCGGTCATTATTTTAACCGACCAGCACCTGGCGAGCTCGCATAACACGGTTGAGAAATTCGATCTGTCTAAAGTTACCATAGACCGTGGAACAATGTTTTCCGGATCAGGTAATGGTAACTACAAGAGATATGCAATAACGGATAATGGTATTTCACCGCGCGCTTTTCCGTTACAAAAAGGGCTTCTCGTGGTATCGGACTCCGATGAACATAATGAAGAAGGACATCTGATCGAGAGCGCGGATATCCGCAATCAAATGATGCGGAAAAGAATGAAAAAACAGGACCTGCTCAAAAAGGATATGCCGGTTCCTGAACTTTATCCGGACGGTAAACCGGATACGCTTCTCATTGGATGGGGAAGCACGTACGGCGCTATCCGCGAGGCCGTTGACACATTGAACGCAAAAGGCTTTCACGCAGGCCACCTTCATATTACAGGGCTGTGGCCTTTCCCCGCAGAAGCCGTTGAGAAAGCCTTAGCCGGTTGTAAAGAAAGTTATGTAGTTGAAAGTAATGCGACCGGTCAGCTTGCCCGTCTTATCCGTGAGCAAACAGGCAGGGGAGTGACCGGAACTATATTAAAATACGATGGCCGGCCTTTCGAGCCCGTACACATCGTTACTGAAATTACAGGAAAAGGGAGGCGATAATGGTAACACTAAAAGACTATACCGGTATTACACCCGCGTGGTGTCCCGGCTGCGGTAATTTCGGGATACTGAAAGCAGTGAACGAAGCGCTTGTCGAGCTTGCTGTCGAACCGTACCAGGTTCTTATTGTATCAGGCATAGGACAGGCAGGAAAATTCCCTCATTACACACGATGTAATACGCTCAACGAACTCCACGGCAGGGCTCTCCCTGCGGCAATCGGCGCCAAGCTCGCCAATCCCGAGCTGCTGGTCATCGCCGTCGGCGGCGACGGAGACGGCTATGGAGAGGGCGGAAACCATTTCCTTTACAGCATGCGGCGGAACCATGATATCACCTACCTGGTCCATAATAACCAGGTCTACGGCCTGACCAAAGGACAGGCATCGCCGACAAGCGATGCAGGATTTGTGACCAAGACAACACCGGAAGGGGCGGGGCCTGCGATAAACCCGCTGGCTGTGGCAATCGCCGCCGGTGCTACTTTCGTCGCACGCGGCTTTGCCGGAGATATTAAGCACCTGTCCGGACTTGTCATGCAGGGAATCAACCACGAAGGATTTGCGCTTATAGATATTCTGCAACCCTGTGTCTCGTTCAACCACAGGAATACATTCGCATGGTATAAAGAACGGGTCTACCATCTCGAAGAAAATGCCGGCTATGACCCCGGCAATATGGTCGCTGCGTTTGAAAAAGCACAGGAATGGGAAGAAAAAATACCGCTCGGTGTGATCTATAAAAAAGAATCACTATCGTTTGAAGAGCGCAGACAGGCAACGAAAAAACATCCTCTGGTAAAGCTACCGCTCTATCCGAAGGACGTCGAGAGGTTGCTCGACGGACTTATCAATCCGGAATTACTTACACCGAAAGATGTGTCGAAGAAAAAAATACTAACTGAATTCCACACCGTTGCAATGGTGGGCGCATCGACAAATCCTGTACGGCCCAGCAACCGCGTAGCGCGGTATCTGAGCAGTCACGGGTTCAATGTGATTCCCGTCAATCCGGCTATAAAAGAGGTTCTGGGCAAACCGAGCTATCCCGACCTCGAATCAATTCCGGAAAAAGTAGATATAGTGGATATATTCAGGAAGTCCGAGGACGTGGAGCCAACCGTCGACGCTGCGATAAAAATAGGCGCAAAGGTCGTCTGGATGCAGGAAGGCGTGATCAATAAAAAAGCGGCGGTCAAAGCCAGAGACG
>CAZAIO010000038.1:0-21518 GCA_964485235.1 uncultured Dehalococcoidales bacterium
ACCACAGAAAAATAGCACGCAGGGGCAATCCCCCGTGATTGCCCGATTATCAGGGCGGGTACAGGGGCCCGCCCCTTCCGTTGGCGGTGTACAGATAACAGGCGAGACGGAACATGATTGATACCTGAGGCAAGCGTGTGTTCCGGATGGGATACGAAATAGGGCGTATCTTTAGATGCGCCCTTACGTTCCTAACGGTAAATATCTTTACGATGGGCTATTTTTACTATATATACTGTAGATTCATTATCTTGTACTGAATAGACTATTCGGTAACGCCCCTGACGGACGCGGTATTGTTCTCTATCAGTCAGCTTTTCACATCCGGGAGGTCGTGGATCATAGGAAAGGGACTCGATACGACGGAGAATTTTCTTTATATCGTTATTGGGGATAAGCCTGAAATCTTTTTGAATTGACTCTTTGAGATAAACCTTATATACGTCCATCTTTCTTGAGCCTTTTTAGCATTTCCTCGTAGCTGATCAGTGGTTCTTTATCTCTCACTTCGAATGCTTCGATGTCTTCAGCATCCTCTGTGAGTGCCTCTCTCACTGCATCGTTCACCAGATCCGAAACAGGACGTGAGGTAGAAGCTGATTTTAAGCGCAAGGCTCTGTGCAGATCAGCGTTTAAATATATAGTCGTTCGTTTACTTTTTTCCGGCATAACAAGACCTCCTGTTAAAATGACACAATAACATTATAGCATTATGACGTCAAAACGTCGACATTATGGTTGTTAGTTGTGCACTTTATTCCCCCTTGCTCGACAGGACGATGTTCTGCCGGGTGAGGAGGCGGGAGAGGAAGAGGACGATTATCCAGGCGATTGCCGTTCCGGCGAGGTACCACAGGGCGAAGGACCATGATGCCAGGTTAATGATTCCTGTGGCAAGTCCTACGGGTATGCCGATCATCAGGCCAAACCCCAACAGGAATGACGGCGCGATGGCGATATCAGGGTTGTTCACGAGAGAGAACAGGATAATAAACGCAAGCAGCCCGAAGAACAGGAGCGGGTTGAACAGAAAACCGGTGAGCAACACCGGCGCAGGCAGGATAAATCCGCCTGTTGCCGGGACGGCAGCGGCAAAATTGACCGCGAGCAGGACTATCAATGTGACGACAAGGGATATACTATAGCCGGGCAGGAAGATCGCCAAACTTTTTCCTATCCATATCGCTCCGGGACTGAGCGGCGTAGCGAGCAGGCACTGGATGTTCCCGTTGACCTTTTCTTTGGTCACCGACAGGCTGCCGGATGCCCATATAAACGTAATGATGATTATCAGGGGAAGGAAGTAGACGAAGAGGCTTATAATCATCTCCATTACCGCATGTGCTACCTCTTCACCGGGCCAGTTTTGCCCGCTCAGGGCTATGCTGCTGCCCGCAGCACCGCCGACAGCGATGACCGCTGAAAAAATGACCAGTATCCGGAAAGCATTTGTCCGCCTGAGTTCCCGGAAATCCCTCTTGAGGCTGATACTCATTGCGCTCATATCGGTTCCTAGCGCGATAGGACTATCCTTTCACTAGTAAGTCGCGGCCGCAGCAGCAGGGCGATTCCGCTGATGATCAGCGCTATACTCAAGTTTACCAGCGTGAATTGCCATGAAGTGGCATCCAGTACACCGCGTACTCCCAGGTTTATCATTAGCGCGGCGAACACGGGCAAAAAGACCTGGACAATGACGTTGCCCGTAGCCGGTTTGCCGGTCAGTCCGATCAGGTGAACCAGCAGGCTTATGCTCAGGTAGACCAATGGAACCGCTACGAATCCGGTAACCGCTATCGGAAGAGTGAGCAGGAAACCTGTCTTCGGAATGAAATAAATGTAATTAACGAGCAGCAGGGAAAGAAGAGCAAGTATCTCGCCCAACACCAGTCCGGGCAAAAAGACTGCCAGGCTTTTGGCTATCCATATATGACTCGCTTTCAACGGTGTCGCCAGCAGTGCTTCTATATGTCCGCGGGACTTTTCCCTGGTCATGGTCTGGAAAGCAAACGCGTTCATATTTACCCCAAGGCCGATCAGACAAACCGCGTATATAATCAGGCTGAGGTACGTCTCCAGTTTATATATATCGGGGGCTACCGTCTGTACTGCCGGTGTTATGAGGAGCAGACAGAAAGCGACGAACAGTCCGATAATACATATCAGCACAACGGCGACCGAAACGGCGATGGTGACTTTCAACCGCATGTTGCTTCTGAGGCTTGAATTTATGATAAGGGCAATTTCCCTCATACCGGCTCGACTTCCTTTAAAATTGCGGAGTACATCTCTTCGAGCGACGCCTCTTTTTTTGTCGCCTCCTCTATCTTCACATCATGCCCGGAGAGATATCCGATTATATCCGATACCTCCGTTCCCTCCTGCGGCGAGAAGTAAAGGCTGTTGCCTTCCTTTTTCTGAAATCCCAGGTTGGATACAGCCCGCATCTCTGCGAGCAATGTGTCCGGGATATCACGTGATATCTTTATTACCACTCCACCCTTGCCCATACTGTGCCTGAGCTCTTCCAGATTGCCGCAAAGCTTTATTTCGCCCCGGTCTATCAATGCGATGCGGTTGCATATGCGCTGTACTTCGTCCAGGTTATGAGAGCTCAGGAAAATGGTCTTGTTCGTTTTATGTGCCATATCGAGCAATATCTGCCGTATCTCGATCTGTCCTGTCGGGTCCACTCCAGATGTCGGCTCATCGAGGATGAGCACATCAGGATCATGCACCATAGCTCTGGCAAGCGCCAGCCTCTGTCTCATCCCCCTTGAGAAGGTGCCCACTCTGTCCTTTGCCCTGTCCTTCAGTCCTACCGACTCCAGCAGGCCGTTTGCTCTTTCTCCGGCCCGGTCTATCCCGTAGATATCGGCGTAGAACACCAGGTTTTCTTCAGCCGTCATATTGTCGTACAGGCCGTCGGGGTCAAGGGCGAACCCTATTTTTCTCCGGGTCCCGCTCAGCGAGATGTCCTGTCCCAGTACCGTTAATTTGCCGGAGTCCGCCTGTAACAGACCGAGGAGTATTCTGATAGTCGTTGTTTTACCTGCCCCGTTGGGCCCGAGGTAGCCGAAGATATCGCCCGTATCGACGGTGAAAGTTATCCCCTTCAGGACCTCCCTGTCGCCCAACGTTTTTTTCACGTTCTCAATATGTATCGCCTCACTCATTTTGCATCCTCACATTTGAAGTTGAGCTATAAGACCATTGTTCCGGTTATAGCTTTCCTTCTGCTATAAGCTTACCGGTAAAACGAAAGAATTCACTCAGAAAATGTTTAGGTTTTTCTATGTGAATGGCGTGACCGGAATCGATATAGGCGTAATCGAAGTCCCCGACCAGCGACCGCACCCGTTCTACATCTCTGTCGTCCATCGCTCCCAGAAGTCCCCACGTCTCATCCCGGGACCAGCTTGCCTGGATAAGCAATAGAGGACATTCAACTTGTTCAAGCGCTTTTTCGGGATCGAATCCTGCGCTCAGCCTCCCGTCGATGGTCGCCAGGGAAAAGTCCGTATCGTATTCATTGAGAAATTTCATGCTGGCCCTCATGTTGAAGGGCATAAACGGTGCATCGTATTTCCGGTCCGGATGAAGCTTTTCATTCACTTTAAAAATGCCCGTTATTGTCTTTACGATAAAAGGCGGTATAGTCATAAGTTCTTGCCGTCCATCTTTCGGTATACCTGACTTCAAAAGGTAACCTTCTATATCCCGTCCTTCAGGTTTGCCGAGATATTCAACCGCTATCCGGAAGATGTAGTACATATATTTTTCCTCCTGTATTCTCGGCCAGATGGAGGAAAATATCGGCGGGTCTTCACTTATCACAGCAAGAACCATATCAGGTGAATCGGCAGCCAGCCAGATACTGAGTACTGCGCCTGATGATAGTCCCGAGATGATCGACGGTTCGCCGATTACTTCATGCAGGAATATACGGAGGTCTTTTCCACATTCATTGTAGGAATAATGGCCGGTCGTCCATGCGGACTTGCCGTTTCCCCGTACGTCAACCGCAAAGACATGGTACCGTGCAGAAAGGGCGGGAAGTACCTGTTTGTAACCTTCCCATGATTCCATCTGGCCCGGGATCAGTAGCAGCGGCAGGCCGTTATCGGGGCCTTCAACATAATTAAGTATCACCTCTCCGGTATCGAACGTTTTTTCGGAAAATCCTTTTGGAATACCTGCTACGGTAAACCTGTGAGGATTAACGATAAATACGCACCCCACGATTATTATGAGGCCGATAATTATACCGCCGGTGATTCCTATTATCCTCAATGCTATCATGAGCCTTATTCTCCGGACGCGGGCGGAGAACCGTGAAATTCACCCGGTCCTTTTTCCCATAAAAACACATCCTCGATTTTAACGTTGAAAAGATCGGCGATCCGGAACGCAAGCGGGAGAGATGGATCGTATTTTCCGTTTTCCAGCGAGACGACAGTCTGTCTCGTAACGCGCAGCCGGTCGGCAAGTGCTTCCTGTGTGAGGTCATGCATGGCGCGAAATACTTTTAACCTGTTTTTCATCTCATAACCCCTACTGCTTCCGGCTGAAATATGCATAGAAACATATGTTCAGTAGTAGTGCAAAACAGATTAAATAGCCCATAATACTGCCGAAAAACACCACGTTTTCCGGCAACCTGCTATGGAGAAGTGCAATGACCAGTGTTGCAATTGCCGCAAGTATGACTATAACGTTGAAAGCAGCAGCAGCAGATCTCCAGCTAATCTGCGAGACCCGTTCATCCCTGACAATCTCTTTATTGCTGCGTTCCAGGACAATTGCCACGATGATAGCGACAACAACTGCTGCAATGGCGACTAAAGGTGTATTGGTTGTGATCGCAATCCCCACAGCAATGCCCAGCATACCTCCGATGGCTGCCTTGTACAAACGATATTTGCTTATTCTCATTAAAGTGCCCCCTGTATAGCATACTATACTAAATATAAAGAAAACTATACAATTTGTCAAGCCTATTATGTCATGGGTGCTATAGTTTTTTTACTTTTTTTCCGGTTTCTGCCGTTGGCCGGTCTTTTTCCGGTCTTCAGGCCTCATCTCTTGCCCGATTTCCTGGTAAAGGTCCAGGGTACCCGCCATGGTACGCTGCATGATATCCAGCGTAGCGAAAGCTATACCTCTTTCAATGTCTCCGAAGGCAAGCAGTTTATCACCGGGCTTGATGCCGAAATCTTTCCTGGCGTTTACCGGTATGACGATTTGCCCCCGTTCTCCCACCGTAACCGAGCCGTAAAAATTCTTTCCTTCCGGTTTGTTCATATTCAGTCCTTTATAAAATGCATATTAATATGATTTATCATATTAATCATATATTTCATACCACAGATACAACATATTGTCAAGGATGTTTGTGCTCACTAATACATTACGTGGAATACAGGGGACATCGAAACAGGGTCGACGGCGTGATCACATGCAAAATTTTATACGGGACAGGTCTATTCTATATTGAGACAGAAGAAGGGCAAGTTAAAAAAATCGGTTTAAAAGGTAATACTATGTTCTGCCGGCGAATGCGATGCCGTAAAAAATAAACGGTGATTGCACGAGCTTTTAATAGCCCGGTCAATCACCGTCAATGTTTAAATATCAGTTTTTTGTTTATTATTTGAGGAACTGGAAATCGACTTTTGCGTCGTCAATGCTGGAAAGCATCACACTGTCAAGCGCCAGCATATGGCTCTGCCCGACATATTCTTTTCCTACCCACATTGCTTTGCCGAACGGTGTATCGACGCTGCTCATACTTTCCATCGCTTTAACAACTGCATCGGTATCGAAGCTCTGAGCCTTTTCGATGCCCTGTAATATAGGCATAATCGAGCCCAGAACAAGAACGTTGTCCATTACCATTGTTTCGCCGGTCTTCGCTTCTATTAACGGACGAAGCTCTTTCACCATAGAGGGCATTTTGTCGCTCAAAACATCGGGAGCGGCTTCGAAGAAATCATAGGCATACTGAGGCTGTAGCATTGCATTTATTTGATTGGGGTCACCGAATGCCGCGGCTCCGTAAACAGGCCCTTTAAAGCCGAGTTCACGTGATTGATTGACAATTCCTGCACCCCACGGGGTGATACCGCCGACGCCATCGATCGCATCAGGTTTTTGTTCCAGTAGTTTGGTCAGTACCGGATAAAAGTCCTGAGTAGTGGCGGCGTATTTATCCTGAGCGACTATCTCTATTCCTCTTTTTGCAGTTTCCTTCGCAATCAGGTCCAGTATAAAGTTCGGGCCGGGATCGTCAGGGGTGAGCGTCACGATCTTTTTTACATTTGGATATTCTTTTTGCAGGTAATCGTATACTTTCGGAACGCCGTATGTATAATCACGGGCATTAAAACTGTAGTGATTTTCCGGTCCAAAAAGAGTAGCGTCTATTTGCAATGGATTAATGCTAATAATTTTTGCTTCCTCAGTGAGCGGTGTCATTGCCATTAAGTTAGGAGGAAATAGAGGTGAAATGAGGAATTTAATATTTTTCTGAATCAGCGCATTTGTGGCGGCAATCGCACCCTGAGGAGATGACTGGTCATCCTCTGCTACGATTTCTATCAGATACTGTTCGCCGTTTACTTTAATGCCACCTTTTTGATTAATGTAGTCTGCTGTGGGCTGTACGGCATCGTACAGGCCTTTAAAACCGGGGGCTGTCGGACCTGTAACTGATGTGATGAGACCGATTTTCAGTGTTTTTGCCTGGCCGGACGGTGCCTTTGCGCATGAAGCGGTTACCGGTAAGATGATCGCAATAAAACACAGGATAGCTGCAAGTAACTTTAGTCCTTTCATCGGGATGTTCTCCTTTCTCGAACGAAGATTTGCCGGGACCGGCATTGCGACCTGAGTATGACTTTCATACCTGTTCCATTTCGATAGTTCAATATGATAGTTTATTAGTTAAACATTGTCAACTACTTATAATGTTTCATACAAAACAAGATTTACGATTGATTGAATAATACATAACGGGAAAACAGTTGTAAGATATCAGTATTATTAAACCGGCAGGTAGTCTGTCCTGCAATTACATCAGGGCGTTTCGCTTTTTACATATTGTCCTTCGGTGAGAGTAGAGAAATGGAACACGGGCCTGTCAACCCGGTGGATTATTAACGGACAATGCTTCATCCCTTTTGGTACAAAGATCATTGTGCTTTTAGTGAGTATGAATTTTTCGTCCTCCAGCCAGAACTCTATTTCTGCTCCCAATTTGTGAGGTTGCTGAGGATTACTTCCGAAGAAACCTATTATTTCGTCCGAGTCATGTGTGTGGCTCTTGTTGAGGTGAGCAGTCGGAGCGTTATACCAGGAGCAATTCATTTGAAATGCTCCATTCACAACGTTATTGTCCATATACAATATACGAGTAGCGAATTGAGCATATTCGGCATGATATTCCGGGCTTAGATCAGGGGGTTGTAACTCTGTGACGACATATTTCCCGTATTTCGATTTCTCCAATTTATTTTCCTCCATTGCGTATTTTTCGGGGATTGATGCTATGATATTGTAGCATTCCCATGTTTCTATTTATAGCGGCTGCATGGTGTTCCAAAATTACCGTGTAAGTTTTTCACGGGAACAAAGTTGACGGACGGTTGCTGCTTTTTCCATGAAAGATTTTATGCCGCTGTTGAAGGATAGACGAAGATAATTGCTACGGGAGATTTGTCGTGCCGTTACGATAATTGTGTCTGTTTTCCAGCCGGAGGCTAAATATTACCTTCGACTGGAAACAAACCACTAAAAAGGAGGTGGCCAGCTACTTTCGTCTGTACTTGACGATTCCCTCCACTCACCTTGTCCGACTCTTTCAGTCGCCTTGCCAGCCTGTTGTTTTTAAAATTTTAAAAACCTTTTATAGCCTGATTATAAATGTGCTGCGTTGAATAAAAGCTAAAAATCGCAACGTGAACTCTAAATATTTTCAAAAAAAAGTCGATATCGAATATTAAGCGGGCCCGGTCACGGAAATGTAGTAAACGAAGTAATGCCTGTCCCTTTCAGATGGAATAACCGTGAATATTTATAGAGTAATATAATATTTGACATAAAATATAAAGGATATATTTTACAAAATTTATTTTACGGTATTGAATAAATAACAAGACGAATTATATAATTACACATATCGGCTTATCCGTTTTCTATGATATATTATGCTCATTAAATCTAGGACTATTGGAGGTTAGAATGAAAGTCAAAGATATAATGTCTTACAATGTAGTCACCATGCCCAGCAGTACCAGCATTGCAGAGGCAAAGCGCATTATGGGAGCACATAATATCAGCCGTCTGCCTATCGTCGATAAAGACAAATTGGTCGGTATCGTAACGGACAGAAGTATTGAAAGGGTTTCTCCAACTAAAGCAACTTCGCTTTCGGTGTGGGAGTTGAGCTACCTGCTGGAAAAAACTCCGGTGCGGGATATTATGAAAAGAGATGTCGTGACATTGACTCCCGACATGGACAGTGAAGAAGCAGTTGCCATTGCTCAAAGCAATAAAGTCGGTTCTGCGGTCGTCGTTGATAATGGTAAAGTCGTGGGAATAGTTACGACTACAGACTTCTTTGACAAAATAGTTAATCCTCTCCTTGGAATCGGTGTGCCGGGGACCCGGCTGGAAGTAACCGGCGGTATGGTCAAAGGGAAGGGGGCTGCTCCTCTGGAAGAGATGCTTTCAATGATCCATAGTCTCGGATTCAAGGTGAGCGCGATTCATGTGGAAGGATCGGCAATGGAAGACATGACAAGGGATGTGTGCTTTCATATCAGGGCCGATAACGTAGATAAACTGGTGGAAGCATTTAAAGCTAAGGGGTACAACGTTAGAATAAGAAACCGTTAGACGAACAAGTCCGACGGAAATGGTTATATTCCAGGTATCCAAAGTCGCTGTGGCTGCTCGTCGGCCGGAACATAATGTATATATGTAAATGTTGTCGGGCTTTATTTGTCTTTGTCAATAAAAGCACAGTAAGTATTTTTTATTGAAGCCGGAAATCAGAAGATATTGTGTGGAACGATCTGCAAAGCCCCCTGAATAAAGGGGGCTTTTTTTACATACATGCACGTGAGGTTAAATTGAATAGAGATAACCTGAGGCGTTTTGTCTGTGTTTTATCCTTATTCCGTCGGTGAACAAGCTTAACCATGATATTGATGATTGCAACTATATATGATATATATAGCAGGTAATTGTCACTGTTTTAAAACCGTTTTTCCGGTCTACAGGCTTCCGATTTTTTCTACATTGTTTGTCTACAATAAAATGAAAGTAAAGGAGTTATAAACCTATGGCAGGATTGAAATACGGCAAGCATATCATTACTGAATTAAAACCGGGCGCCAGACCCGAAGTGCATAAGCCGCAGCAACCCGGAAAACAGGACCATACACAGGTACTGTATCTTGATGATGAGGTAATAAAAGGGGCATTCTATGTAGAATGTACCTGGATATGGCCAGGGCAGTTTTATCCCGCTGTTGCAGAACCGGAATCTCATGTGCATGATTTCGACGAGGTGATTACGTTTTTCGGAACAAACCTGGATGATCCTTATGACCTTTGCGGCGAAGTCGAACTGTGGCTGGAAGACGAAAAACATATGCTCACAAAGAGTTGTATGGTCTTTGTGCCCAGGGGTATGAACCATTGTCCTTTGATTATCCGGAGAGTAGACCGGCCTATTTTCCATTTTGCTACAGGCCACGGCGGCTCGTATGTTCAAAAGAATAAATAGTTCTGTTCTTTTTACAGGCGTTTGCGATAATATAATACGGCTATTCAAAAGAGTAGTCTTCTATCTTTGTTCAGTTCCGGTATTTTAGGGTTTTGTCCTGCAATAATATCTGTATGTTATAATACTACGAAGCGGAATATGGTGTGTGGTGAAGGCTGCTTGTGAAATTGGCTCTATTACCGGTGATAGCGTTACGTCGAATTCTTCTGTAGTTTATAGCTCGCAGCGCTTTTTTATATATACAGTCCTGAAAATGCCGTCCAACTGTATAGCATCGAATTGAAGAAAAGGAAAAATAATGGACTTCAAGCAGGTATGTGCAAAAGCTGAATCCGGGTACGGTGAAAGAAGCAATAAAGATACTGTGAGGATTGCCGTTGCCTCTTTATCCGGCGATGCCGTCGCGGGCGAGGTGCTCGAACGGTTTAAAGCGGAGGTGAATACACGGAAGATTAAAGCTGACGTAGTCTCTACAGGTTCCTTCGGCTGTTATTCTTTTGAACCTGTGGTATTGATTGAAAAGCCGGGCAAGTCTTCTATTATGTACGGCAATGTTACTGCGGACATGGTGCCCGGGATGGTAGATGAGAACAACCCGTCGGCTGACATTTCGAAGCTTCCGTTATTAAACTTGCAGAGAAGAGTAGCCCTGCGTAATTGCGGGTACATCGATCCTGCCAATATAAACGATTATATCGTGCATGTGAAAGGGTACAGCGGGCTATCGAAGGCTTTGCAGATGGACCGAGAAAAGGTAATCGCAGAGCTGAAAGAGTCAGGCTTGAGGGGTAAGGGGGGCGGTGGTTTTTACACTGCGGAAAAATGGCAGATATGCCATGATATCGAATCAGAGAAAAAATATGTAGTTTGTAATGCGATCGATGCCGATCCTCTGGCGGTTACTACCCGGTTACTTCTGGAAAGCGATCCTCATTCCGTATTGGAAGGGATGGTTATTGCCGCTTATGCTGTCGGTGCATCTCACTGCATTGTCTATTTGAACGAAGGTTATAAAGCGGCACAGCAAAGGCTTGCTAACGCGCTGGCACAGATGAAGGAATACACGCTTACAGGGAGTGCTGTGCTCGACTCGGCTTTTAATGTAGAAATAGAAGTCAGAGAAGTACCTGTATCTCTCGTTTCCGGTGAAGAGACAGCGCTTCTGAATTCGCTGGAGGGTAAGCAGGTGATGCCTTATATACGCCCTCCTTATCCTGCTGTAAACGGACTCGACGGTGTTCCCACATTGATCAATAACGTGGAAACTCTTGCCTGTGTGGCCGCGATTTTTCAAAATGGACCTGATTGGTACAGCGAATGCGGGACTGAACAGAGTAAGGGCACTAAAGTACTTACGTTGGCAGGTAGCCTTGTCAACAAATGTACGGTTGAGGTCCCGTTCGGCACGACCGTTAAAAGTCTCGTAACGGACATAGGCGGGGGGATCCCCGACGGAAAAACTTTAAAAGCCGTACAGTTCGGCGGCCCTGCCGGCGCTTTCTTCAGTGCGGATTCTCTGGACATCCCGATTGATTATGAAGTTGTTAAAGATGCGGGGTCTATCATAGGATCGGGAACAGTAGAAGTGTTCGATACCGGTTCATGCGCGGTGGGAATGGCATATGAAAAGATTACGTATCTTCACTCGCAATCGTGCGGTAAATGTGTTTTTTGCCGGGAAGGTACATATCAGATGTCCGATATGCTCGGAGATATTACCGATTCTAAAGGTAAGAATGAATATCTGGACCTTATAACGGAACTTGCACAGGCGATGAAGATTGGTTGTATATGTGGGCTGGGCAGGAATGCGTGGAATCCCGTTATGAGCAGCATAGTGCTATTTCGCGATGAGTATGACGCGCACATAAATGAAAAAAGATGCCCGGTTAAAGGCGATATGTAAAACACTCCCGGCCTTACCGTTCATTACGTATAGTAATTACAAAGGAGGAGCGGGCCCTGGAAACGATAAATCTTACTATAGACGGACGTGAAATTGAAGCGCAGGCGGGAAAAAACCTGCTCGATGCGGCGCTCGACGCCGGAATATATATTCCTCATCTTTGCCATCACCCCGATCTTTCACCTATCGGTGCTTGCCGGTTGTGCATTGTGGAGATCGATGGTGTTGAAGGGTTACCGACTTCATGTACCACACCTGTTGCTTCCGGCATGGTGATCAGAACAAAGACGGATGCGATAGACCAGATGAGGCGGCTGGCGATGGAACTCATGCTTGCCGGACATCCGCCTGATTGTGGTACGTGCAATAAATATCTCAATTGCGAGCTTCAGTCGGTCAAGCAATATCTTGGAGTGGAACATGTAAGTTATAAAAGACGCACAAGGCCGTTCCCGTACAATGCGGGTAATCCGCTCTTCATTCATGATTTTACCAGGTGTATTTTATGCGGCCGCTGTGTGAGGGCATGTCACGAGCTTCGCGGTGTTGGAGTACTTTTCTATAAAAAGAAAGGCGAAGAGACCTATATCGGTACGGCGGACGACTTGCCTCTTGCGGAATCGGGTTGCAGGTTTTGCGGCGCATGTGTGGAAGTATGTCCGACCGGTGCAATACAGGACAAAGAAGAGCTTGTAAAAGGAAAAAACCGGAAAGCAGCGATGGTCCCGTGCAGGTATACCTGTCCGGCCGAGATCGATGTCCCCCGGTATATCCGGTTTATCCGTGAGAAAAATTATTCTGCGGCGGCTGCCGTGGTAAGGGAAAAAGCTCCTTTCCCCGGAGTGCTTGGATATGTCTGCGACCATCCCTGTGAAGAGGTCTGCCGAAGGGGACAGGTGAATGAACCAATTGCTATCAGAGAGCTGAAACGGTATGCCGCGGAACATGATGTCGAACGGATATGGGAAAAGCAGTCCGTCAAGAAAGAAGAGTCCGGGAAAAAGGTAGCGATAATCGGCTCCGGTCCTGCAGGTCTCACAGCAGCCTATTATCTGGCAAAACAAGGGCATGACGTTATGGTATTTGAAGCGCTGCCTTTTGCTGGCGGGATGATGCGCTTCGGTATTCCTGAATATCGCCTTCCCAGAGAGGTAATCGAGCGTGAGATCGGTGAAATAGAACATACCGGTGTAGAGATAAAGACCGGCACACGTATAGAATCTATCGATGCCCTGATGGAGCAGGGGTATGATGCCGTGCTGGTTGCCCTGGGTACTCATAAAGGACAAAAGCTCCGGATTCCGGGTGCCGATACTGAAGGTGTGTTAGTAAGCATTGAATTTTTAAGGAATGTGAACCTCGGAGAGAAACCGGTTATTGGAAATAAGGTCGTCGTGCTCGGCGGGGGAAACGTGGCATTCGACTGTGCACGTGTCGCGCGGAGGCTTGGTGCCGCAGAAGTGCATATCGCCTGCCTCGAAGGCAGAGAAGGCATGCCGGCTTCCTTTGATGAAATCGAGCAGGGAGAAGACGAAAATATTATTGTTCATCCGTCGCAAACTGCGACGAAGATAGTAAACGAGAACGGGAAAATCACGGGAGTGGAATTCCTGGATGTCGCGTCGTTCAGCTTCGATGAAGAGAGACGTGTTGAAATCGAGGTGGTAGAGAATTCCGAGCATGTACTTGAAGCGGATACGGTTATATTTGCAATCGGGCAGCAACCGGAAATCCCCGGTGGTTTTGGCCTGGATACGGTTGCAAACAATCTCATAGAAATCGATTCATTTTCATTGGAAACGAGCAGGGAGGGCGTGTTTGCCGCAGGCGACGTGGTGACCGGTACATCGTCCGTAATTAAAGCGATAGCATCGGGAAGAAAAACAGCGATAGCCATTGACAGGTTTCTCGATGGAAGCGGCAGCATAGATGAGAAACTCGCACCTGAGCAGGAACTGGAGAAATGTCTCGGTCCGGGGAAAGATTTTGCGACATTAGCCCGTCGCGGGGATGTATGCATACCACCGGACGAACGACTTAAAGCTTTCTGCAAAGTTGTAGAAGATATGGATGAAGCCGATGCGGACCTTGAAGCGGAACGGTGTTTGCGATGTGACCTGAGGTTGAAAATCAAATCCGTGAAATTCTGGGGTAATTACTAGTTACGGTATCGAAAAATATCTGTCAACATTATAGATATTGCCTGTTAATAGATTTATAATGGGTAATGTTCGCTTATGAGCGGCGACGCTCTCATTTTTTTATTTACCTGCAACGGAACAGAACATAGTCTACAAGATAAAAGGGAGGAATACCGTGACGGATGCAATGATAGAAACCGATATAGTCGTAATAGGCAGCGGCGGTACAGGTATGGCCGCGGCATTAACAGCGGCGCAGGGCGGGGCGAAAGTAATCCTTTTTGAAAAGCAGCGCTCGCTTGGCGGAACGTCCAACTTTTTTGAAGGGACGTTTGCAGTCGAGAGTGAAATGCAGCGCGAACGTTATATCACATATAGTCGCGACGAGGCGTTTAAAAACATAATGGAATTCAGTCACTGGAAGGCGAATGCCCGTCTGGTACGGGCTTTTGTAAATGAGTCTGCAGCCACGATAAGCTGGCTTATTGAGCAGGGTGTCGAATTTATCGATGCTGCTATCAATATGCCCGGTGCTCCCCGTACCTACCATATGATCAAAGGATATGGAGAAGCAGTGATAAAAGCGCTTGCGCTTAAGGCCAAGGAGAAAGGAGTCGATATCAGGCTGGCGACACCAGTCACAAAAATCCTTAAAGAGGGCGGGAAGATCACGGGAGTTGTCGCTGAAGGTGAAAACGGGGAAATACAGGTGAAATGCAAGGCAGTCATTATCGGTACCGGAGGATATGCGAACAACAAGGAATGGATCAAGAAGTATGCACATCTGGATCTGGGAGTTAATCTTCAGGTTATCGGCAATACCGATAAAATGGGCGATGGCATTCGCATGGCGTGGGAGATAGGTGCTGACGAAGAAGGGCTCGGGACTATAGAAGTATTTCGTTCCGGACCTGTTGGGCCTGACTTCTCGCCGAAAGGAGCTCTGGAATTCCCGACACAGCAACCCGACCTGTGGGTAGATGTCAACGGATTGAGATTTTGCGATGAAGGAATCGCTTTCTTTGATACATCGATAGGTAATGCGAACGCCAGATATAAGGAAGGGTATACATTCAGCATTTTCGACGATTCCATAATACAGCGGATACATGAAAAGGGAGTCGACCGGAGTATAGCATCTGAGAACTTACCGGGCGCCAAACCCGTCGATTTCGATAAGGAATTAAAGAAAGCCCTTGAAAAAAATACCGGCGATGTGTTCATGGCGGACTCAATAGAAGAACTTGCAGGAAAGCTCAATATCGATCCTGCCGTGTTGAAAGCGACTGTCGAGGAATATAACAGCTTCTGCGCCAGGGGGCATGACGATCTTTTTGCGAAGGAACAGAAATATCTCTGGCCGCTTAAAGGTCCTAAATTTTATGCCGTAAAAGCGCGTACCGTTTTCCTGGGGACGAAAGGCGGAATAAAAGTCAACGAAAGGCTTGAAGTGGTTGATAAAAAGGGAAAAGCCATTCCAGGACTATATGCCGGAGGCTACGATGCCGGTGGACTCTACGGAGATAGCTATTGTATTAATGTTGCATCGGGAACATCATCGGCTTTTGCCGTTAACTCAGGCCGCATTGGTGCTAAAAACGCGTTGAAGTATATTGGCAAATAAGTTGTAGTAAAACGGCGGGCGTGAAGGAAAATCTCATTTATCGGGTCCGCCGTTTTTTTAGGCGAAAGTCGGGTAAAGAGCTACCCTTTGATTAGAGTGTTACATCGTTCTATTGTTGAGGCTTCATGTACCTGCGAAAACAGAATTAGAGATTATGCGCCGTTCGTTATTTCGATTTCATTCATTATATCGACAATTCTGCTACGCATCCGTTCGGTCATATTTAAGAATTGTTTTTGTTCGTCCTTTTTTAAACAGGTCAAAACCTCGGGGCCCCACATCTCTCCCTTGGAATATGTCTGTAAAACGTAGTTTAATCCCTCCGCTGTAATCTTGATGTAGGTAACTCTGCGATCTTTACCGGTGTGGTCTCTAACGACAAGCCCCTGCTTTTCCAGGTTATCGATTATCTTTGTCATACTGTGTTTGGAACGGTACATCATCCGTGCCAATTTGGTAGGTGTCAGGTTATTTTCGCTAATAATCATGTAACGCAAAGCCTGCCCCTGGAGCCGGCTAACCACGTCTTTTTTCATCACGATTTCAATGTATCTAATAAGTGTATCCGCAAAGTGAATACATTTTAAAAATTCCAGAGATTCGATTTGTTTGGCAGCTTCCTCTATTTCGCTTACTGTGGGATTTTTTTTAGCAGCATTTTTTCTCATGTGTCTATTTTATTGACCTTTACTTAATTTTACAGATAAACCAATGCTATTGTATCACAATGAAAAATTATTCACTATATATAAAGGCGATAAATATAAACTATTACTTTTCGAAATCAGCCAAATATTATTAATCTTATTCAATTCCGGAATAAAAATTATATATATTTATATATCAGTGCTTTTCCCTTAATGCGTTCGTCTCTTTTAAATCGACATCCAGCGTCTTCGGATCAATCACCACGCCGTAGTCGGACTTTGCATGTTCGATGGAAATATAACCATTTAACACGTCCCAGTGAACATCCTCTATTTTTCGTTCGAATGGATTTCCGTATCCGCCTCCGCCGCCTGCGATGATTGTTACGTTATCACCTTCTTGAAGTGGAACTCCCGACGTCTTCAGTATCTCAAATTCACCTTTTTGTCCGGACTCGATCAAAGCGTAATTTCTCAGGCCCGGTTGCCCTCCTTCAAAACCCCAGTGTGGAGTCTTGCCCTTTTCAATAAAACTATAGAATATTGCAGGAGTGAGGAGTCGAATTCTGAGACTTGAAGCCGGACCTCCCCTGTGTTTACCTGCACCGCCGCTATCCTGTACAAACTCCATGTTTTCCACAAAAAGAGGGAACGATGATTCTATTATTTCTGCGGGGATGTTCTTACTTGCTCCGGCGGGATGATGCATGATATATCCATCGCCGTCGGAATTAATATCCGCTCCCTGCCCTATTATGCTGGGTGTAATGGTTCCCCAGTAGTTACCCGTTTTGGGGTCCTGTCCGAAAAATCCTTCCCCGATAACGCTTCCGCCGGAATTTGCCGGGATCCTTTCAGGAAGCACTTTATAGAGTGCTCTGTTCACCAGTTCGAAAATGGTGGCAGCGACATCTCCGGAGAGAAAAGAAGGTGCAGTCGGACCGGCATTGTATACAGATCCCTTCGGAGCAATAACGGTAACCGGTCTGTTGAAGCCTTCATTTGTGGGCAAGTTCGGAGCCGTCAATGCCTTTACCGCGGACCTTGCCGCTGACAGAGTGGTCACCCAGAGCCCGTTCGATGGGCCGGGCTGTTCAGGATCTGAGCCGGAGAGATCGATGATGATATCACTTCCTTTGATTGTGACGGTTGCTTTTGTATGGACAAGTTTGTCCAGATCTATTCCATTGCTGTCCATATCGTCTTCGGCGGTCCATGTTCCGTCCGGGATCTTCTCGATCGCCTGTCTCGTGACACGTTCGCTGTAGTCGTACATTTCTTCGATTATGGCTTCTATTGTCTCTTTCCCGTATTTGTCCAGCAGTTCAACTATTTGTCTCTCGGCAAACCGGCAGCCGGAAATCTGCGCCTGCATATCTCCCCATACCAGTTCGGGTGCTCTTGAGTTCCATTTTATTATCGACCAGATATCTGATTGCAGTTTGCCTTTTTTATATAGCTTCAACGGAGGGACACGCAGTCCCTCTTCGTAGATATTCGTTGCATCGGACGGATAAGTGTTTTTTGCGCCGAGGTCGATCCAGTGTGCTTTCGTGGATGCGTAGCCGAATATTTTCTCTTTATAGAAAATCGGCGTAAAAAGCACGGCATCCGATGTATGGGAGCCCGTGATATCGGGCAACGTGGAGATAATCACATCCCCGGGTTCGATATTATCTTTACCGATGACATTCAGACAATTGGTGACTGCAGGGCCGAGGCTGCCCAGAAACAGCAACATTCCCTGTGCAGCTTGAGCGATAACGCCGGCTTTTGCATCCAGGATCGCAAAAGAGCAGTCCATAATCTCGTACATGAACGTAGTTACGCCGGTCCGAAATCCGATTTCCTGCATACCGGTGGCTATCGAAATGAGCTTATTCCTGACAACGGCAAAGGTGATGGGATCTACTTTGGACATTTATACACCTCCTGTATGGATAATCAAATTGCCCATTTTATCGACATGTAACGTCTGTCCCTTCATAACCACCGTAGTATGGAACGGTTCTTCGATAATCGCCGGACCTGAGATAACATTCCCGCAGAGCAGACCGGTCCTCTCGTAGATATCGGTGTCGTGAAATGCTCCGTCAAGAAAAACTTTTCTCTTCTTCTTTATTGCTGCGGGGGGAATTTCCTTCCCTTCTTCAATCACCCTTCCCTGTATTTCTTTTATCTTCCCGGTTGCTTTCAGTCTGGCGTTAAGCGTTCTCAGCGGGGCGTTGATCAAATGTCCATACCTTGTCTCGTACAGTCGTTCAAACGTTGAACTTATTTCTTTTTTTATCCCGGCTTTTTCCTTCAGTTTTCCGGAAGGAACAGGCGTATCAACATAGTAACGCTGCCCTTCGTAGCAGATATCGAGAGATCGTGCAAATTCTATCGTGTCTTCTGTCATGCTTTCCGACAGCAGGATTTTCATCGCGTTTTCTTCCATCCCGGTATATATGCCCTCCAGTTCCTGCATATCCATTTCATCCATTGCGCGATTGTACGCCTGCGCATATGAATGCACTATATTCATTGCGAGGATACCGCGTGCCGAGAAAACGCCCGGAGCGACGGGAATAATTATTCTGGAGATAGACATATCCTCTGCCAGATGGGTTGCGAATATGCCTCCGCCGCCGCCGAAAGACATCAAGGTGAAGTCACGAGGGTCCAAACCTTCGCCGATAAGTATTTCGGTTGTAGCAGTTGTCATACTGTTTCTGGCAACTGCGAGAATACCGGCTGCCGCCTGGTTAATGTCCAGGCCCAGCCTGTCCGCTATCCCCTTTACGCCCTTTCTCGATAGTTCGATATCGAGACTGAATTCACCACCGACAAAATAGTTGGGATCGATCAGTCCGTTTACAAGAGCTGCATCGGTCACTGTCGGTTCGGTGCCGCCCGTGTTATACGCCATTGGGCCGGGGTCGGCTCCTGCGCTGTCGGGACCGACTGTGAGAAGCCCTGCTGCATCAACCCGAGCGATACTGCCTCCCCCTGCACCGATCGGCCGGATATCGACGCCTGCCATCAGCACGGGGAAGCCCATTATCTCACCCTGGTATTTCTCAACATTCATTCCTTCTTTAATGACGGATACATCAAAGCTGGTCCCGCCTACATCCATAGTGACGACATCTTTAATACCCAGCAATCTGGCCAGGTAGGCCGCACCGGCAGCACCGCCTATGGGGCCTGACGCAAGCGTATAGATAGCCTTTTCTTTCACTGCTTCGATTCCCAGTACGCCGCTTGGTCCGAGGACCAGCTTCTGGCCACTGAACCCTATATTATAAAGGTTGGTATTAAGCTTGCTGAGATAGTTCACGACTGCTTTCTCAATATATGCGTTGATTACAGTGGTGCTCGTTCGTTCATATTCCCTGA
Source organism: uncultured Dehalococcoidales bacterium (assembly GCA_964485235.1). Classification (GTDB taxonomy): domain Bacteria; phylum Chloroflexota; class Dehalococcoidia; order GIF9; family UBA5629; genus CAZAIO01. The sequence goes on from CAZAIO010000038.1 coordinate 19,493, forward strand.
TCTCACGGGCAATTTGATGGCTCAATGCCAGCGTGGCATCCGGCATTATTTCTGTGACTATTTCGCCCAGCATTTGCTCGTGCACAGGATTTGAATACGAATGTAACAGACATATTGCAACAGCTTCAACACCGTTTTCCTTTAACTTCTTTACCGCTTCCCGGGCTTGCTTTTCATCGAGCTTCTCGACGATTTCCCCAAGGTGATTTATCCGCTCATTGACGGGTAATCTCAGGTACCTGGGCACCATCGGCTTGGGTTTTTTCCACATATAATCGTAGAGTTCCTTTTTATTTCCACGAGCCATTTCAAGAATATCGATAAAACCTCTCGTAGTGAGTAAACCTACTTTGGAACCTTTATGTTGTACGATGGTGTTGATTCCAGCCGTCGTACCGTGAATAAATAACGAGACATCGGGTACATCCACATTAATCTTTGTTATGGCATCAATAACGGCCTGCCCTATATCGGAAGGGGTACTCCGGGCTTTGTCCACAATAATTTGCATGGTGGACTCATCTATATATACTATGTCGGTAAACGTTCCACCAATATCCACGGCAATTCGCTTCATAAAGAGCTCCTTTCTATATATGGAAATTGGATAGAGTAGATGGTATATTTTTATCCATTGCGAAGTATTGCTTTTACTACGATTTTGTCTGTTTCTACCGATTTTGCACTATTATATAATATTGATTGACGTTTTTAAACGTTGAGATGTTATACAGTCATAAATTTATATATTTTTATTTCATCCTGGAAATCCATTTAGTAAAAATGTTACAGGAGTCAGGCCGAATCCCCTCTCATGTATGATATAAGGTACTGAATAGAAGCAAGTTTTACATGTCGTTCAGTTCTGCCGGAGGACACATGCATGTTGCTTATATCACCGCTAATTGAACAATGGTTACCTGTGCCTGCTTCATCCGCATTATTTATTGTGCGTTCATCAATTGTTGAGCGAGCAGTGAAATCCGCTCCCGCTGATCAATAATGCCCTGTACAGCCACGGTAACCATTGTCAATTGTTTTTCGTTATTTCTTATTTCTCTTTCTATTTGGCGAAAGGTACCGCATCCAAATAGTAGGACTCGACTTGTCCGTTGAGAATTCGCGAGCCCGGGAATTTGTCAGGTAAGGAGAAATTATTTGAACCGCATATTTCCATGCCGCCCATATGCCCTGGGCCGAATGCTGTATCTATGCTCTTCATATTAATCCATGTATTCGCAACTTCTGTAGTATCGAAACTCTGAGCGGCTTCTATAGCCTGTAACATAGGATATATAGCAAGAAGAGGAATAATATTGTCCAGGTATATCTGTCGGCCCTGAGCTTTTTCCATCAGCGGGCGAAAGTCTTTTATAATCTGGCTCATATTGTCAGCTATCAAATCGGGTGTGCCGCTAAAGATATCGGTGGCATATTTCGGGTCGAGCATGTTAATGAGGTCATGGTTGTCACCGAGAGGGCATCCGAGGAATATAGGACCTTTGAATCCCAGCTGACGTGCTGCAGTGATAATGCCTTTTGCCCACGGTGTAATGGTAATTACCAGGTCTATTGCATCGGGATTTTTCTGCATTATCTTTGTCACTATCGGCAAGAAGTCTTCTGTTGTGACCGGGTAATTTTCTGTGGCGACAACTTTCAAACCGCGAGATGCCGCTTCTTTTTTGCTTATCTCTTCAGGTATTACTCCGCCCGGGTCATCGACCCTTAATATTGCCACTGTTTTAACATTCGGATAGTTCTTCACCAGATAACTATATGCAGGGGGAATTTGATACAGGGTGCAGAAAGTAAAATCATATTTAAAGTCCGGACCAAATTGTGAAGGATCGACAATCATTCCCACACTGCGGATAACCTTTTCTTTCTCGGCAACTGACGACAAAGCTATATTAGCCGGTGTAAATTGAGGAGCATTCATGAATTTAATGCCTTGTTGCGTAAGCTGATTATATGCCGAAATCGCGCCCTGTGGTGATGACTGGTCATCTGTTGATACAATTTC
>CAZAIO010000039.1:0-21373 GCA_964485235.1 uncultured Dehalococcoidales bacterium
ACTCTCCGGCTGGTGTGGTAGTGACCGATAGCTCCGGCTCTACTCCGGCATCCCTGACGCCATCTCCATCGGTATCGAACCAGACCCACCCGGTCGTGCTCGGGGAAAAGCCTCCGCCGGTAACGGTTATGACCGTGTCCGTACTCCCGCTATCGGGATCAATAATCATGCCGGCACCAATCAGAGTATACGTAGTAGTTGCATATACCGTGCTCCCGATAAAAGCACGTATCTTTACAGGATATTCGTCCGGTATAACTTCGGGTGCAGTTAAAACGGCACCTGACGGTATATCACCGGACGATGTAATTGTTATACGTAACGAAGGTTCTCCGGTATCTTTTACATTGTCTTTATCGATATCGAACCAGAGCCATACACTGGCGCCGGGAGTATAACCGCTACCGCTGGCAGTGATCACCGTACCGGCCGGGCCCGTATCGGGAGTTAGTATAAGCGTTGGATCAGCCTTTACCGGCGTTGCCAGGGACAAATATACCCCGAGCAGGAAAAACAACGTGAGCACACGGACAAGTCTGTTTTTCACAGAGTGCCTCCGCGTATATACGAAATGCGTGAAGAGAACTTGCCTTTACAAGAAGAACAGTGATTATAATGTGAGATTGTATATGAGGGGCAGATACGATATGAAAATTCGTCTAAGCCAGCCACGTTCAAGCGATTATTCGTCCTGTCAGAAGCGAGAATAATAAAACCATGCCTCTGATACTCCATCGTCCCTCTCCTTTCCAATAACAGAAGGTGATATCGTTTCCGGTATCGCCCCCACATCTACCATCCATTGGTTACACTCCAGGATAGATGGCTTGAAGAGACCAACATATTACCCAATACACTGTTAACCGTTTAATCCCGTGATGTGATAACCGTCGTAAATAACAAAATATGCCCTGTTAGAACGGATGCACAGCTCAACAGGCGACGCAGTATGCAGAGGCCAATAGCAGGTATGAAGAATTCAGGCATAAAAAAAAGCGTCTGAAAAATATTACAGACGGCTTTACATGAACAAGTTTCATCTATCGCCCTCCTTTCCAAACACGGGAGGTGATACCGTTTCCAGTATCGCCCTAACGTCCACTATCCATTGGTTACCCTTTAGGATAGCTGGCTCGAAGAACTTGAGTTTATGTAAAACTTTAGTACCAGGACGATTGTACTATAACGTATTAATGACTGTCAATACTATTGAATCGATACAAATAAAACAATAATGAAATGACAATATTAGAAGAACAATTATCTATGTACGTATGGAACCTACTCTATCGCCCTGAAAAATACGGCATTTTCAGATCAGCCGTTGATAATCATGCACGGTTGGTTTTTTCTCGAAAGGGATCTATTTGAAATAACTGATTGCGTTCTTGAATATTTGCAGACCGAGCCCTTCTTCGGGGAGCTGCTCCCTTGTCCAGCGGGGATGGTTCGTCCTGAAAAGACAGGCTTCAGGATGAGGCATAAGGCCGAAAATCCTGCCGGTCTCATCGCAAATACCGGCAATGGCATCCACCGACCCATTCGGGTTCCAGGGATAACCGGCATAAATATCGCCCTCCGCGTCGCAATATTTCAGCACTATCTGTTTGTTTTGATAAAGCCCGCGAAGCGTATTTTCGTCCTTCGGAATGAATTTTCCCTCACCGTGTCTCACTGGCAGGTATAATCTCTCTATACCTTTTGTAAATATACAGGTGGAATCGAGCACGGTAAGATAGACCCATCTGTCCTCGAACCTCCCTGAATCGTTAAATGTCACCGTGGTGAGCTGGGTACTGTAATCACCGTTCAGGCCGGGCAAAATGCCCATTTTAACCATAGTCTGAAAACCGTTGCATATACCGATCACCAGTTTGTCATTACTAACAAACTCCTGCAGTTGCTCTTCAAGATTGTATTTGAACTTGTTGGCGAACACCTTGCCCGCGCCTATATCGTCGGCAAAAGAAAAGCCTCCGGGCAGGGCAAGTATCTGATACTCCGCAAGACGGTGGTCCCCGTTTATCAGTTCGTTTATATGCACCCGCACGGCAACTGCACCGGCACGTTCGAACGCATATTGAGTCTCATAATCGCAGTTGATTCCGTACCCGTAGAGTACGAGCGCCTTCGGTCTCATTAAAAACTCCTGAACGTGGATTTCCACGCCTCTTTCAGAGCATCGATCGTGTCTTTTATAATAACGGTCCCGTTCGTTCCGGTTACTTTGAATCCGTTATTGTCTGTCACTTTTCCGATTAAACCGCAGCCGGCAGGTTGCAGTAATTGTTCAAAACGCTCCTTGTGCTGAGGCGACACTGTCACCACAAATCTTCCTGCCGATTCGGAATAGAGCAACGTATCATCATCCGTCACATTCTGTGCGGGTACCTTCCTCAAATCGACATCCAGGCCGAAACCTCCGGCGAATGCCGTTTGAGCGAGCGCAACGCCGAGGCCTCCTTTATAACATCCGTGAACCGACCGCACCAGTCCCTCACTTACCGCACCGGCAAGCGCCCTGTAGAGCGGCAGGACCGTATTCACATCGACTACGGGCACATTCAAGCCCGTCTCATTGTGCATCTCGTAGTATTCCGAGCCTCCCATTTCGTCACGCGTCATACCAAGCACATATATCAGGTCACCGGGGTTCTTCACATCCGCGGTGACGCACTTCTCGACATCGTCGATTTTTGCAACCGCCACGAACTGGAGCGTGGACAGTGCTGATACGCGATGTTCTTTACCATCCGAGTCCATGATCGTCCCGTCCATCGACATAGAGTCTTTCCCGGAAATACACGGGGCTTTAAATGCGCTCGTGTACTCGTATAATGCTTTATTCGCCCGCACAAGCTGCGCCATCTTATATCGCGCATCCGGATTACTGTCCGCGGGAAGCGGGCTGGGCCAACAAAAATTATCATTCAGTGCGATATAGTCCGGCCTGCCGCCGACCGCAATGACTTTTCGTATCGCTTCATCGATAGCACATGCCGTCATGTGATATGCGTCGATCTGACCGTACTTCGGATTGATACCGGCGGCGATGGCAATGCCTTCTTTAGAACCCAGTACCGGGCAAAGCACCACCGCATCGTTGTACACGTCGCTCTCTTTTCCGATCAGTGGTTTTACCGTACTTGTCCCCTGTACTTCATGGTCGTATTGCCTGACGATATATTCTTTACTGCAAATATTCACACGGGCTAACATCTCTTTAAGGAACCCGCCGTGGTCGGTTATCTTTGTAAGTGCAGGCTCATGAAGCCCTCTCCGCTCCGGTGCTATCCACTCGGCTTCGAGCTCCATCTGCGGCACGCCTTGATGCACGAATTCCATATCCAGATACGCTACGGTCTTTCCATCATACAACGCGTGAAACTTTCCGGTACCGGTAAACTTTCCCAGTACGCTCATTTCAACGTCATGTTTTTTTCCGAGTTCCATAAGACGGTCCAGCATGTCAGGATGTACCGCGATCGTCATTCTCTCCTGCGATTCAGAGACCAATATCTGCCAGGGATCGAGCCCGCCGTATTTAAGGGGTACCCTGTCCAGGTGCAGCTCGAACCCGTTGCTGAACTGTCCCATTTCACCGACTGACGAAGAAAGCCCCCCGGCGCCGTTATCGGTAATGCATTTATACAGGCCGAGGTCCCGCGCTTCGAGCAAGCAGTCGTGCATCTTCTTCTGGGTAAACGGATCGCCGATCTGGACATGGCTGGCGGTTATCCAGCCGCCCGCTTCCATGGACGACTCGGTCGCGCCGTGAATGCCGTCGATGCCCACTCTGCCCCCGCACATCACGATGAGGTCGCCCGGGTCGGCATGTTTTTCATAGCCCGGCTTGCCGTTCACCTCGGACGGGATCAGCCCGGCAGCTGTAACGTATATAGCCGGTTTGCCCATATAACCATCATCAAAAAAGGTGATCCCGTAGGGCGTCGGCACGCCGTGTTTATTGCCGCCGTGCTCCACACCGGTACGCACGCCTTCAAGAAGCCGCCTCGGATGTAATTTCGGCCTGAGCGTACCGTTATAGAACGGGTTACCCGTACAGAAACCGTAGGTGCCGAATATCAACCGGCATCCCTGTCCGGTGCCCATGGGGTCACGGTACACGCCGACTATGCCGGTAATCGCACCGCCGTAAGGCTCCTCGTTGGAAGGGCTGTTATGCGTCTCGCACTTTACGGCGAGCAGCCATTCATCATTGAATCGTATCACCCCCGAGTTGTCCCACAGTGTCGATGCGACCCAGTCAAGCTCTTCCTGTAACTTTTTCGTAGACTTTTTAATGTAAGTATCGAAGAGGCTGTTTATCAACTCTTCGCCGTGTTCATCTTTGTATCGTATTTTAGCGTTGAAAATCTTATGCTTGCAGTGCTCGGACCATGATTGCCCTATTACCTCAAGTTCGACATCAGTGGCAAGCCCGTCCAGTCCCGTTTCATGCCGTCCGGCTATTACATCCGGCTTCGATAAATAGTCTTTTATTATCCTCATCTCGATGAGGTTCAGGGCGAGCTTTCTCTCCCTGCTCAGATTTAAAAGGCCTTCATCGGAAATGTTTAAATCAATAGTACGCACCGATGGCGTATGAGGGATATTAACTCTCGGAATGGGTATTTGAAGCCCGCTATTAATGAAGGATGCAGAATCGGCGATAAACCATTGTTGTATCAGTTCATTTGCCAGCAGGTTTTTACCTATGTTATCGAGGTCTGCCTTCGTGAGCTTTTTCCCCTTCACAAGGTACTGCTTCGATGTGTAGACCGCTTCATCCGGCCCGAACTTCTCCTTGAGCATATCTTGGATAGCGGTCATGGAGGTGCGTCCCACGTTATCGGTGACGCCGGGTTTCAGCCCTACCTCAATAAGCCAGTCGAAGTCTCCGGCAATGGGGCTGTCACAGGAAAATATCTGCGTGACGGGATCGGCGAAAAGCTCTCTGCCGAGGAAATCGAGCTGTTTTCTATCCAGCTCTTTATCGATGGTATAGACATCTACGGTGTGTACGGAATCAACGTGCAGGTCCAGATATTCGATAATCCTTTTCTTTACGCTCTCGCCAAGCGCGTCGGTGATCCCGTCTCTGAATATAACTTCAATACGGTGTGGCATTGTTCCTCGAACGGTGATTTTTCCTTTCCGGTCTGTCGATGTAGCCCCGGAGCAAGCTTCTTGAATATCATCCATTTTACGCTGTCACGAACGTGAGGACAAGTGAAAGTTACGATATTCGGCTAAAATTCCCTGAGAAAAATGACTGCCTGAAAAAATCCTGTATTCAGACGGTGAAACGTTTTTTATCGTCACGGCAGATGAGCTGTACCGCATGTCGGCCGGAGTAAAGCGACGGCACCACACCTCCTCCCGGCATTACCCATTGTCCCGCCATGAAAAATCCGGTCAGGCCGGGCAGCGTCCGGCCTATCCGTTCCATCATGGTGTCCGACTTCATCAACCAGCCTTCATATGAACCTCTACGGTTCAGGGTATACCTCCATGTCGTACAGGGAGTTGCCACATCGGTCACCTCCACCTGTGATGCGATGCCCGGATAATGCTTTTGCAGCCTTTCCAGCACCTCAGCCGCAACCCTGGACTTCTCTTTTTTGTATGATGCCTTATCATCGGTGTACAGGCTGTACCAGTAGTCCCAATCGGAATCGAACATGGCCTGTACCACGGTCTTGCCCTGCGGTGCAAACCGGTCGCTGTAATTAAAGATACGTATCGTCAGCATTTCCACCGGCCGGTTTCCCACAGTAAACGGGTGTTCCAGCATGATTATAGAAGCCGACGGCTCGTCGTTGAATTCCCGTTTAACTCCGTAGCTAATCATCACGACAGGTTGAAAAAGCCGCCATTCATGGTACATTTTCTGTATTTTCTCATCGATGTATCGCCCACCGAGCATCTCGAAAATGGTGCTGTACCCGTCGGCTGCCGAGACGATAAAGTCCGCCGCATGCATGGTACCGTCCTCAAGGCGTATTCCCGTCGCCCGATCATTTTCCACCGTTATTTCACGTACCGTAGACCCGTAGCTGATATCGCCGCCAAGTTCCCGGTAACGCGACTCCATCGCTCCGACGAGGTCGCTGCATCCGCCGGTCAGCACTCCCATCTGTCCTTTAGCAAGTAACGCTATGAGCATTATTATGAACCAGGCGGGTACGGAAGGTATAAACAAATTCCGGAAAAAATCGGTGAGCACGGGCTCACGGATATCCCGTACATATTCATCTATAGAACGTGCGTAACGGCCGCTGAAATACCTGAGTATGCAGCGCATAGTCCACATGAGTTTCAAGCCGTCCAGCGGCGTGGTCAACTCGGGAGGTTTTTCCATCCCGAACTCACTGCTGTTGCCGCGCTGAAAAGCACGCACGTCTTTTATAAACCGTTCGATAAACGGCGAGTCACCGGGCGACACTTTTTTCAGGTCGGCGGCAAGCCGGTCCAGGTCGCGAGTCACATCAATACGTTTCCCGGTAAGTTCATCGATATAGCGGCCGTACTCATGCATCTGTTTTACCGGAACACCCTCCGTAATACCGGTCTCCCGGAAAAAGCTGTGGAGCGACGAACCCGGCTCGAATCCGGTGAGGAAATGAATGCCGCCGTCGATGAGATAGTCCTTACGCTGCCACGCCGTTGCAACGCCTCCCGCTTTAATGTGATGCTCGAAAATGATGGTATCGTACCCGTTTATCTGCGCATAGCAGCCTGCCGACAGCCCGGCGAGTCCGGCTCCGATAATAATCACTTTTTTTCTCATGCTCTATTTTCCTTCATTGCTTCAGTTTTCCCGCAAGCTCCAGCGATTTAAAGATCTTCTTATTATTCCGGGGGTCTTTTCCTGTAAAAAAACTGGGGTCGGGATAACCGAGTGATATCTGGATCACGGGTGTTCCCGTGAGTGAAGGAAGCATGATCACCACACCATCATAGCTGAGTGACGACCACATAACCCAGAATGCGCCGAGATATACCGGTTTTCCATCAAGGCACACCGCAAAATACCTGCCGTTTACCGGTACGCCCATTTGCAAAAGGCGATCGTATGCGGACGAGGTCAACTCTATCTCATGTGTCTCTTTGTTATAGCTCACTATATCATCGACCGTGATTACCGGCATAGCCTCGAGCGGGACCGAGTCGATATCCATTTTCGCGAGCTTTGCAGTATCCGCAGACCGGTCTACAAGATAAATAGCGAACCCGCCTACCCGCTGTACGTGAACGTCATGCCTTTCACACCCTGTAAGCGTAAAAATCAGTACTGCGATAACTATTCCTGCAAACCTGAACCGTTTGTTAATCATGGTTGTATCTTGCCTTTATCAACCATATAGTAGAAAGCGCCCCCTCTTTTTGTCAAGCACTGTAATTTAACCTCTTTTCTCATAAAATTAGTTATTCAGGTAAACTCATTGGTCCACCGGCAATAATACCGGTTACTAACACATACGATTCTACTTGGTGAAAGCCAGATATGATATACTAGGTCAACTTTTGTCCTTTATACCGGCATAATCGTCAAAATGATAAAGATTTCTTTTCGAAGGTCAGTGTTCATCACCATCGTGATTATGTCTATCGCGTTTTCCCTTATGATGTCAATGGGACTGGTCTCTGCGCTTCTTGTCAATATTTCCAGTGACCTGAATACCACGGTTGCTGCGGTAGGACAGCTTCTTACCGCCTCGGCAATAATCTCTGCCATCGGTGCTCCAATGGTCGGACCGCTTTCCGATAGAATTGGACGGAAACGCTTATTAACGATCGGTCTTACTATTACAGGTATCGCTTTTCTCGGCTATAGCATCAGTACAAGCTTTGCCATGCTTGTGGGGTTCAGCCTGCTCGTAGGTACCGGCTCTTCAGCTGTATTCCCGAACACACTGGCAAGTATCGGTGACTACTTTCCATCTGAAAGACGTGGAAGGATCATGGGCATAATGATGCTTGGTGTCACCGCGGCGATCGTGGGAGGAATACCGCTGGGAGCGTTTATCGCGGGCAAGTTCGGATGGCAGTTGAGCTTCCTTGCCCTGGGCATTTTCATCATCATTGCAGCAATCAGTGTCTTTGTAATATTCCCGCCGATCGCGCAATCCTCCACACAAGTGAATGCATCATATCTTTCCAAGATTTGGAGGATTTTGCGAAAAAAACGCCTGCTCTATCTCCTGTCTACAAATGTACTAATGGAAGGAGCAGGCCAGATCATTGAAATCTATCTGGTCGCCTTCATAATGCTAAGCTACTCCTTGAATATCGAACAGGTAGCGCCGCTTATTTCTCTTATTGCGATCGGACAGTTTGCCGGCGCATTAATAGGAGGCCAGCTTGCCGACCGGTTCAACAGGACCGTTATTTGTACAATTACACAGACGGCAACGGGGCTTATCGCGCTCGTTCTCATGCTCTATACTCAGCATATCTGGCTCACGGTCCTGCTCGGTGCACTTTTAAAATTCACTTTTGGCAGCAACCGCCCTACGTTCTACGCGCTTATCGTTTCTATATCAGAGCATGAGCGCGGCACTGTTACGGGAATTTCAGATACCTCCACGCACCTGGGCAGGATGCTCGGCTCAATGGGAGGGGGTCTTATCGTGGCGTATTTAGGTTACCAGTTTCTGGGTATTGCAAGCTTTGTGATCAGCCTCATTGCCGGGAGCATGCTATTGTATATGATCCGTTCTCCACATATACCCTGGCTTAATATCGAGGAATAATACTTTATATTCAATGATAAGCATTAAAAAACTATCGGTCTATATCGATATCGTTTATTAAAAAATATTGAGTAACAAATCAATTCGGATATGCACTATTATAATCGTATAATATCCCTGTTTACCGTTCGGCAAGTCCTATGACAAAGCGCAGATCAATAGTTGTGGTAGGTGTGCTCACGCTGTGCATGTTTTTCACGGGGATGGTAATTATACTTATTGCAGCACTCCTCGTCGATATCTCCAAAGACCTGGATACGCCGGTTGCAGTCGTAGGGCAACTCGTCACAATATCGGCAATACTATCGGGTACACTCTCTCCTATAATCGGACCTCTATCCGACCGGTTGGGACGTAAACGAATGGTAATTCTCGGGCTCGCCATCATCGGCATCTCATTTATGGGATACGGTATCAGCCAGGAATTTTCGACCCTGATAATGTTTACCGTACTTCAGGGGGTGGGGCTTTCAATATCATATCCAAACGTTCTTGCCTGCATCGGCGACTACTTTCCTGCAGAACGACAGGGAAAAGCCATGGCAGTTATTAACCTGGGACCGCCGCTGACAGCCGTTGCCGGCGTACCGCTCGCAGCGATCCTTACCGAAAATTTAGGCTGGCATACGACCTTCCTCTATCTGGGTATAAGTATGCTGGTAACGACATTTCTGGTTGTCATCTCTCTCCCCACTTTACATCCTGCCCGTTCAGCGCAGAGTATCTCGTACCTGTCCAAATTACGCGAGGTTGTACAACAGAAAAACGTTCTTCTTATACTTGCAGCGAATGTTTTAATGGTGAGCACATATCAGGTTATCGAGGTCTATCTGGTTGCTTTTCTGATGGTAAGCTATTCTTTGAATATCGGCCAGGTTGCTCCCTTGATTTCATTGATGTCAATCGCCCAGTTTGTCGGTACTCTCGCAGGCGGACAGATCGCCGACCGGTTCAGCAAAATAAAAACCTGCACCGTAACCATCATTTTATGCGGGATCTCCGGACTTTTTTTGTTTCTTTATCCGGAGTATATCTGGCTTTCCCTTGTCCTCGGTTCGTTTTTCAGGGGTATATACTCGATCAACCGTCCTGTCTATTTCACCCTCATGATATCGATATCGCCGAAAGCCCGCGGCACGATAATGGGCTTCTCCACAACTTCAGTACAAATCGGCAGGTCCCTTGGCGCTATGCTCGGGGGACTGATGGTAGGATACTTCAGTTATCGTTATATAGGCGTCCTCAGCTTTTCATTCAGCATTATCGCCCTGAGCGTACTGACTTATATAAACCGGGCGTCGCATCTTTTCGAATCAACAAAGGAGGACTGAACACTGCTCCGGCACATATGTCCGGACGGATGTTTCAGGAGACCTCAACACGTTCCGGACACTCCTGTCTATGTATGTCACAGAAGCGGCAGTTTTGCACTTCCGGCACCTTAAGAGGAGGATCGGGTGAAGCCAGTACACCGATAAAATAGCTCACATTTTCTCCGAATGAACCTTCGATCGCAGCCGAAGGTATTTCAACCCGGTTATCTTTATAGTAGACCATACCATCGAAAGTAAAACCGGCCCATTCCGGCTTTGCGCGCGGCAGAAAATACATATAGAGCATTACCTGCACATGATGTGACTGTGACTGTTGTCCCGTTTTGGCATCATAGATAATTCCGTGCCTGCTGTCCGTACGTTCCACAAGGTCGGGGATACCCGCAACAATAACGCCGTCAGGTGTCTTGAATTTGAAGCTGTTCTGCCGTTCCAGGAACAGCGTGCCTCCTGCATTCTGACGTTCAATACGCAGGGTTCTCAGCAATTTTGTATGTTCTATCTGCCATGTTGCAGCGTCGAAGTCGGACGGTATTCTCTCATAATATTCATAGTTCGCTTTTAACCAGAGCGCCCATTCACAGGTCATCTCGCCCGTCATCAACCTCGGCAGCCATGTCACCCAGATATATACGCCATCCCGTTTTTGCTTCATACTATCGTCCTATAAGATGGTCTATTATAACATGTTCAGATGTTAAATAAAGATTGTGCTTCATTAAATAATATAGATTTTATCCAGGCAATAACTACCATACCTCAATGTATGCTCTTATACACGGCTACCAGTATACTCGGAAAAAGTACCGGAAAAAGTTATTGCGATTACCGTTAATTTCATGATATTATTAAACATTAAGGCTTTTTCATTTAATACTGATTGCTTTACGTGTGAACTTCTCGCATGAATATCAATCTATTTAAAAAGAGTCCTGCAGGAAGGCTGGTCTATGCCCCGGGCGGTTACTGGGCATTTGTTCCACACCCTCTTCCACCCCGGTTCGAATGGGACGATAGGCTGGTGACTCTTCTCTCACAGGCCGACCTTGCCGTGGGCAGGCTTTCCGGCCTTATCGAGGCAATGCCGGACCCCGACAGGCTTATCCACCCCTTTATAAGAAGAGAGGCTCTGCTTTCCACGCGTATTAACAGCACACGGTTATCGCTTTCAGACCTGCTCCGCTATGAAATTACAGGCGCCGAAAAACAACCTCATGTGGAGGAAACCTACAATTACGTGCGTGCGATGGAATACGGCCTGAATTACCTGGACGAGATGCCGTTGAACCTCAGGTTTCTCCGTGAATTGCACGGGATACTTATGAACGGGTCCCATACGGAATACATACGCCCGGGAGAGTTCCGCAATACGCAGGTCTGGAACGGTCCGCCGGGCTGTACTCTCGAACAGGCAATTTTTGTGCCGCCGCCGGTACAGGAAATGTATGAATGCCTCAATCAGCTGGAAACCTTTCTTAACTCCGCTATTCACTTGCCCTATCTGGTCCAGGCGGCACTTGTGCATTACCAGCTTGAGTCTATCCGCCCCTTTTATAAGGGCAACGGACGTATAGGCCGCCTGCTCATTATTCTCATCCTGCATATGAAAGGGGTCCTGACGCGACCTCTGCTCTACATGAGCGCTTACCTTGAACAAAACCGCGAAGAGTATTTTACTTATCTCCTTGAAGTCAGCCGTAAGGGAAACTGGAAACAGTGGATCAGCTTCTTTTTGCAGGGTGTGATCAACCAGGCAGACGATACGATCCAGCGTTCACATCTGTTAATGAGACTTCACCAGGACTGCCGGAAGTTAGTTCTGGACAAGTACCGCTCCCCGATACTCGGGCAGGTAATCGACCTTGTTTTCATGCAACCGATCGTGACGGTGAAAAGCGTTCAGGAGCACCTGAGTGTAACGTTTCCCGCCGCTAATAAAGCAATTCAAATCCTGGTCACTGAACAGATATTGGCCGAGATTACCGGCAGAAAACGAAATAAAGTTTATGCCGCGAAAGATGTTCTTACTATACTTGAAGACTAGCCGTCTGCGTACAAGAGCTATCGCTTTTACCCACAAACAACCTGTTAGACCGCCTAGTTGAATTTATTCATCGCAGCAGTAATACCCTCAGCAAGGATACATTCGACTGCCTCTGACGCCCTGATAACCGCCGGTTCGATAAGCCGTACTTCTTCCGGTGTGAAATCGCCGAGCACATAGTTGATCACAGCATCCTCATCTATATATGCTTTCTGCTCTCCGGGAGGTCTTCCGATGCCGACTTTGACGCGGCAGAAGTCCTGACTTCCTGTATCTGCGATGATAGATTTCAGCCCGTTATGCCCGCCCGAACCGCCGTTCTGGCGGACACGCACCTTACCGGTCGGAAGGTCGAGGTCATCGCATATTATTATCAGGTCTTCCACGGAAACACGATATTTCTGCATCAACCCTTTCACCGCTACGCCGCTGCAATTGACAAATGTTTGCGGCCTCGCAAGGACCACGTTAACCCCTGCTATTGTTCCCCCTCCCACTTTCGACTGGCACTGGCTCCGCTTGATCTGTATCCCGCTCTTTTTCGCCACAAGTTCGATGCATCGAAATCCTGCATTATGGCGGTTATGCGCATATTTCTTGCCCGGATTGCCCAGGCCGATGATCAACTTCATTTGTTTCATATATGTTGTCATTTCCTTTTTTCAACTTCATTTAACATGCTCAGGAACTCACCTTCGTCGAGTTGCCGTATGCCGAGCGCCTGTGCACGCGCCAGTTTTGAACCGGGGTCCGCTCCTGCAACCAGGTAGTTCGTTTTTTTAGTCACATCGGAGGCAGCTTTGCCTCCCAGCTCTCTCACCTTCGCCTCGGCTTCCTGCCGGGTGAACGCCTCCAGCTTGCCGGTTATGACAAACTCCTGGCCCTTCAGCGGTAGAGCCTTCTCCTGCGTGGCGACGGTTTCCAGCTTCACACCCGCCTCGTTAAGTCTTTCGATAATGCGCAGGTTCTGCTCCTGGCGAAAGAACGCCATTAAACTATCGGCAATCTTGGGCCCTATCGACGGTATTGCCATAAGCTGCTCCCGTGAAGCCTTCATAAGCGCGTCCACACTGTGAAAATGCCCCACCAACAGTTCGGCGGTCTCGTAACCTATCTGCGGAATACCGAGCGCGAAGATAACCCGCGTGAGCGAACGGTCCTTACTTGCCTCGATAGAGCCGAGTATATTGGAAACACTTTTATCCGCCATCTTTTCCAGAGTCAGCAATTTTTCCCGCTCCAGAAAATAGAGGTCGCTCGCATCTTTCACCAGTCCCGCCCGGAATAGTGCTGTGCTTACTTTGTCGCCGATACCTTCGATGTCCATGGCGCCCCTGCTTACGAAATGCTTGATCTTCTCCAGAGCCTGGGCGGGACATGCTATATTGGTACAGCGGTGCATTGCTTCGCCCTCCGGCTTGATTACTTCGGCACCGCATACCGGGCACGTTGCAGGCATATGAAAGACCGCTTCATTACCGGTACGCCGGCTTGTAACAGGGCCGACTATTTCCGGTATCACATCACCGGCACGCTGGACTATAACCCAGTCACCCGGACGGATGTCCTTGCGGTGGATGTCCTCCTCGTTATGAAGCGCTGCCTGCTTGATGGTTACACCTCCCACCCTGACCGGCTCGAGGACCGCATACGGATTGAGGCTGCCGGTGCGACCTACGTTGATCTCTATGGACTTAAGCCGGGTAATTTCCTGTATAGCCTGGAATTTATATGCAATAGCCCAGCGCGGCTCACGGCCCACAAAGCCAAGCTCGTTCTGATAGGCAATGGAATTGATCTTTATAACAAGACCGTCGATATCGTAGGGCAGCGTTTCCCTCTTTTCTACCCAGGTTTTATATACGGATATTACTTTTTCAATCGTCGAAACGCGTTCGTTATTGGGGTTTATCCTGAAGCCGAGCGACTTGAGGTATTCCATCGTTTCCCAGTGCGTATCGGGGACCGGCCTGCCTTCCGCCCACCCCAGTGCATAGATATAAATGTCCAGCGGACGCCGGGCTGTTATCCTGGAATCGAGCTGCCGCAAAGAGCCGGCAGCGGCATTTCTGGGGTTGGCAAAGAGCGACTGGCCTTCGCGGGAACGCTCATCATTCAGCTTTTTAAACCCTTTTTTCGACAGGTATACCTCGCCCCTCACCTCAAAACGGGGAGGAGCATCACCGGGTACCGAAAGCGGTACGCTGTTAATGGTCCTCAGATTCTGCGTTATATTTTCGCCACGATACCCGTCGCCTCTGGTTGCACCTACCCGGAGCATACCATCCTCATAGGTCAGCGCCACAGCCAGGCCGTCGAACTTGGGCTCGCACACGAAATCGAAATCGCTCCGCCCGAGAAGATTGGACGCCCTGCGGTGCCACGCGGTCAGGTCATCATCGGAAAAAGCGTTCGCGAGGCTTAAGAGCGGGTACGGATGGTCCACGACACCGAACGCCGCTACAGGTTCTGCGCCGACGCGCTGCGTGGGAGAATCCGGGGTGACAAGGTCAGGGCGCTCTTCCTCAAGTTTCTTTAATTCGAGCATAAGCCGGTCATACTCTGAGTCGCTTATCTCGGGGCTATCCAGAACGTAGTAGCGGTGATTGTGGTAGTTGATCTGCTTGCGCAGGTCTTTGATTTTCTGTTCTATTTCAGACATGGCGGTTATCCGCTATTTACCCTAGTATATCATGTTACACAGCGACCATGCAGGTATTTTTTATCCGCCTGTACCTTCGATTATGCTCCTGTAAATACCGTAACCTGAACAATGCTACGACCTTGTACTATAATTATATATCGTGTATTTATCATGCTAAGCGTATCGAACGTCACAAAATCATTCGGGATACATGTCTTATTCAGCGGCGTGAGCTTTCAGGTCGCAGCACGGGACCGTATGGCGGTCATAGGACCGAACGGCTCGGGTAAGACCACGTTATTCGATATTATCGCGGGCAGGACGAGTCCCGACAGAGGCACCGTAGCCCTGCGAAAAAACGCCACGATCGGATACCTCGAGCAGGATATCCAGCCGGGCTCGCAAACACGCCTGCTCGATGCAGTTGCCGGAGCATCGACAAGCATAAGCGGCCTGGAACACAGGATACAGGTTCTCCAGGACGAGCTGTCAGAAGTAAGAAATGACGATAACATGGCTGCGCTCTTGCGAGAGATGGGAGAGCTCCAGCATCGCTATGAAGCAGCCGGAGGCTACAACACGGAACATGAAGCGGAGATCGTCCTGGCAGGGCTCGGGTTTGCCGCGGCCGACTTCTCGCGTCCTCTGAGCGAGTTCAGCGGGGGCTGGCTGATGCGCGCCGAGCTTGCCAGATTGCTGTTGCTCAATCCGGATATACTGCTGCTGGACGAGCCGACAAACCACCTCGACCTGGAATCATGCATATGGTTCGAACGATATCTCCAGTCCTATCAGGGAGCAGTGCTGGTCACTTCCCATGACCGTACTTTTCTGAACCGGCTGGTCAATAAGGTGCTCGCGCTGGAGCAGGACGATGTGCTGTTCCATTTCGGTAATTATGATAGTTATATCGACGCGCGGCAGAAAGACCTGGAGGTACTTACCGCCACCGCAAAGAGACAGGAGCTAAGGATAAAACGCGAAATGCGCTTTATAGAACGCTTCCGTGCCAAGAACACCAAGGCAACCCAGGTACAGAGCCGTATCAAGCGGCTGGACAAGCTTGAACGGGTCGCTGTGCCGCGGTCGACCAGGAAAATACACTTCTCCTTTCCCGAACCGGCACGGAGCGGCGCCGACGTAATCACACTGGACCACGTCCGCAAATCATACGGAGATAACCTGGTATACGATGACCTCAACCTCGTACTGCACAGGGGAGACCGTGCGGCACTGATCGGACCGAACGGAGCAGGGAAAACCACCCTGCTCAAGATCCTCGCCGGTGCGCTTCCTTTCGATGACGGTGAGCGTTCACCGGGATACCATGTCACTACATCGTATTATGCACAATACCAGCTTGAACAACTGGACCCGAAATGCAACGTGATCGACGAAATTCGGCGAGTAGCCCCCGATGAAACGGATGAACTGCTCCGGACAATACTCGGCGGGTTTCTTTTCAGCGGTGATGATGTATATAAACCGGTATCGGTACTCTCGGGAGGAGAGAAAGCCCGCCTGGCGCTCGCCAGGATATTGATGGAACCTGCGAACCTGCTGCTCATGGACGAACCTACGAACCACCTGGATATCGCCTCGAGAGAGATACTCGCGGACGCACTGGAAGCCTATCGGGGAACGCTATGCTTTATAACTCATGATCGCACACTTATAAGCCAGATCGCCAACAAGATCATCCATGTCGAAAGAGGCAGAGTACAGGTATTCACAGGAGACTATGATAGCTTTCTTTACATGCAGGAATCGAAGGGAGAAGAAAATGTCGCCATACAGAAAAAACAGGTCGCTTCCGTAGATGCGGGTCCCTCGCCCCGCGGAAAAGCAAAAGAACGTAAACGTACGGCAGGGGAGTTACGGAACAGGTACTTTCAGCAGAGCTCTCCGGTGAAACAGCGGATTGCCGAGATCGAGAAAGAGGTTGCCCGACTCGAAACGGAGATGAAGGCACTGGAGCAATATTTCAGCAGCGAAGAGCACTACAGTGACAGCGCACAAATGGTAGAATCGATAGAACGGCACGGCGTTATTAAAGAGCGGGTCGCCGTCCTGACAGGAGAATGGGAACAGCTTTCTATAAAAGCGGAGCAGTTGAAAAGCGAGTTCGAGGAAGCCAAACAACATCTCGAAACGCAGGACTCCCCGTAAACTGTACTTTTCAGGTTGATCGCGACGCAAGATACATACAGATCGCACCGCAGGCGGCGACATTGAGCGAGTCGATTTTATCACGGGCGATAGGAATACCGACACGCGCGGTCGCCATATTGAGCAGCGCATCAGAAAGCCCGGCAGCCTCATTGCCGAGCGCCAGTATGAACCTGCGCTTCTGAGAAAGGACGGATACGTCCTGCTTACCCTGAAGGTCGGCAGCGATTAAATCAAATCCTTTTTGCTTCAATGCGGCGGCGATATCAAGATAGCGGCCGGTCCGCCTGATCCACAGAGATAATCCCGCACCGGCAGTCGCCTGTACGCATTTCGATGAGAACGGGTCGGCGCCTTTCTCCGTCATGATAATGCCGGAGAATCCGAAAGCGACGGCAGTCCTTATAAGCGTGCCGGTATTGCCGGGGTCCTGCACATTTTCAAGCAGCAACAGCCTGTCGCCCGTTTCCGGGGGCAGCCGGTCCGAATAGGTATTGTCCGGTATCCGGACAACAGCGATAGTACCCTGCGGTGTTTTCGCAGCGCTTATGGAATGAAGCTGGCTGCCGGTGATCAATCGTGCAGGGTAATTATTATATCGCGGATTTCCTTCCTCGATGGTCAGTATCTCCTGAACCATATCGGGATGAACGGCAATAACCTGAGCGATAGCACGGTCGCCCTCAAGGAGAAAAACGCCGTTTTCAATCCTCTCTTTCATTCCGGTGAGGTCCCGGTACCATTTAATCGGTTTTAATCGTGAAAGGGAGTTGTCCCCACCTCCGGTCATACCTTCCTATCCTTTCCCGGCAAGCTCTCTATACAGGTTAGCCCTGCCGGTATCCGGTCAACTACAGATGACCGGCATCAGCATAAATCACAGGCAAGGCAATTGTATGTATATAAAATAACACTGTCAACAGGTCGCACATAAATCTCCCGGTACCACCTGCGACCCGACAACGTGATATGCCGTTATTTGGAATCCGCGGGCAGTTCATTTATATTGTATAGTATGCTGTTGAGCGCAGCGATATCGCTCATATTTATCGGCGGAATAAATATGCAGGCGCTCCCTTCAAATGCCGTAATAACAGGATGCAGACAATGACAGACGAAACATTACAGAAAAAACTTAAAACGGTACAGAAAACAGAAATAACGGAGCATCTTATCTATCGCAAACTCTCGCGTTCTACAAAAGATAGTCATAATAGTGAAACACTCTTGAACATATCACGGGACGAAATGAAGCACTATGCAGTGTGGAAGGAGCACACAGGGCAGGATGAAAGGCCGGATATGATAAAAGTATGGCTCTATTACCTCGTCTCTAAAATACTCGGGCTTACATTCGGCATTAAACTGATGGAAAAAGGAGAGGGCAAAGCGCAGCGTACATACGTCGATATATCCGCACACATACCGGAGGCGCTGGATATCGCGAAAGAGGAAGATGAACACGAGGCACAGCTTGTCCGGATGATCAACGAGGAACGCCTTAATTACGTCGGTTCCGTTATCCGGGGGCTGAACGACGCACTCGTAGAACTAACCGGCGCGCTCGCCGGTTTTACCCTTGCGCTCCGGGAACCGCGGCTTATTGCAATGGTGGGACTGATCACCGGCATTGCCGCATCGCTCTCTATGGCAGGCACGGAATACCTGGCCCGTAAATCGGAGAAAACCGCTCTGGCACCGCTCAAATCGGCGCTGTATACGGGGTGCGCTTACGTACTCACCGTGCTGTTTCTGATATTTCCTTACCTCCTTTTCACCAATGTGTATTTCTCCCTGGCTTTAATGATTATCAATGCAATCGTGGTGATCGTGCTGTTCAACTTTTATATGTCGGTGGCAAAAGACCAGCCGTTCTGGAAAGAGTTCTCCTCAATGGCCGCGCTCAGCCTTGGTATTGCCGCCCTGTCATTCGGTATAGGATTCGTCCTCAGACATTTCGTCGGCATATAGCCGGAATTTACACTACGCCTATCCGGCAGATACTACACATCCACAGTTACCGGCAAAACCACAATCACGAGACAAAACCTCTGAATACCAGCGAAGGGCAACCGGCCGGTTTTCCTGCGACATTTATTTTTTATAGAGTGTTTGATAGCAATCTCTATCTCAATGCGCTATGACAGCATAGCCTTGATAAAATAGTACATATGTTCTATTATTAACGGCACTATGGGAAACCTGTTGAAGAAAGCACTGGAAAATCAAAGGTATGACCTGGCTGCTCACATACTGGTTTTCGGTCTTATCAAGGCAAAGTACGATGACAAAAAAAGAATCGCAAAAAGGAAAAAAGAGAGGATTTTACGGCAGAGCGCTTGACGCAGCCGAGAAGGTGGCACTTGAAGAGGCCATCGAAATCGAAGGCCTTGATGAGGAGATCGCTCTGCTGCGGGTAAAACTGCGTGAGCTTATCGAGAAGGAGCCCGACCGCTTTGAGCTTCATCTCAGGGCCGCCAATACAATTGCCCGGCTGGTAGGCATTCGCTACAACATCTCGAAAGAGCAGAAGAATTCGCTTAAGGAAGCGATCACGCGGGTGCTCACTGAGCTTGCGATACCTCTGGGTGTCAATATTCTGTTGAAGTGATGTTACGTCCATATCAGGAAGAGGTAGCAAAAGCAGTCCTTCAGAGCATATGCGAAAATAGAGGACTGACCCTGTCGGTGGAAATTGCACGGCAGGGCGGTAAGAATGAGCTTTCGGCGCAGCTCGAAGTCCTCCTTCTGACCATGTTCATGGCCCGGGGCGGTAATTCGATCAAGTGCTCGCCTACATTCAAACCTCAGACCGTTATATCCATGATGCGCCTGCGGGAGAGGCTGGACGAGTTCGGTTTTTCCGGTATATGGCACAGTGAGATGGGATATATCTTCACGCTCGGCGCGGCGCATCAGATATTCCTCTCTGCCGAGGAATCGTCATCAGTTGTAGGGCATACTGCGAGCATCCTCCTGGAGATCGACGAATCACAGGATGTAAGCAAAGAGAAGTATACAAAGGAGTTCAGGCCGATGGGGTCTGCATTCAATGTAACGACAGTGCACTACGGCACCACATGGGACGACAGCACGCTTCTTGAGGAAATCAAGCAGACCAACCTCGAACTGGAAAGGAAGGACGGTATACGAAGGCATTTCCGCTATGACTGGCAGCATGTAGCCAGGTATAACCCTTCATATCTGCAGTTTGTGGAGTCGGAACGATCGAGGCTGGGTGAAGACCATCCATTGTTCAAGACTCAATACGCTCTGGTGCCTGTTCATGGCGGAGGAGGATTTCTGTCCGTTCAACAGAGGGCGCAGCTCGAAGGCACACATTCACGTCTCCGGGGACGGCAGCAGAGACATGCTATCTATGTTGCCGGGATAGACCTCGCCGGTGAGTCTGAAGTGGTCGAAGACCAGATATTGACCAGGCCCGGCAGAGATTCGACCGTTATCACTATAGCGGAAGTCCAACCGCCGGAGTATGGCGACCGGGAAACGGCTTTGCCCGTGATCAAAGTAGTAGAGCACTATTGCTGGACAGGAGAGAACCACTCGCTTGTCCAGCAAAAAATGGTGGACATCCTGAAAAATATATGGGGTTGCAGCCGTATCGTGATCGATGCCACCGGAATCGGAGAACCCGTCGCATCGTTTCTGAAACAGGCAATAGGCAGCAGGTTGATTCCCTTTAAATTCACGCAGAAGTCGAAGTCTGAAGCAGGCTTCGACCTGCTCGCGGCGGTAAATTCCGGCAGATTGAAGCTCTACGCCGCAGACGGCTCGGATGAATACAGGGAACTCCAGTTCGAGCTCGAGCGTGCAAAAAGCATCTACCGTCCCAACCAAACGCTGAATTTCTTCGTACTCCCGGATGAAGGGCATGATGATTATCTCATGAGCCTTGCCCTGGTCGTCCAGGCAGCCCGGAGATATATATCGCGCAAAGCAAAGGGAGAACTTTCGAGGTAATAAAGGTAATACAGTCGGAATCGATGACTTGCCGGTCGCCCGTGTTTCCCGTGTAATATAAGGCGATCCTTTTTCACCGGGCAGGCACGGGGGCCTGCCCCTACGTCGGGAAGAAAGAGAGCCCGGTGGCGGTGGAATGGCGGAGACGGGGGCATCTAAAGATACCCCCTTACGAGGCTTGCGGTTTATGAACCGCCTCAAGGAAAAAAAGTTTCCATATAAATGACGCGGTAGGGGCGACCCCCTGTGGTCGCCTTTTCACAAATATCGATATATCAGACCAAAATCCAACCGTATGTGCGTCTTTTTTTGAGATAGACATATGCCGCTCGCAGGCACATGTAAGGGCGGGTGCTTCAGACCCGCCCACGACGCCCGCGTAATAATAGGCGATCCTTTTTCACCGGGCAGGCACGGGGGCCTGCCCCTACGTCGGGAAGAA
>CAZAIO010000040.1:0-12818 GCA_964485235.1 uncultured Dehalococcoidales bacterium
TGACCGACTCGGACGCAAAATAATGCTTGCTCGCACTGTTGAAACTGTTCGACATTCATTTCTCCTCAATATGTTTTATGTTCCGGACTCCCAGCTTGCCAGGTACTTTTTCTGTACGTCGGTAAGGGAATCTATCGAAATATTCATAGACTTCAATTTCAGAAGTCCTATATTGTCGTCTATTGCCGCCGGTACGGGATAAACATCCGGAGCAATGGTCCCTCTGGTTTTCACCAGGTACTCAAGTCCCAGTGCCTGGTTGGCAAAGCTCATATCCATCACGCTCGCCGGATGTCCCTCTGCGGCAGCCAGGTTTATCAGCCTGCCTTCTCCCAGCAGGTAAATCTTTCTGCCGTCTTTCATCGTATACTCATCGACAAAGGGGCGCACACGCCGCTTCGCGGTTGACATACGTTCCAGCACGGGAATGTTAATCTCGACATTGAAATGCCCGCTATTCGCCAGAATAGCCCCGTCTTTCATCTGCTCGAAGTGGGGTCCATCCATTACCGCGGTATCGCCGGTAGCCGAGATGAATATATCGCCTACCTTTGACGCTTCAAGAAGCGGCATCACCTGAAAACCGTCCATCGCCGCTTCCAGCGCCGGTATCGGTTGTACCTCGGTCACTATCACACGGCCCCCGAGTCCCTGTGCCCTGCGGGCAATGCCCCGGCTGCACCAGCCGTACCCGCAGACCACCACGGCCTTTCCTGACCAGAGGACATTAGTCGCCCTGGTAATACCGTCAATCGTGCTCTGGCCTGTACCGTATCGGTTATCGAAGAAATGTTTGGTCCTGGCATCGTTCACCGCGATTATAGGATATTTCAATGCCTTTTCGGCAGCCATATTTTTCAGGCGGATGATTCCGGTAGTCGTCTCCTCAGTGCCTCCGATTATACCGGCAATAAGTTCTTTCTTTTCCTTATGGACCGTGCTCACCAGATCGGCTCCATCATCCACGGTCAGGTTCGGCTTCCGATCAAGGGCAGCCATGATATGCTGGTAATAGGTATCATTATCCTCGCCTTTAATCGCATATACGGGTACGCCGTACTCCACCATAGCCGCAGCGGCTTCATCCTGGGTGCTCAGAGGGTTCGACGCACAGAGCGTCAGGTCTGCACCGCCTGCCTGCAGCACCAGCCCCAGGTTTGCGGTCTCCGTGGTGATATGAAGGCATCCCGATATGCGGATACCTTCAAACGGTTTCTCACGGGCGAAACGTTCTTTAATAAGCTTTAATACAGGCATATCCCTGCCCGCCCATTCGATTCGCAGCTTACCTTCTCCGGCAAGAGCAATATCCTTTACATCATATTCCATTATTCTCTACATCCTTTCTCTTGTTTTCATTAATCATATCTTCAGCGAAATCTATGGAGCGCGTTATACACTACTAACGAATTTTAAGATTAGCCGCTATTTTATCAGTTTGGGTTGGCACTTGCTACAAAAAGAAATCTCCTTGATATCGGTATCCGCCAGGCAGTTGGAGAAATGCATCACGCACCGGGTATTCGAACAATGGTCAAGGCCGAACAGGTGACCCAGTTCATGTACCGCCTCTTTCACTGCCCTTTTCAGAACGAGCTCATTATCGGGCAGCCCGTCACTGAGTTCGTCCCTGAGCCGGTACGATGATATCACCGCAGCGCTTTGCGACGGACTCGCCTCGCCGAACACGAAGTTCAGACCGTCGCTAAACAGGTCGACTCCGGTTATACCCAGGAGCTTTTCTCCTTTCAGCATTACATACCGGACTATCGTATCAATAAATTGCGATGCACGGTATTGCGCTCTTTCCGCATTATATGCAAATTCGGGGACCGCAAGCGGCAATGCTATCCTTACAGGACAGCCAAATACGAGGGCCAATTGCTCTTTAAGTGCAGCGACCATCTCGGCTTCAACGGTGCCGATCGGTCTCAGTGTTATATTCATCGATTCTGGTGAGCCACTCGAGAACTTCGCATAGTACCCGGTCGCGGTTTTCCCTTTTTACTTCAATCAGTCTTACTCCGGGATGCTGTTTGATCTTATCGGCAAAAGGAAATGACCGGAGCATAACAGTGCCAAGCACCTTTCTATCGCTTCCGATCGCTGTCTCCACCGCCTTTCTGAATTGTGGTGAAAACAGTTCCATTTTCCCTATTTCATCGATTACCACTACATCGCACTCATCAAGCGCTTTATAGATCGCCGTGACACCAATGGTATCCAGAATGGGGACATTCACACTGTATTTACCAACGCGATGGGGGCCGGGACTGTCTGTATGGGCAAGAACAGCGCTCTGCCCGTCAAGTGTCGTGATATTGAAACCCTGCCTCTTCCCGCCTACACGCAACTCCTGAGTATAAAAGCCTCCCGCTTTAATACCCGCTCTGGCAATAACCTCTCTGATTATCGTGGTCTTGCCTGTTCCCGGTGCTCCCGTTAACAGGCACACTTGCGCCATTAGCTTTCAGCTTCTGTGTCCGGCTTCTTTTTCCGTGCAGCTTTCTTTTCGGAAGAAGCCTCCGGTTCGGCCACAACGGTTTCGCTTGCTTCGGGCTTTTTCTTCTTGACCGGTTTTTTCTTCGACTCTGGTGGTGTCTCCTCAGAAACAGCTTCAACTTCTACCTCAGGAGCAACAACCGCTGCTTCAGCTTCCACTACTTCCGCTTTCGTCTTTGCTTTTTTAGGAACTTCCTTCTTCTTTTCCGGAGCCGCTTCCGCTTTTATGATCTCTTCTTTTGTCGGTGCCGGTCTGGCTGCTTTTATTTCGACGCCAGTTGCAACGGCAATAGCCTTTCTTCTCTCTTTCAGCTTCTTTTTGCGCTGTCGATGTTTAATCTGGGCCATTCTTCTCGATTTATTCATACTTCACCACCAGTTTTGATTGCTCATTTTAATAAAATGCACGTAATATTATCGCTGAATTAGCTATGGATTTCAACTTTTAGCTTCGGACTTCAGAAATCAGACACCGAAAAACGGTGTCACACAGCGTTATGATACATATTTACTGCGGACTTTATCAGACAGCTGTTTCAGCAGATGAAGCACCTCTTCGGCAGCTTCTTCCGACAGCGAATCGAGTCCGCACGAGGGCGTGAGTATTCCCTGAGAAATGAGCTGCTTGAACGGGACTCCATCCCTTGTAAACGGCGCTATTGCCTCACCCAACCGGTCGAAAAGGCTGTTCACAGACTCGCCCGGCAACATGTCCTCATCGTTGGTCACGATTCCCCAGGCAATCGTTCCACCCCGTTTTATAAACGTATTCACATCGGCGGGATAAGTGCTCAACGAATCGGCATAGTTATATGCGTCGAAATTCAGCACATCGATGTCGCAATTCAGCAATATGGACCAGTCGGTACTTCCGCAGCAGTGTACACCTTTCAGACCTTCAATACCGGACAGGACGACATTGAGAAGCGCTTTCACCTGTTCGCCGGAAATGGCGACAAACGCGGAACCGAGGGATGCCAGATACGGTTCGTCAATAAATATGAGCGTATCACGGGCGATAGTCCTTAAAAAACGTTCCATCCAGATCGCTTTCAGACGCAGAAACTTTGCCGCCGCCTCGGAAAGGAGATCATCGTAGAGAATTCCCCGCTGTTCTCTGTCGGTCACGCAGAGTCCCCAGCTTACAGGGCCGGTCACCTGTCCCTTGACCATGCCGGGATGCTTCTTCGCGAACTCTTTAAACGCGTAAAGTCCCGCAGCATGACTCGGGCTGACACCGTAGCCCTCGATATTATTCTCATCGTCTGCATAATAAAGACGTTCGATCTCAGCGTCAAAATCTTCGGTCCGTTCCACATAAATCTTTTCGCCCTCGACCACCACCCCGGGAAATCCTTCGCTGAACTGGACGTACATATTTTCCAGATTGGTGCGCCGGGACAACTGAGGCCATACGGGCAGGTCCGGAAGATACCGGGCTATCAGCGAACACGCCTTCTCTGCATCGGTATTCGGCATGCTTCCTATGGCTGTCGGTAAACAATTAAATTCAATCCCCGGTGACATGGTCCCTTCTTACGAAATGTATTTTCCTATAATCGGTGCAAGGTCTTTTTTAACCTGCGGCGGAATACGCTCCGGTGCTGTGATTATACTGTTCATCAGCGCATTTGTACAGGCACAATCCCTCGATTCGGGGAACATTGCAACCGCTTTCCGCACTATTTTTTTCGCTATACTGATATTTTCACGCAGATTATTTATTATCATTTCTACAGTTACCGTCTCGTCCATGTCATACCAGCAGTCAAAATCAGTTACAAAGGCCAGCGTCGCATAGCATATCTCCGCTTCACGGGCAAGCTTGGCCTCGGGTAAACCGGTCATACCGATTATATCCGCTCCCCATGAACGATACATGTTCGATTCGGCTTTAGTCGAGAATTGAGGACCTTCCATTGCCAGATAAGTGCCTCCCTCATGTGCGGTAATGTCCAGACTTTTTGCCGCCTCAAGTAAGATCCGGTTTGTTTCCATGCAATATGGTTCGGCAAACATGATATGGGCAACTATACCGTCATTAAAAAACGAGCTTATCCTGTTCTTCGTGCGGTCGATAATCTGGTCCGGGATTACCAGGTCCAGGGGTTTTATCCTCTCGTTAAGGCTCCCTACGGCGGCAACCGATATTATCCGCTCTACTCCGAGTGTTTTAAGAGCGTAAATGTTAGCCCGTACCGGTATCTCGGTCGGGTTAATGCGGTGTCCCTTGCCATGCCTTGGAATGAACGCAACGCGCACTCCCCCGATTTTACCCGTGACGATTTTATCGCTGGGTTCTCCGAACGGGGTTTTTATCGATACCTCTTCAGTATCGGTAAGTCCTTCCATCTCATAAAAACCGCTGCCGGCAATAATTCCGAATCTGGCTTCAGGTTGCATTGTTCCTCCTTTTCAGTCTTTCAAGAGCAGTGTGAAACTGCTTGTATGCTATCCCTTCTTCGGTGATAATGGCTGTGATATAGTCATGCGGCGTGATATCGAAAGCGGGATTTGCCGCGTTAACTCCCGGCGGTGCGATAGGAACACCTGCAAACGAAGTTACCTCTTCGGCGGCGCGTTCTTCAATGGGAATACTGTCTCCTGTCGCGATCGAGAGGTCAATCGTGCTGACAGGTGCGGCGACGTAAAAAGGGACCCCGTTTTCACGGGCAAGTACCGCCACGGAATAGGTGCCTATTTTATTGGCAGTATCGCCGTTCGCAGCGATACGGTCGGCACCTACGATCACACAGCTTATGCCGCCCTTCTTTAAGAAGTAACCTGCCATCGAATCGGTGATCAACGTCGCCGGAATATGCTCCTGAATCAACTCCCATGCGGTAAGGCGGGCGCCCTGAAGCAAAGGACGGGTCTCATCGACAAAGACCGATAGTTTTTTACCCTGCCGGGCAGCGGTTATAATAACGCCGAGCGCCGTTCCGTGCCCGGCGGTCGCCAGTGGTCCCGCATTACAATGGGTGAGTATCGTAGCGCCGTCCTCTATCAGGTCCGCGCCATACCGGCACAAACGCTCGGTTGCCGATATCTCTTCCGAATGAAACCGGGCTGCTTCATCCACCAGTGCCTGTTTAATCTGTCCGGCATCATCATACTTTTTTGCCGTCTCCTGCATTCTTTCAATGGCGTGAAACAGGTTTACCGCCGTGGGACGTGAAGCAGCGAAATCCGCCATTACAGTATCGAGTTCATGTAAAAACTCGCTTTTGTCCGTTTTATCTATGGAAAGCGCGCCGAGGGCTATGCCATAGGCGGCAGCAATCCCGATAGCGGGAGCTCCGCGGACACGCAAAGTCTTTATGGCTTCGACCATGTCGCGATAGTCCCTGAATTCCAGATATTGTATTTCCCCGGGGAGCCTGGTCTGGTCTATTATCCTGACCCTGTCGCCGAGCCATTCAACAGGTCGTATCATATCGCCGGGTGCTCCTCCCGCCATCTCTCAAGCGCTCCGTTTAAACTGTCCAGAAATACCTCTCTATCTCCCGGCGTGATATTCACGTTCATTCCCTTCTTCCTGTCAATTTCGACGGTATTTCTGAACGAGGTAACGAAATTTATACCGACAGTAAACTTACCCTCAGGCTTTCCGGCATATTTGATATTATCGAAGCGGATGGTGAGGGAAAACGGTTTCCCCATCTCCACTTTCATTTTGTCTTCGTAAATGCAATATTTTCTAGGTATTACCGCCCAGAAAAGGAACACAACAAAAATCGCCATCCCGACTGTTGCATACGCATCTTCGCTGCCGCTTTCGATTGTCACCAGCGCCAGAAAGAGCACCATGGCAATGGTAAACCACAAAATAATCCTGAGCAATATAGAAAATTGAGGTTTATCTTCATGGACCAGTTTATCCATTACATGTCTCTTTCTATCATCGATAACATTTTGTCCACGCTATGTGGAACCGGCACTTTTAACACTACATAGTACCTCAAAACGACATGGTTTGCCATATCGCAGCGTTACAGTCGCTGCCTTCAATTATCACCGGAAGCATCGTACGCAGCAAACAATCGCTGCCGTTACAGTTCACTTTCCCGCATTGTCTTGACAGGAACAGATTGCGGGGTGTACCCTCTAAACTGGTTCACGCTATAATTGAGGCGATTTTGCCCGGACCTGTATCTGAAAGGAACCCGCTTTTCAGCACAAATACAATTTATTAAGACGAGGTTTACATGGATATTATTGTTTCCGGATCACTGGCATACGACCGGATTATGGACTTCCAGGGATATTTTGCCGACCATATCATCCCTGAGAAAATACACCTCATTAACATCAGCTTCACCGTAAATGATATGAGAGAGAATTTCGGAGGGACTGCCGGCAATATAGCCTACGCACTGGCGATGCTCGGCGAGAGACCGGTGTTACTTGCCACCATCGGCCATGATTACGGGAGGTATTTCGAATGGCTGGCGAAGAATAATATCGGCACGGATACTATAAAAATTATCGATGACCAGTTCACCGCAACCGCATATATCACCACCGACCTCGCGGACAACCAGATCACCGGTTTCAACCCGGGAGCAATGAAATACAGGTCATCCTTCGATTTCAACAGGGCGAATCCGGACGATTGTATTATGATCATCGCACCGGGAAACCTCGACGATATGAAGCACTATTCGCAGGCCTGCAAGCAACGGAATATCCGCTATATTTTCGATCCCGGACAATCACTGCCCATGTGGAATGAAGAGGACCTGGTAAAATGTATCGAAGGGGCACACATACTCATTTCCAATGATTACGAGCTCGAACTGATCATGGAAAAAGTGAACAAGGATCGCAAAGCGCTTCTTCACCTTACGGACAATATCATAACCACGCTCGGGGAAGGGGGTTCCCGTGTATGCACGCCGGAGTGCGAGACAATCATACCGGCGGTAATACCGGAAGAGGTGGTCGACCCGACAGGCGCGGGTGACGCATACAGGTCCGGCCTCATCAAGGGCATGGTTCTGGGCAAAAGCATCGAGCAGTGCGCTATGATGGGAAGCGTCGTCGCCTCATTTTCGATTGAGAGCTACGGCACGCAGGAATACCGTTTCACAATGGATGATTTCAACAGGCGACTGGAAAGCTGCTCCAGCTAGAGCGTCCATAAAGACGGTCAGGGCCCGGAGATTGACTCGCTAGATATTTTCACGCTGAAAAATGCCGTTATAGCCCTCAACCACTTCCCCGGTCAGGTAAAAGAAAACAAGCTGCATAATTCGGGCATGCCTGTATAAACGAAAACCAAGCGGATTGTAAACAGTCATTAAAGCCTGCGACCGGCCTGAATATCCGGCATCCCAGACGGCGGTATGAATTGCCACGCCGCAACGCAGGAGGCTTGACCTCGGTCTTGCAAGCGCCATAATATTTCGCGGCAAATTCACTATTTCAGCGCATGTGACAAGATAGCATCCCGGCATCAGGTCCATGCCGTTCAGCCCGTCGAATATAAGCGGTGATGTGTCTGAAATCACCCTGTTTTCATTATTAACACTGACACATCCCGGTGAAGCATAAAGCGCAATATCCCTGATCGTCAGATCGACGCCGTTAGGCTGTACCTGCTGTTCTATATCGAACAGGTCCTCTACAAGGGGCACATCGGCC
Organism: uncultured Dehalococcoidales bacterium; assembly: GCA_964485235.1. Lineage (GTDB taxonomy): Bacteria > Chloroflexota > Dehalococcoidia > GIF9 > UBA5629 > CAZAIO01. Next base: position 8,149 of record CAZAIO010000040.1, read on the forward strand.
TGTATACGCTCGATTATCTCATCTTTAGACAAAACGCCGGACGTTTTCATAACTACTCACCTTTCAAGTACCTGCACAGATGAGTTACAGTATAGTCTACATGAAAACGCCCGGCAAGATATTCTATCCCGCATTTATCGTGGCATATTTTTCTCAATCAATGAATATGGAGAGACTTTAAATTAAACGCAGGGAAGCAGGGATGGGGACTATTTACCTTCATACTTGAAGGATATTCTTACTTTCGCCCTGAAACTTTTCACTTTACCGTCTTCGAGCTGCATATCCAGCTCTTCGATTTCCGCAATGCGCAGGTCGCGCAGAGACTTGCTCGCTGTCTCTATGGCGTTCGCAGCCGCCTTCTCCCATGACTCGGTGCTGGTGCCTACAAGTGTGATGATTTTATAGACGCTGTCTGACATGATGTTACCTCCCTTTTTATAATATGCTAATTATATACGTCTTTTTTTCTAAGTCAATATTATATTAAATGATTACATACAAAGATATAATACCGGGCATATATCAGTGATTAAAGATAACGGTCTCTATCCGGGTATTATTTTAACGGATAATCTTGCATTAATTCGTTCACTATTCCCCTGACCCTTTTCTTATGTCCCTCTCTCCCCAGGGTGAACGAATAAGGTACCCATTCCATCTCCCGCAAGTTAGCCAGCATTTCGGGTAACAAGTCCCAGGGGATGGACATGAGTATCTGCCCCTCCGGAAACAATCTCCTTGATTTCATACCGAAACTGAAATTGGTAACGGTAAAATAAAGTTCACCGTTTATAAACGGATAGAGGTACAACCACGAACATGCGCCAACCGGTGTCCCCCGTGTAGACCAGACTCTACCGGTCTTATAGCTATACGCCCTCAATAAAATTTCAGCATTAGATGTATTCGTTAGAATTATCAGTATATCCGGATCGAACTCCAGTTTATCTACGGGCGAAAACAACACACTGTTAACTGTATCCTTCACCAGTCTCGGGATATTGTAATAGAGCCGTTTATTTGCACGGGGATCACTGAACACTTCAAGTGCCGGTCCTACCAGACCTGCTTCAAAAACAGGGTCATGCTCAACCATGCCGAGTATCAACGGTCCTATACACGTGAACTCATCTTTTGTTACGTAAAACGGGTCGCCTTCCTGCGCTTCTTTCAACATCTCACAGAAGTCAAGGATTTTGTCCAGTTTCTTGATATTATCCGGTATTGTCGATGAGAACTTTACACCTACGGGCTTTTTTTCGAAGTTGAATTTTTCCAGTATTTTCAGGTCTTGCTCTGTCAATGCCATATCGCCTCCATTCTCTACCAGATATTTAATACAATTGCAGGACGCAGCAGATAATATAATTACACTATCCGTACCGGAAAATGATATAACCCTGTTTTTTCAATGTCAATAGAGAATATTCGATATTATTATATTTAATACTTCGCTATTCCGGCACCGTTTATAACAGGACGCCGCCTGAATCTTGAAGAAAAGATTAATAAGAAAATAAAGCTTATACGTTCCAGTCAGTCCGCAGAATGGCGAAACATTAATATTTTCTTAATAATTAAGATATACTATATTAAAAAATACTCTCAAATAGAGGTTTACGGACAATAATGTCGAATAAAAGCGTGCTGGTTGTCGATGATGATATCAAGACCGTAGAACTGGTGAAGCTTTACCTGAAACGCGACGGCTATAAAGTATATTCGTCGCATGAAGGGAATGAAGCTCTCCGGATTGCCCGTGAGAAAAAACCGGACCTCATTGTACTTGACCTCATGTTACCCGGCGTAAACGGGCTCCAGATCTGCCGTACGATCAGGGAAGAATCGGATGTTCCTATTATCATGCTCACTGCAATGACCACGGAAGATGACCGCCTTACCGGGCTTGAACTTGGCGCAGATGACTACGTTACCAAGCCGTTCAGCCCCCGTGAACTTGCTGCGAGGGTGCGCGCCGTTCTCCGGCGTATCCCCGAGGAAATGCTCATGCGCGGGCCAGAGGAGATCCAGCACGGCACTCTGACTGTAAATTTTCTGAAGCACGAGGCATATATTGAAGAAAAACCGTTAAACCTCACTACTATAGAATTCAAACTACTGGGTATACTGGCAAAAGAGCCCGGGAGGGTATTCAGCAGGGCACAACTCATCGACAAAGCCGTGGGATACGATTTCGACGGGTTCGACCGTACCATCGACGTGCATATACATAATTTACGCAGTAAATTATCACACGGCCCCGGAAAAAAGGACTATATTAAGACGGTATACGGCGTTGGATATAAGTTTATTCCGGGTGACGGATGATAAATAAATTATATTTTCGTCTTCTTTTTGCGTTCGCGCTGGTAATCCTTGTAGGCATCGGAACAGTCTCGCTCTTTATCAGCAACAGGCTGCAAAGCGAATTGCGCGATTATGAGCGTTTTGTAAACCAGGTGCGTGTATCGAGGATAGAGCATATGCTCGCGGGCCATTTTATCAGCGGAGGGACGTTGTCCGATATACAGCCCCTTCTGGACTATGTACAGGCACTCGACAACCGCAGGATCGTTGTTACCGATAATAACAAAGTCGTCATTGCCGATTCCGCACACGAGACCATCGGCGAAACATATAAGGGAAACATCGATGCGATACCCCTGAAGCAAATGCCTTCCAATGATACGGTAGGATACGTATATATCTACCCAAATGAAAACGATCCTACTTCAGTGGAGGATATGATCAGGACGATAAACCGCTTTCTTTTCCTGGGAGCCCTGCTTGCTATCGGAGCAGCAGCAATAGTAACCGTAATACTATCAAGACGTATTTCCAGGCCGGTACAGCAGCTTACCGTGGCGGCAAGAAAATTAGGGGAAGGGGATTTATCTCACCGTGTAAGGTTTAACGATAGAGGTGAAATCGGGGAGCTTGCCAGCACGTTCAATGCAATGGCATCCAGCCTGGAGCGTGCCGAAAAGCTGCGAAAAAGTATGGTCACCGATGTTGCACACGAATTAAGGACTCCGCTTTCCAATATACGCGGACAGCTTGAAGCAATCGACGACCGGCTGATAAAACCGGATGAGTCTACATTGAAGTCGATATATGAAGAAGCGCTCCTTCTTTCAAGGCTTGTTGACGATCTCCAGGAATTGACGCTTGCCGAGGCAGGAAAATTACGTCTTATGCGCCGTGCCGAGGATATAAAGCAGCTTATACAGAGATCAGTCAGTACTATAACTTCTGTGGTAACGTCACATAAAATCAGGCTCAAGGAAGAATTGCCGGAACAACTGCCGTCCTGCTATATCGATGCACAGCGTATAGAACAGGTTTTGCATAACCTTTTGTACAATGCTATTCTCCATACTCCGGAAGGGGGCACGATCACGGTAACAGCAAGACAGGACAACGGTTATGTAGAAATAAGCGTTGCAGATACCGGCAACGGAATTCCGCAAGAGGACCTGCCCAATATTTTCGAGCGCTTTTACCGTGCGGACAAGTCGCGTAATCGCTCAACAGGCGGCTCCGGACTGGGACTTACTATATCTAAAGGACTTGTAGAAGCGCATGGCGGAAATATTAATGTCGAAAGCACTCAAGGCAAAGGCAGCCGTTTCTGGTTTACAGTCCCTATATCGCAGGACAGTCCGGTTATGCCTCCTGACGACAATACCCCTTCACATTAACCATTTGGAGATTACTGAAAAAGAGTTGCCCGGGTTGAACCTGAGTTTTTCAGAACTCAAACAGAGGAAAACACATCAACGAAAAAAGCCAGGGGTATAGCAGTGTTGCATGATCAAACAAATCCGGTTGTCCCGGAGCCGGAACGGGGAACTATTTTACAATGTACTGGATGCAGTCAGGCTCTATTATCCGCCCTGTAAGAGAGTCGATAGCAACCGCTCTGGTCGTGCCGTACACCGGCCCCATCTCACACGCTTTTACTTCCGGGAAAAAGGTCTGCCGGACTATTTCTCCGACCTGAGAGGCGATGATTTTCAGAGGAGAGGAATTTTGATCTCCAATTCCGCCACCCTGCTGGATTAATTTGACCAGTTCAGGCCCGTACACTCCAACAGCAAACATGGATGCCACCAGTACAATTACAGCGAGTATTAACAACACCATTTCCAGCGGTCTCATATGCCTCATTGCTTTAGTACGCATCATGTGTTTTTATATGCAACTTACATGATGTCCTTTCCCTACAGATTGATAACGGAACGGCCTGTTAAAGGTTTATTCCGAGTGAATTCTAACATTGCATCATTAAGAAAATATTAATAGTAAAAGATAAGAAAATCTGTCAAAGAAGAGAATTTTTACCGGAATAACTGCTATGACGGGTGCTGAACGAAACGAATAGAGACTGCGGCTTGATAACGGGTTATGCGTGGTAGACGAAATTTACTGATTAAGGTTTCTGCTTATTCCATTTCCAGCGGCTACCGGTACTATTATCCGAGACTGTAGCAGGTCCGGTACTATTTTCGTTGCTTTGTTCCATGTTTTCACCGGCATTCTGTCCGGTATTCTGTTCAACGTTTTGTTCCTTATCCTGTACGGTATTTTGAACTTTATTCTTCATACCGTTAGATGACGGATAATAGCTCCTGTTGTATATTCTGGACGGCTCTTCGGTCTCTTTT
>CAZAIO010000040.1:12918-18558 GCA_964485235.1 uncultured Dehalococcoidales bacterium
AGATGACGGATAATAGCTCCTGTTGTATATTCTGGACGGCTCTTCGGTCTCTTTTTTAAATTGATTGGACACTTCGATCGCATGTTGAAGCGTAGAGCGGGCTTCTTCCGGAGCCTGATTGAGCGCATTTTGCAGTACGGTCACATTCTTGGCAAGTCCCACTTCCAGTAGCTTTCTGAACTGCTCGTATTTCAGTATTTTGGCTAGCTCCGCTGCCGTCTGAATAGTAACATTTTCTTCCTGCTGTACCGGCGTCCCGTCGGGTGATTCCGGCTCTTCGGTCGCGGAAGGCTCTGTCGTCGTTGCTGGCGGCTCAGGCTCCCCGGTCGCGGAAGGCTCGGTCGTCGTTGCTGACGGCTCAGGCTCTTCGGTTGCGGAAGGTTCGGTCGTCGTTGTTGACGGCTCAGGCTCTTCGGTCGCGGAAGGCCCGGTCGTCGTTGTTGACGGCTCAGGTTTCTTAGTCGTGTCAGGTTGTGTCGGGGATTGAGTGTCGGCAGGAGGTGTTACAACGGTTTGCTGTTCCTGTGGTTCCTGCGGTGCCGGTTGAATTTCCGTGGTCGTCAGCATTGCTATATTTTCGGTCACCCGGCTCATAGCGATGTTGGCTTCATCAAGGTGTTCAAGCAATTTATCGGTGGCTTTCACAATCTGCTCGGTATTGCCCTGAGCTGCCATTGCAGCGATTTCATCCGACCTTTCTTCAGCCAGCTCGACATGAATCTTCGCCTTTGAGACATCTGAAAAAGTAAAGGCGACCCTGACATTTTCAGCAGCCATCTTCACCGGATAGAGGGCTTGATCCGGAAGCGCATTTGAAGACGCAGCAACAGTGCCCACGCCGATAAACATTACTGCGGTAATCGACGCGAGTGTCGGAACCCAGACACGCTGCCATGCGGGGTATTCGTCCTTTTTCTGCACATATCGTGCATAGCGTTGTGCACCGTCCAGGCGTGCATGACTGATCGACTTCACGTAGCGGCTGGGATTATAAAATGAAGCGTTCGCCTGAATGCTGAAAGCGGTCCTGAGCAGCGGTTCAAGTTCAGCCGCTTCTTCCGGATAGCTCATCAGGCAATGTTCGATACTATCGCCCTGCTCGATCCGCTCGATGCATTCATTGAATATATTTTCTGTCTTCTTTTTAGACATTGCCCATTTCCGAAAGGATCTTCCTCATCGATACCATACCATTAAACTGAAGCGCTTTTATCGTTCCCTCTTTTTTCCCGAGTACTTTGGCAACTTCGGCAATTGAAAGCCCCGAAACAAAACGAAGGGAAACCACTTCTTTCTGTGCCTGCGGTAACAGCTTTAACGCATGAGACAGAAGCTCGGCTTCTGTCCGTCGTTCGGTTATATCCACAGGATCATCTTCACTTGCCAGTGAAGCTGCTTCATCAATGCTTGTTGTTTTCTTCCCTTTCTGCTTCCTCCAGAAATCAATTATATTATTACGTGCTATACGAAACAGCCAGGAGGCAAACGGCGCCCCTTTCTGCTTGTATGACCCGATTGCATGCAGGGCTTTAATAAAAACCTCCTGGGTCAGGTCTTCAGCCTCAGTCTGATTTTTAACCTGCGTCAACACATACCGATATACCTTATTAAAGTATTCATCATACAGCAACGTAAACGCTGCCTGGTTCCCCGCTATCGCCTCTTGTACTAAATCTTCTTCGTTCAACACCAGATACTTTCCTGTTTATCCGGTGTCTATTATATACAAACGATGTAGTTTCGCAAAAAGTTTACATTATGTCGACAAATTTTTTTTAAGACTTTTTTTCCTCTTTTATCCCTGCGCATCGTATACGTTTTTCTTAACCATATGGCCCGTGCCTGCTCTGTTGTACAAGACGGAGATTAGCAGCCGGAGTATCTATGATACTAAAAACGCACTTCGTGACAACCCTGCTGCAATATGGACGGAACGGGAAAATTTTATTTCATATATATATAATAATAGATGTCAAGAAAAACAGTACAATTTATACGGGAATCATTATAACCCGTGCATTGCAGCACTCCTGCATAAAAAGTTATCAGTCTGAAAGATGAATAGTACGATCTGAATGGAGCTTAAAATGGTAAAAAAGAAGGCGACCATGACAGAGAGGGAACGTTATGAGGCGATAATACGGGGTGAAAAGCCTGACAGGATACCTGTATGGATGCCAAGTGTTGGTTTTTGTGCTTTATATTCAGGTCACCCCATTGCGGATTCCTACGATAAGCCGGTGGTATCGCTGGCAATGCAGCGTAAAACATGGTCTGCTCTGGGCTATTTATGCGTACCCAAATTGGGCAGGCCCGGTCACCTTGCGGCGGAATTCGGTGGAGAAATAAAAATGCCGGAAGGCGAATACGCACAGGCGCCGATGATCACCCGCTTCCCGGTAGAAACGGTTGAAGATGTGTGGAAACTTGAAATGCCCAACATAAAAACTGCCGGAGAAACTCCTCGAAGCTTTGCTTTCACAGAGGAGTTTTTTAAACCGGGGCCCGGGGGACTTATCGATAATGAACCGTGTATCCTGTTCTGGGGAGGAGGACTTTTTACCGGCGCGGCAAACATCCCGGGTCTGGAGAAAATGTGCAGGTGGCTCATCAAGGAACCGGAAACCGTACACCGTCTGATGCGCCTGGCAACCGATTACTATATTGAGCTCGCGCAATACTGGAAGGATATTTTCGGGACCGAAAAAATTTTACCTTATATGGGTGAGCCGTCGACTGCAAATAATATCATATCCCCGAAACAGTTCGAGCGGTTTGTTTTGCCGTATACTCAAGAATACTGTAAGAGAATACTCGATATGGGATACAGGCAAATCTTTACACATATTTGCGGCGAGCAAAACCTCAATCTTCCTTACTGGGCTCAGATAGATCTCGGTAAGCCGGGCATCGTCAGTATGGGCCAGGAAATAGACCTCGAGACAGCAGCGAAATATTTCCCGGACTGCGTTATCATGGGCAATCTGGAACCGGCTATTATACAATCCAGGACCCCGGATGAAGTCTATGAAGCGACACGGGCAGTCATAGAAAAAGGAAAAAGGATTTCCCGCGGCTATATCTTTACCTCCGGGTGTGAACTGCCGCCGAAGTCGCCACTGGAGAACATCATGGCTATGACAAAAGCCGTGAATGATTTCGGCTGGTATGAATAACACCGGAATTTTATAATATTCATATCACGGGCTTTCCCGGAACACGATTTCCAGGTTTAGAGTTAATACAGGTGCCTTGCTATAGGCCATTGACCAGATAATAAGACCTGAATGGAGTTTAACAATGATGAAAAAGAAAGCGACCATGACAGAGCGGGAACGTTACGAGACCATAATACGGGGGGAAAAGCCTGACAGGATCCCTGTATGGATGCCGGGCGGCGGTTTCTGCGCTTTATATTCCGGTCACTCCATCGTGGATAATTATGATAAACCGGCAGTATCGCTGGAAATGCAGCGGAAGACATGGTCCGCTCTAGGCTATTTATGTATACCGATGTTCGGCAGGCCAAATCATCTCGCGCCGGAATTCGGAGGGGAAACAAAACTGCCGGAAGGCGAATATGCACAGGCGCCGATGATTACCCGCTTCCCGATACAAACGGTTGAGGATGTATGGAAACTCGAAATGCCCGATATAAAAACTGCCGGAGACACTCCTCAAAGCTTTGCTTTCACAGAGGAGTTTTTTAAACCGAAGCCCGAAGGGCTGATCGATAATGAACCCTGCATCGCATTCTGGGCGGGAGGCCTTTTCACCGGCGCCGCAAATATCCCCGGTCTGGAGAAAATGTGCAGGTGGCTCATCAAAGAACCGGAAGCCGTACACCAGCTGATGCACCTGACAACCGATTACTATATCGGACTGGCGCGATACTGGAAGGATACGTTCGGGACTGAAAAAGTAATGCCTCACATAGGCGAGCCGTCGACCGCAAATAACATCATCTCGCCGAAACAGTTTGAGCGGTTTGTACTGCCGTATGCTCAGGAGCATTGCAGGGCTATGCTCGACATGGGATACGGGCAAATCTTTACGCATATTTGCGGCGAGCAAAACCTCAATCTCCCTTACTGGGCTCAGATAGATTTCGGCAAGCCGGGCTTTATCAGCGTGGGACATGAGATAGACCTTGAGACAGCAGCGAAATACTTCCCGGACTGCGTTATCGTGGGAAACCTGGTACCGGCTATTATACAGTCAGGTACCCCGGATGAAGTCTATGAGGCAACACGGATGGTCGTAGAAAAAGGAAAAAGGATTCCCCGCGGCTTCATCTTTGCCGCAGGTTGTGAGCTGCCGCCTAAGTCTCCCATGGAAAATATCATGGCTATGACAAAAGCTGTGAATGATTTCGGCTGGTATGAATGACCCGGTCGTTTCATACGACAGGTAAATCAAACATCCAAACCTAACTGCAGGGCGCACTATGACAGCAAACCGTCAACATTTATTGAAACATCCATAAGCGGAATTTTGGGTATACCTGAAATACTCGTTTATAATGTATCGTAGGGATACATTCAAATCGCTCCGAAAACAGCAAAGGGGACTGGCTATGAAAAAAATTTCGATTACCGGAAAAGGTGGAACGGGGAAAAGCGTCATGACGACCCTTTTAAGCGAATCATTAGGCGAAAAGGGATATTCAGTGCTCGTGATCGACTCCGATGAATCGAACACAGGGCTTTTCCGCATGTTCGGCTTCGATACCGCTCCGAAGCCGGTGATGGACCTGTTCGGAGGAGAACGGAAGGTCTGGGAAATTCTCGACCGCCTCGATGGTACCGAAAATGCCGATCCGATGGTGAAAACCCTGCTCGGAGAAAAAATCGTATTAAACGATATTTCTCCTGAATATTACCTGAGACGTGACGGCTTGCGCCTTATGTCCATCGGAAAGATCACCCACCCGTTCGAGGGGTGTGCCTGCCCTATCGGAAAGGTGAACAGCGTCTTTCTGGAAAAACTTGCTCTGACTGACAGGGAGATTGTTATTGCAGATATGGAAGCGGGAGTGGAACATTTCGGACGAGGAGTGGAAAGAGGAGTGGACACCGTAATCATTGTAATCGAGCCCTCCTTCGAGTCTCTATCCCTTGCGACAACGATCAACGACATTGCACGGGAAGGCGGTATTACCGGCGTACGGGCTATTCTCAATAAAATCCCTTCGGAGAGCATTGAAAAAAGCCTCAGCGAACAATGCGCGGAACGCGGTATAAACATCGCCGGTTCGGTACGTTACGACCCCGTCCTTGTCGAGAAATGCCTTCGAGGCAAAGCGCTCGGAGAGTCTCAGGCAAGAGAGGATATGAGAAAGATCGTCGCACGTTTGATTTGAAGTGATCGTACATTCAAACGGGGGCCCGGTTTTTAGTTCGCTGCCGCTCCATAAATACGGGAGTGCAATGTCCCCGTTACCCATCCTCCAGTAAATCCAGGGGGAACCTTAAAGGTCGAATATCTTGCCCGGATTCAAGATGTTGTCCGGATCGAAAGCCCGTTTTATGTTTTTCATCGCTTCGAGGAGCGGCGGCTCAATTTGAAGGTGAAGATACGCCTTCTTATCGAACCCTATCCCGTGCTCGCCGGATATAGCACCGCCGAAGTATATGCCGG
>CAZAIO010000040.1:18658-21071 GCA_964485235.1 uncultured Dehalococcoidales bacterium
TCCATAATTACCATCAGAAACGCCGGGTATTCATGATACGGAATTTCCCGCTCCAGATACCGTTCGACGATATCGATAATGCCCTTTTCCATGAACTCTATTCCGCTCGGCATCATGGGAAGCATAAGTATTTCAGGTACGGTATCGACGGCATCCTGAAGGTCCTTAAAAGGCACGAAGAGCACCTCGCGCTTCGACGGCTTTGTAGTGAGCTTCACTATAACACGCGTCACTATAGCGAGCGTTCCCTCCGATCCGGTTATAAGCTGTGTGAGGTCATATCCCGTCGACGATTTTACGAACTTTCCGCCCGTCCTGATTATCTCGCCGTTCGGGAGCACCGCCTCGATTCCAAGAACGTGATGCCTGGTAACGCCGTGCTTAACCGCATTCATACCGCCCGCATTGGTCGCTATGTTCCCCCCGATTGTCGCTTCCATTTCACCGGGGAATAACGGATAGTAGAGGCCCTCCTGGCCGACCGCAGCATGTAATCGTGACAGCGTCACACCCGGTTCTACAACCGCGACGAAGTTCTCCCTATCGATCTCTACGATACGGTCCATCCGCTCCAGAGAAAGGACGATCCCGCCGTAGAGAGGAACAGATCCCCCGCTCAGCCCTGTTCCTGCCCCTCTCGGCACAACCGGAATTTTCCGTTCAGACGCGAACCTCATCAATGCGGCTATGGAAGCCGTGTCGAGAGGCTTTACTATCACCTGAGGAGGATGAGGTTCTGAGAACGGCATTTCATCGCGTGAATATTCTTCTATCTCGTGATCGCGCGTAAAGACGTTGTCGCCCCCGACAATTGCCCTGAGCTCTTCCAGCATCTCACCGGTTACCGTGTTATATGTGTACCTCAGGACTGTCCTTTCTTTTTTTTCATCCCGGCACCGAGAAAATATCCCGTTGTGCCCAGCACCGGCGGGGCAAGCAGAAAACAGAGGGCAAGCACATCCGTATTACTGGTTAAACGTAAAGGCCCGGCAATTCCGATAACGATTGCTGCACCGATAATACAGCCGAGGACGCCAAACCAGACCGATCCGTTATAATGAAAAAATATATGTATCAGAACTATACCGGCGATCGTACCCAGCGGAAATCCAAGTATGCCACCCATCAGCCCCCCCACAAGTGCGCCGAAGCCGGCGACATTTCCACGTAAGACGGCGGCACCGATAAGTGCCCCGAGAATGCATAGAGCTATTCCCGCAAGTGAAGCCCCGAGGAACATGTAAAAGACAGCACGCACTCTCAGCATAGTCTACGCCGGTCTTTCCTCTATTATCCTCTGCCGTAATACATCTCCTGCAGGCATTGCTGAAGGATCCTATTTCTCTCCATGTCCGGAATGTGCGCTTCTTACCAGAAAGACCGGGCTGTTCGCTCCCTTCACCACTTTATCGGCAATACTTCCCATAGCCCACCTGCTGATCCCCGTACGGCCGTGTGTCGACATAACGATCAAATCGAAGTTTTTCGTATTATCGTATTCCATAATAGCCTCTGCGGGGTTCCCATCCAGCACTTTTACAACTACGTTGAACCCGTCCTTGCCAAGCGTTTCCGCGACCCCCGACAGGTATTCCTTGCATATCTCTTCACAGCGTTTCTTTTCGTGGGCGATATATTCCTCCCAGCTTACCGATCCCGAAGGAGGATAGTGATACGGAGGTAAAAACAGCTCGCATACACGTACGAGCGTTATTTCAACCTCCGTCGCGTTAAACTGGCCTGCCAGTGAACGTACCGAAGGTAATGCCTCCTCAGCGAGTTCCGATCCGTCGAGCGGTACCAGCATCGTAATTTTCTTTTTCCGTTTGTACGTGCGTTTCTGAGGTGCATTCGCCCGTATCAACCAGACGGGGATTTTCGCTTCGTGCAGAACTTTGTCAGCCACGCTCCCGCGTACCCACCGGCTTATGCCGGAAAGGCCGTGCGTTGCCATTATGATCAATTTCATGCCGTTCTGCGAGGCATAGTCGATTATGCTATCGGCAGGCTTGCCCAGTATTACATCACCCTTCGCATTTTCTTTATAATCGAGCTTCTCAATGAGGCCTTTCAGATAACGTTCCGCCGCCGATTTCCCCTCGGACTCAATACGGGCACGAAATTCCAGGTCGGTCATCGGCGTATCAAGCGGTTGGACCACATAAAGAAAGGTTACCTCGGCAGGTTTGCTCCCTGTAGCGAGCTTCTCAATATGAGGTAATACACACTCGGCTATATCGGAGCCATCCATAGGCACTAAAATTTTTCTATACATCTATGTCCCCTCAACACATATTTTCCGTAGCTGGAGATAATCCTTTTTACGGAATAACAGAATTTATAAATGATAAACCTGATAATACGAGCCCTTGCGATAACTGTCAAGAGTTGAGACAGGCATCCTTACGTCACT
>CAZAIO010000041.1:0-7660 GCA_964485235.1 uncultured Dehalococcoidales bacterium
ACTGGTGATTAGCATTCTGTCTATATCCATTCCAGATCATATAAATGCTCCATACTACCATATGATAGATAAAAAAGATTACCATACGTTTACCTGGATTCAGAAATATGTCCCGAAAAATGATAACAAGGCACTTCTCGACCCATGGAAGGCGACGGCTTTTACCGCGATCACCGGTAAACATGTTTATAGAAATATTTTTATAGATACAAGTCCAATTGATTCCATGATTTATCAATTTTTATCTGAACATTGTCAGGATGAGGATTTTCTTAAAGATGCCGGTATTTCGATAGTGTATAACCAGTCCGAATGCTTAAATAGTAACTTCATACATATCTATAATAATGTGTATATTCAGAATATAAACTATTCAAAATATGATGACAATAACTTACTAAAGAATGCCAGTTTTTCTGCATTTCGCACTTCGGAAATGCCCTTAGACTGGTGGACATATTCACGCTACTCGCAACCAACCTTTATTTATCCAGGACGAGGACTTAACGATGGTCCATGTATCAGTATAGAAATGAATAAAACGGAAATCCTTAATGAAACGCCCTTATCTTTCTGGGCGCAAAATGTACCTGTTTCTCCCGGTGAATCCTACTATATTAGTGGATGGATTAAAACCGATAATATAATCGGTGAAGGCGGGGCTAAAATTGTTCCGCAATGGAATGCATCAGATAAATCATGGATTGATTCCGGGAAATTCATGAATTCCATCCAGGGGACACATGACTGGCAAAAATTCGAGGGAGTGGTGACTGCACCTGAAGGAGCAAGTATATGTACTTTCTGTTGTATGATGGCAGATTGTACCGGCAAAGCCTGGTTCGATGATGTTGTCTTTAAAGCACGGTAATAGTCAGGAAATAATAAACTTTACATAATAATAACAATTTCGTTATAGAATTTTTACACAATTATCTGCATGATTTCAGTATTCTATAAGACTTAGAATGTTGATTTATTGTGGAGTGGTATAACCGTTGTTTTCAGATTCACCGTGGTCAGCAGGCGCAGGCGCATCAGGTGCACCCGTTTCCCCGCCACCTTCGATCTCTGTTACCGGCGCATCTACGACGATATTGAATCTGGTCTGTCCTGCGGCTGCAGATTGATCACATGAACCGCGGCAAAAAGGACATTCACCATTTACAAGAGGAGTATCGCAACAATCACAAAGTTGAGGTTCTTCAAGTTCGTTACGGTCATCGAGACGTCTTTGCATCTCCATTAAATAAGCCATTGTATCAGTAACGATTTTTTTGCCGGGAGTCTGGGCGGGCCCGGAATTTCGTAATGTGAAGCCGAGTACCAGCCCGACCACTACTACAACACCGCATACGGCAAGTATAATAATATTTTTCTTTTTCATCTATTCAACAGTATACATTTGATAATTAAAATATACAATGAGGCTATATTGCATAACAATATAGCCTCATTAATTAAAAACAATTTACTATTGTCCTAATAATGTCTGTTTAAGTGCCTGAGCGGGTTTGTCGTTCGGAACAATTTCAGTTGTCTCTTTATAAAATGTCCATGTACCTTCATCAGGTTCGCCCAGTCCGGGACCGCTTACAACGAAAGTAACATTATTCACTTTACTCACGTTCCAATCATCGATATGATTGACCAGATTTTCCATAGCTGCAATTGCTTTATCTCCGGCAGCCATAGCATTCTCTTTATTCTTTTCGAGCGTTGCTTTACGTGCTTCCAGTGACTGCTGAACAGCCTCATAGTCATATTTCGTTTTTGTAGTCACATCGGTTATTTCAATAGTGGAGTATGAATTCTCAGTCGGGCTACCTATATTCTCGACGGTAACAGACAAATCCGTAACAGCATATTGCTCATTGGCGAAATTTTCAGACAACCACGTTTTGTCAACACGTCTGGTGAAATCACCCGACTTTTTTTCTTCACGTATTTTAACTTTTTGCTCATCTACCCATGATAAAGCAGGGTCGACAAGGCGTTGTAATTGTAGTACTTTTACTTCGTTCGCAGTAATGTCAGTGTCAATCCTGTCCAGGTCGCTATTTACCCTGTACATGCCTTCGTCCAGTATTTTTATAAATGCCTGGGTAACATCCTCGTTTACATAAGAGGAATTATCAGCCTTACATCCTACAAACATACTTAAAAAAACACAGATAACAATAAGGCTATATAGCAGCCGTTTTTTCATAAATCTCCTCCGTAATAGTGATATCTAGATACGATAAAATAAATAAACTATAATCTGAAACAATAAGATTAAATCTAATCGTTACAACCACATCCGCCACCGCCACTCGCTGCGGCAGCAGCCTGTCCGCCGCCCTCAACTTCGGTTACCGGTGCATTTTCAACAATATTTATCCGGTTCAATCCTGCTGCTCCGGACTGGTCACATGAACCTTTGCAATAAGGGCATTCACCATTTACCATCGGTGTGTCACAGCAATGACAAAGTTCAGGTTCTGCCAATTCCCCCCGTTCGTCAAGAAGCCTCTGCATTTGCATCAAATAATTTCTTGTATCTTCCATAACTTTTTTACCCGGTGTTTGCCCGGATTTGGCCCCGCCTAAAGTGAGTCCAAGAACCAGTCCCACTATTACAACAACACCGCATGCTGCAATAATGATTATATTTCGCTTAGTCATATACCCCTTTCCTCCTTTTGTGTTCTATATACAATTCTATAATATTTCAATAGAGATGTGTATTATATAATATAAAAAATTTATATATTTACTACATTATCATAAACAGGAAATCAGCGTGGTACATAGATGATAAGATTGTCATAAGCAATCAATGCCTCTCCGCCTGACTCTTTCGCAGCCTCAAAAGTAATTACTCCTTTGCCATAGGCATCATCTGTCACTTTAGACAATTTCTGGTCATTCACATATGCCTCTATTGTATTACCTTTGCAGATCAGTTTAATGTGATTCGTGCTGTTTCCTTCATTAATATGACCTGATTCAGTCCAATCTTTTAATGCAATCCACTCACCGTTGACCTGTTTTAATATAGCAAAGCTTGCTTTTCCCCCCGGCTCACCGCTGTTGATAAGAAAGTCGTAGGAATTTTCCTTGTCCACCTGTCTGAATCCTACCCCATACCAGACATTTTCCGGACCGGAAATAAGAGAAGCATCGACTTCAAGAGCAAAATCACCCAGAGGCCCGATAACATCATTTGACCTTCCAAGGATATTATAATTATTTTCAACAACATTTAGCTGGTACTGCCCTTTTTTATATTCACTTGATCCCCATTCATCAGATCCTACATACCATCCGCTTGAAGTACTTTGAAAATCATCCTGGAAAAGTAGTACGGACTCAGTACTCACGGTCGATGTATCTTTAAGGACGGTATTCACTAACACAAGCGAGGCAATAACAAGAACTGCTACAATACCTATTCCTATCGTTAGCGGCTTATGACGTGACGTCCAACCGGTAACATAGCTGAAGATGCCTGCGCTTACAGATACATTAACGGAAAGACTTTTTTTACCTCCATTTGTTACGATGCTCAAGTCCGCCGTATCGGTAAAACCCGGTGCGAGATTTAATGCATCAACCGTAACCTGTACTTCTTGCGTTCCTGTCTCCAGTTCGATTGAACCCGGGGAATATTCGATCCATGGTCGGTCTATCTGAAGTTTACCGACCAGTTTGCTTGAACCTTCATTACTAACAATAATTTTCTTCGTATATTTCTTTCCCGGAATTATGTTTGAAAAGTCGATTGCATCACAGTCAACTGAAAGTATAGGTTCTTTTCTGATTATATTTTTCAGGTCATGGGTAAGACCGGTGAGCGAAGGGTAGCGATTCCCGACAACAGGTTCAAGCGTTTTCTGTAATACGGCATCCAGTTCTGAGGAAATGTCTGCATTAATACTTCTAATCTGAGGAAATACAGGATTTTTACCGCTTGCCATATCTTTACCGGAAATAAGTTGTTCCGGTACCGCAGGTATATAACCGGTAAGCATGAAGAAAACAACGGCACCAATAGAGTAAATGTCGGAGCGAATATCTCCTTTTTCACGCCATTTCTCAGGAGGAATAAATATATATTTTCCCGAATCGACATATGATTGAAGCGATATATGGTTGAGTTGATGAGAAGTATCGAAATCAACGAACTTAATAAATCCCTCGCTGGTAAGCATAATTGAACTGGTATTTATATCGCCATGTATAATATTTTGCTTATGTATGGGATTAACGATGTCACATATAGCGATTGCCCAGTGGATGACTTCCTCTTCTGTTATTGTAATATCAGGATCTTTCTGCACCTGTGTTAGAGTTTTTCCATCTATATATTCAACTATAAGATAGTAAAAATCTTCTATAATGAAATGATCGAGCAGCATAGCGACATTGGGGAAATTAACCTGTGCAATTTGTAGTATCGCCTGTTCTATTTGTGCTTTTTCAGAATCAGATGAAATTCGCTTTTTCAACTGTTTAACAATACAGGGTCGATCATATAACTTTTTATCTTTTGCAGTATATATGTAATACCTGCTACCAACGTAGAAGAGCTCATAGACTTCGTACCTGTCTTGAAGAAGTGTTCCGGGAGAAAGCGTTTCCTGTGCATCATATAGTAAATGATTGCAATGGGGGCATATAGTATTGCCGTAAATATAATTATTGTTGCAATTAGGGCATTCTGGCATTGTAATTTTTATCCATCCACCGGAAAATGAATTATTATATTATCAAAAATAACGTCCACTTGCGAATCCAGAGCCGTTCCGGACATGGCAGCAAGGGCTACAAATCCGCTCAGGAATTCATTATCGTCCAGTGTCGCAAGTATTTCACCGTTAACATATAGTTCCATTTTCGAGCCGATGCACTTAACAGTAATATGATTAACAGAACCGTCGGTTTTTATATTTCCCGGTGCATTTGCTTCAACCAAAGTCGACCACTTGCCTGCTAATTGTTTCTCGACTTTATAAGCACCTTTATCACCGTATATCTGAAAATAATAGAAATTATCAAACCGGTTTATATCTTTCTGTCTTATAATAATACCGTAACTCGAATCAGGTGAAGAAATCACTGGCTTTACGTCTATATCAAGTATGAAATCGCCTGTCTTGTCAATAGCAGGATTCATTCCTGCTATCATATTTCCCGGCTGTTTTACTGTAAGGCGATATTGGCCGTTATCATAATTTGCTTCTCCAATATCATTAGAACTGACTGTCCAGCCTGAAGCGGGATTGTTAAAATCATCTTGAAATATAATTGTGGTTGTCGAAAGACTAACGGTAATCTGTGCACTACCTCCGTTTGTTTCTATGTCCACTACACCCGTATCTATAAAACCATACGGTAATTCTTTTGCATCTATGTGTACAGCAATATTTTCTTCGCCATAGGGTACCTTGAGTTCAGCGATGTTTACGATAAGCCAGTCTCTATCGCTTTGTACAGTTCCAGTCAGTATTCCACCGCCGTTATTTTTAACGACCAGATTCTTGGACTCACTAATATCCCCCGGTTTGATATCCTGAAAAGTAATTTCGCTTGAGTTGAGATTGAGGACAGGAGTTTTCATGACTGTTCCAGGTACAATGATCGCCGCAGCGACAACAACTATCACTGCCAGAATTATCCATTTCATGCGATACGCCCATGAAAATGCGGACGATATCGCCCAATTCATAAATGATGCAGCAATAAATTCAACATCAATAAAGGATTCACCGCCATTTGTATTAATGTTTATCCTTCCGGTATCCCCTGTTCCCGCAGACAATGTGCCCGTATCAACAGTGGCGATAATAGACCGTTCCCCTGCATCAAATTCAACTGAAGATGGATTAACTGAAAGCCATGGTTTCGTTGTTGTTATAGTCCCTCTGAGCTTATCAGTGCCAACGTTCATAAGCGTGAAATTCTTACTCTTCTTTTTTCCCGCTGCAATTTTTTGGAAGTCTATACGCTCACGATCAACGCTCAAAACAGGACCTTTTATCTCAACAAGACTTTTTAATGCCTGTCCGAATTCAGCAGAAGAAGCATATCGTTGTTCTTTATCAAGCTGTAAAGCTTTTTGTAAAACATTTTCAAGACCAACCGATACTTTGGGATTCTTTTCTCTAATCGGCGGAAAAACCGGATAAAAATCAGATTGTTGCGGCCCCTGACCGTTAAGATATTCATTAGAAATCGGCAAAAATCCGGTAAGCAGAAAATAGATCGTTGCTCCGATCGCGAAGAGGTCCGACCGTGGCTCCGGCTGACCGAGCCACTGCTCCGGAGGAGCATATCCAAATTTTCCCATTCCAGCAGTGCCACCTGCGGCAATATCCCTGAGCTCGCGCAAAGTTCCAAAATCTATAAACTTGATGACACCGTCACTGGTGAGCATTATATTTTGCGGGCTTATATCTCTATGTACAATTCCTTCTTTATGAAGATAACCGGTTACCTCACACATAGAAATTGCCCAACGTAATACTTCCTCTTCGGTTAATTGGCCCTGCCGTTCATTGAATATCTGACTTAGGGTCTTCCCGTCTATATATTCAACAATAAGAAAATAGAACGGCCCCTCCACAAAATGGTCAAATATCATAGCGACGTTCGGGTGATTGAGTTTCGCCATTTCTACGGCTTCTTCTTCCAGTTTCCGAAGTTCACTCTCGGACTTAACAGGTTCCTTCACCTGTTTCACCACGCATTGACGATCACGAAGTTTTGTGTCATTTCCAAAATATACGTAGCCCATACCTCCGGCATGGGCAAGTTCGTTCATCTTATATCTACCCTGCAAGATGGTACCCGGTCCTAGAACATCAGTAGAGAATGGAAAAACGAAACCGCAATACGGGCATGCTTCGTCTCCCGGTGTATAAGGATTATTACAATTTGGACAATTCGGCATAATATTTCACCTTAAAGAATAGTTTAAAACCATATTACCATATTATTTATTTCTCCAGCGTAAATGATAAAAATATTTTTCCCATGATGATTTCATCATTATCCTGAAGTATATAATCTGAACCCTTTGTCAATCTTTTTCCTTTGTTAATAAATGTGCCGTTCGAACTACCAAGGTCTTCGATATGATAGTTATTGTCTTTATGGAATATACGTGCATGTTTACGGCTCAGGTAATTTCCGGGATCATCTTCCGTTAAGTCAATTTCAGGAAAAGCACCGCTATCCGGGTCCCATCTGCCTAACGTAACAGATTCTTGTGTAATTGAAAATTCATAGCCTGTCCTTCCGCCGTGCTGAATCGTCAATTTTGCACCTGAACGAGAAGCGGTACGCGATTCTGAAGTAAAAGCAGGAACATTCACCGGTGAAGCTTTTAAAGTAGGCTGTTCCGGAGTAGCGGCACCGAAGGGCTGTTTAGCTTGAACGGTGGGTTGCTCGAATTGAGAATGCGCAGGTTGTGCCGGACCTGCTTTTATTGTCGGTTGTTCCGGAGTGACCTGTCCGGGAGTTGCTTTTAAAGTTGGTTGTTCAGGGGTAACAGGTGCAGGAGCAGCTTTCATCGTCGGTTGATCGGGGACAGATGGAGCCACTTGTTTCGGCTTTGCTTTCTCGGTCGACGGTTCAAATGCCGGGCGCGGCGGTTGTGCCGGGCTTGCCTGTA
>CAZAIO010000041.1:7760-21036 GCA_964485235.1 uncultured Dehalococcoidales bacterium
ATACCGGGCGCGGCGGTTGTGCCGGGCTCGCCTGAACGGTCGGCTGGTCCTGTTTTACCGGAGCAGCCGGTGCCGGAGAGGCTTTCATCGTCGGTTGATCAGCTATGGACAAGGAGGACGATAAACTCGCACCGCACTTTTTACACTTATTGCTGCTTGCATCATTATCATTATAACCACATTTAGGACATTTAATTATATTGCTCATGACAAACTGTCCTCCTCCATTTATTGATTGTAAAAGTCCTCATCGAGTTTTACGGTATGACTGGAACCAATGCGCATAGTTTTAACTATATCTGAAGAAAGATTTCCGCTTTTTCCAAGCTCAACAGTAGCTCTGCTAATATTCTGGGTTAATGCAGTATTACCGATCTTTTGAGTAAGCATCTGCGCTTGAGCAAGCATCTTTGTCGCTTCGGCTACATTTCCTGCTTTTGTCTCATTTATCGCATTGCCAACGAGGTTCTCTATATCAAGTTGGTTAAAATAACTTATTACATCACGATTTGTAATAGTGCATAATGACCGATCATTTGTATATTTTATAAGAAATTTTGATTCACAAGTTTGCTCTCTTATACCGGACGAAGGCATATCGTATTTTAATGACAACAAACCCTCTATTATTCTACCATTCTCCCTGGAAGGCAGTAACATTTTTATACCGATATAAGTCGCTTCATTCAGCCTGAGACTGTTGATACTTGTAGTGTATGATGAGCGATCTGCACTAACAACAGGTTCAAGTTTAATGCTGTTGGGGAAAATTCGATGCATATCCTCCAGTTTAATTTCCTTCTCGATAAATAACGTAAGTACTACATTTGTAATAACTGTCGAGCGGGCGGCATTAACTTCTGTTTCAAAGCTGGTGAGGATTTGCTCAGGTGATTGAAGATGATAAACAGTACCAAGCGTAATATCTGATAGTGACTTGAGTAGTAGTTCGTTATAAGTATCTCCAATTCCGAAAGTCGAAATAATGACACCCATATCCTTTACCTGCCTGGCAAGATCGATACATTTAACTTCACCTTCCGTCTCTCCGTCGGTAAGAAGTATCATCATATTAACACAATCACGGTTAGCCTCAAGGTCAAGCTCATTGATTGCTTTTTCAATACCGTAGAACATGCGCGTGCCGCTTACAGGTCCGATTTTATCGATTGCTTTAATGATGGACTCTTTATCATGTACATTACTATGTTGTACTATAGACTTCGCTGCATCGCTGAAAATTACAATCGAAAGCATATCGTCCGGTGATAAAGAATCGACAACAAGTTTAGATGCTTCCTTTGCATTTTTAATTTTATCGCCTTTCATTGAAGCGCTTACATCAATTACGATACATATATTTAAAGGAAGAAAACTAAAATTCATAGAAGGATTGGGCATAGCTTTTACAAGCAAATATGAAAGACTGCCCGCAATATTCTCTAACGTATAGTCTCTTGCCAGTTTACATTCAAGAATCACTTCTGAAGCCATAAGTTCTCCATTTAAAATTAATCAATTGAATTTACCACAATAACCGTTATATTGTCATTACCACCACGACTGTTAGCAGTGTCAACAAGTGTTTTACAAGCATCGTTCAGTGAAGATGACCTGACAACGATTTCGAGTATCTCATTATCTTCGACGTAATTGGTCAGTCCATCTGAACAAAATACAATCTTATCCTTTTCATATAAAGACAAGCTATCTTCACCAATTGTTTCTTTACAGGAATCGACAATAATATTCAATGATGTTCCAACAGCTCTAGTAATAATATTTCTATCCGGATAATTTTTTGATTCAGCTTCGGTAATCATTCCCGCATTCTTTAAATTTTCTACCAGTGAATGGTCACGTGTCAGTTTTATAATTTCTCCTGCCCTGATAAGATAAGCCCTGCTATCGCCCACGTGTCCTATATAAAGACTCTCTTCATTACGAAAACCCAGTGTTACGGTTGTTCCCATACCTTTTAACAGGGGATCATTAACTGCTAAATTATATATCTCGCTGTTTGCTTTCTGAAACGCCTCTCGAATAATGGCATTAATGTCTGAATTGAGTATGTTCATGGTATTGTCCATCAATACTGAACGTATTATCTCAACAGCTTTATGGCTTGCAACCTCTCCTGCCTGATGTCCTCCCATACCATCGGCAACAATATATATACCGTAAGATTTATTCTCTTGCCCTGTTAAACTGCCCGTATCGAAGGTGAAACATGTATCCTCATTGTTTTGCCTTACCTGTCCGATATCGGTTTGCATTGCTACTTCAAAACGCATTATAAAACTATCCGTATTATTATTTTAATTTGAGGTCGTAAATTCTCCAGGTCTTATATCTTCTCGCTCCGAACAACTCAACTACTTTTAATATTTTATCGTTATCTTCAAGTAGAAGGGACCCCTCGCAACTTAAATATTGGAACTTCAGTAAATACTCGACAACTTCATATGTAAGCAGCGCAGGAATTCCTGAAACCTGATATTCTGGAATAATACCAAAAAACATTGCTCTTGTACGCGGGATCTTTTTTCTGGCCAGCAGCAATCTTGAAACTCTGACAAAATCAGAATCTCCATACCATTTCCATCTTGGTCGTAATGCGTAGAAAGGATCCGGAATTATACCTAAAACACCTACAGGTTCGCCTTTAACAAATGCGAACCTGATGAGACCCGGGTCTTCTATCATGCGTAGCGAGTCCGCTATAGCATCACCCTCTTCACTCGCTATCGGAAGGAATCCCCAGTTATTTGCCCAGGCTTTATTATATATTGAAAGAATAATTTCAACGTCTTCTTTCAGCTTCTTATCATTGAGCATTCTTGTTTCCATTTCAAGACCCTTTTTACTTATCTTTTGAGCAAGGCGTCTGATTAAAGGAATAGCTGCCGTATTTCTGTCAACAATATGCGCATAATAGTCTTTAGTTTTTTTAAAACCATATCGTTCAATTAGTTCGGCGTAATAAGGAGGATTATGAGTACATTCAACGGTTGGAGGATAATCAAATCCCTCAATCAATATTCCCTGCCGTTCGTGTGTAGCGTTGGAATATTCACCCGGCCCTCTCATTATTTCCATTCCGCGTGACTCGATCCATATTCGCGCGCTATCGATTAGGGCTCTGGAAACTTCGTAGTCATTGATTACTTCATAAAATCCGAAAGAGCCGATACGTACATTGTAATAATCGTTGAATTTGTAATTTATTGCGGCAGAGATTCTCCCCACTACTTCATTATTATGCCATGCTACAAAATGAGTAACTTCAGCGTGTTTATGATAAGGATGCTCGGGGGTCAGTATCCCGGTAAGTCCCAGCAATTTGTTACCGAGTTGGTCGCCTTTGAGCGGCGGAGTCCAACAAGGATCGCGGCGATATAATTTCCAGGGGAAAGAAATAAAATGTTTTATTCTTGGACTTCCGAGAGGAATTTCTTCTATTTGCACATTCAATATTTCATCTCCCCTGTATATTCATAATAGTTATGGTTAAATATCTGTCTACACGAACACGATTTGTAAATTAATAAAAACAACTAAAAAACACCCAGATATTTAAAGACCGTATAATAGTTTTAACAATGCTATTGACATAGCTACATATGCAGCTTAAAATTCCTACTACGGGAAGCTGTCTGATTTACAATCGGTCTTGTTGGAAGTGTGCTCTCTCTATTTTTTTATAATAAATTGTCTTGACGTGTACTTTATTTAATAAAAATAGAGTACACTCGTGTAATCAATAAATTATTAAGACATTATAACATTTATTTGAATTGATAATAGCTTTCACAAACAATGTCGCATAGAACTATAGAGTAATATAAATCACCAATATTTATACTCGACATAATATATAAGAAATACCGTTTTTAAGCATTTATCGTATATAATAAATAGAGATAGGGTAATAATATATAATGTTGGAAAAGATTACATCACCTCACGATCTTAAATCACTCACAATATCAGAGCTGGAACAGCTTGCCTCTGAAATACGGGAGAAATTGGTCAATACTGTTTCGATGAATGGGGGACATCTGGCGTCAAACCTTGGCGTTGTTGAGCTGAGCATTGCTTTACATAGAACATTTGATAGCCCGATAGATAAAATTGTATGGGATGTAGGGCATCAGACATACGTGCACAAGTTGCTAACCGGCCGGAAAGAACGGTTCGACAGTCTAAGACAATATGGTGGTCTTTCCGGATTTGCTGTTCCAGAGGAAAGTGATCACGATGCTTTCGGTACCGGACATGCGGGGACATCCATATCCGCAGCGCTCGGTATGGCGATGGCAAGAGATCTTTCAAAGGAAAAATATAACGTAATCGCTATACTCGGTGACGGTGCTCTTACTACGGGTATGTCTTTCGAGGCAATAAACCATACTGGTCATACGGGTACAAAAATAATCATCGTACTCAATGATAATGGACTATCCATTTCACCAAGTGTAGGCTCTCTGGCAAATTTATTTAATCTAATAAGAATGGACTATAGATATGAGATCGCAAAGAAAGAAGCCAGTAAAGCATTGAGCCGGCTCCCGATGGGAGACCTGGCTTTAGAAGCAAGTAAAAAGATAAAAAATAGACTGCAAAAAGCGCTTCTTCCGAGCGCATTCTGGGAAGAACTGGGACTGGCATATATTGGTCCGGTAGATGGACACAACATCACTGATATAGAGGCTGCATTTAAAAAAGCCCGTGATTATGAATCAAAGCCTACTGTAGTACATGTCCTTACTAAAAAAGGAAAGGGATATCCTCCTGCCGAAAACAATGCGATTAAGTTTCACGGTATGCCTTCTCAGATAATTGAACCTGTGAACGGAAAGTCTTACAGCAGTATTTTCGGGAATGCTGTAATAAACCTTATGCGGGATAATAGCAAAATAGTGGCTATTACTGCGGCTATGCTCGAAGGTACCGGCCTGAGTAAAGTTGCAGATGAATTTCCCAACCGTGTTTTTGATGTAGGTATTTGTGAGCAGCATGCAGTGACTTTTGCCGCAGGACTCGCAACTCAGGGATATCTACCAATTGTTGCCATATATTCAACCTTTTTACAACGCGCATATGATCAAATTATCCATGACGTATGTATTCAAAATATCCCGGTTATCTTTGCCATTGATCGGGCTGGTATCGTAGGGGACGATGGAAAAACACATCAGGGGGCTTTTGATTTATCTTATTTACGCACTCTTCCTAATATGATTATTTCTTCACCAAAGAATGGTGAAGAACTTCGGAACCTGCTCTATACCGCAACGAAGGCCGGGGCACCTATGGCCGTTCGATATCCGCGCGGTGGTGATGAAGAATATTCGGATAATACTGCGTTCGTTAATCTTCCCATAGGAAAATCTGAAGTCGTAAGAAACGGCAATGATATGGCTTTATTGGCTATCGGAAATACAGTTAATGCCGCCTTAGAAGCGTCTAATAAACTTTCTGTGAAATACGGCATTGAATGTACTGTTGTTAATACAAGATTTGTAAAACCTCTGGATTCAAAACTGATATTGGAAATTGCAGAAAATACAGGAAAAATCTTGACAATTGAGGAAAACGCACTCGACGGGGGCTTCGGTAACGCGGTCCTACAGTTGATATCCTGTTCCAAATTAAAGGATATTTCTGTTGATTGTATCGGTCTCCCGGATGAATTTATTGAACATGGATCGCAAATTTTATTACGTTCTAAATATGGCCTTGATCCTGATGGTATAGTAAATAGAGTGTTGAAATGTTGTTCTGATTCGGATAGATGTATACAAACTAAAGTGGAAGAACATACCAACTGATCTGTAATAACCAATTGCTGTATATAGAAATATTATGACTGACGAAGAAATTCAATTTGCCGATATCGATCCTTCAGAAAGAATATTATTGATGTCTCATTGTCTTCGTCCTTCGCAATCATGTAATGCTAAATATGATAAAAAGGGACTTATCTGTGATGATAACTGCAATGAATTATGCGTTATCGGGCGGTTACGAAAAATTGCTCTTGCTTTGAATTATAAAGGTGTGTGTATTGCCCCCGGAGGCAGCCTCGCAGTAAAGTATGTTAAAGAAATAGTACCTGAAGGAATAGTGGCAATTGCGTGTCATAAAGAGCTCGAAGAAGGAATAGAAGCAGTTGAACAATTGGCCGGTGAAATAAAAGCCCCGGTTGTACTAACTGTGCCATTGACAAAGGACGGATGTGTGGATACTGAAGTGGACGAAAATGTTGCACTTCGGGCGATTAGAATAGGCTGTAAAGATAGAGACAGTAGTATCGAAGCAAACCCTGTATAATTTAAAGCGTCGTTAGATAATTCAAGAGAAATATAACGTGTTAAGCAGGGGTGGTTGAGGAGCATACACCACAATGTACGTTTCGCTCTATATCATAGAAATGAAATTTCATATTATCCCCATTGAAAAGAAGCAGCCTTCCGGCCAATGACGGTCTATTACCGGTAAGTAATTTGATTGCTTCGAGAACCTGAATATTCGCTATGATCGCCGGAGCCGGACCCAACACCCCGAGTCCGGATACGCCTTCAGGATTTAAACAAGAAAGGCAAGGGGTAATTCCCGGTATAATCGTTGTGACCATACCCCTCAAACGGGAAACTCCACCATAAATAAAAGGGATCCTTTTCTTTACACAGGCGGCATTGATAACAAGACGTGTAGCCGCATTATCAAGCCCATCGATTACCATTTGTACGTTGTCCAGAAGGTCAGCTACATTATCTTCGTTAATTTTTACGGAGTACGGTGTTATGGTAATAGAGGAATTCAGTCCGGATAACTTTTTTTTCGCAATAAATACTTTTTCTTTTCCGATATCGTTTTCACAATATAGTAGCTGCCGATTCAGATTAGATAAATTTACCTTATCGTAGTCCGCTAAATCTATGTGCCCTATACCTGCAGCAGTTAACATCATTGCCGAATTACTGCCCAATCCACCCACGCCGGCTATGAGTACCCGTGAGACTTTTAATTTTTCCTGGGATTCTTCACCGAATTCAGGAATTAATAACTGCCTTTCATATCTGACCTTTTCGTCCTGATCCAGCAAGGCCACCTCCGATTATTTATCCATCCCAACGCCATACCATCTTTACTCTGACTTCATCGCCTTGTTTCAATTGAGCGTCAAGATTATATGGCAGTGAAATATAGTTTTTCCCATTAACATAAACATCATAATCAAAGTCCACATCATTGGTAGCAGCATCAATGGGTTCAAAATCAGTATTAACTCTCTTATATTCACGTGTTAGTTCTACCAGAAGGTCCCGTAATGTGTCTCCCGGTACATCGAGTTTAATATTTCCTTTTCCCTTGTGTTCCATCCAGGGTGCGTAAAGTGAAGGCATAGTTACCGACGGTGGTTCCTCCAAAACAAAACCTTCCGGTGGATTAATGTATATTATCAGTTCCGCAAAGCCCGGATATATTATTACGTTCATATCTTTTTCCTGTATATTCTTTTAGCGTACATAAATTATCGTACGGAATTCCAGTATTTAAACGAAGAGTAAAAATGCAAATCTATATTCAGGATAAATCACTTTTATTCTTTTGTAAAGCAGGATTAATTGATATACATTTTATATGATCTTTTGTATATTACATGCCTTATTGATATTAGAATAACTGTATACGGTTTATCGCATTATTATCATTTTATCTTTAGTTACTCCTTACTGATGCTACTTCCCATAGATAACATTTTATCTGTAAACGGCCATTATCAATAATATTAAAAAAGAATTCTCTGTCGCATATCTGTTACAATATTTTCCGGCTTAATAAGGAGGTGAACAATGTCAGAAAGAGTAAAACTGCTTGGTATATGCGCCAGTCCGAGGCATGCAAATACCGAACTTGCGGTGAAAGAATCTTTACTCGCAGCTGAGTCTGAAGGCTATGTTGATACTGAATATTTATGGTTGCCTGACTACACCATCAAGCCCTGCACAGGTTGTATGAAATGTTTCGGTTTCCAGCATCCTGCTGATGGAGGGCTGGAATGCTATTATCACATGGATGATACGGGAAAAGTGCTAAAAAAAATGTATGAAAGTGACGGCATTATTTTTGGTACGCCGGTGTATTCATTGGGTGTTACAGCTATTGCGAAATTATTAATGGATAAGACTCATATGTTCGGACCGATGTCGTTCACCAGATATATTGGCGGTATGAATAACAAACCGATAGGTGTTATTACAGTAGGTGGAGGGGATGCTGCAGGACAGGAACATACAGGAGTAGATATCTGGATGTGGGCGATTATGATGGGCATGCTCCCTGTATGCTCATGGCCGACCAGACAGGATCCGAATCCTCAAAGTAGTTTCACCGGAGCATTTGTAAGCACGTGTGATGCGCGTGGAGTATATGCGAAAGATGGTATTACAAAAGAAGCCACAAGAACAGTCCCTCCAACACAGGGTTGGAGAAATATGAAATCAATCAGAAACATCGGTAGAAATACGGCATATGTGGCGATGATTACAAAACTTGGAAAGCAAGACTTTAAAACACAAGGCTTTACCGAACCTGAAATAGTACCTTTCCTACGCTATGCGATAAAGCCAAAACCTGGTTCATGGCTTGAAAAATTGATCGCCGATGGAAAAATTGAATACGTATCCAAAGGTGAAGAATCTACGGGTGAAGAATCGGCGGGCGAAGAACAGTCTTAATTAATATACATTTACCGACAAATTAAAGATAGTACAATAAATTGCAAAATGATTTGGAGAATAATGGATCATGCTCGATATTATCATTGTAGCCTTGTATTTCGCGGGAATGATAAGTGTTGGAATTATTGCTCTTTATAAAGGTAGAGCGTCGAAAAAAGACAGTTTTTTTGTTGCCGACCGAAAAGGATCTACGTTTTTTATTAGTGGTTCCCTTTGTGCAACGATTATAGGAGCCTCCGCCGTAGTTGGTATGGCAGGACTGGGTTTTTCAAGAGGAATTACCGGTGCATGGTGGCTTTTATCAGGGACTATCGGGTTACTTGTTCTTTTTATATTCTTTGCGAAGAAAGTGAGGAAAGAGGGACTTTATACACTGCCTGAACTTGTAGAACGGCAATATGATAAAAATACCGGCATGGTCGCCTCGATACTTATAGTAATTTCGTGGTTGGGAGTCATCGCAGCACAGATAATTGCCGCCAGTGTGGTGCTCTCAGTCTTAATACCCCTTCCTTTAACAGTTTTAATGCTTATCACAACATCGGTATTTATCATATATACGGCATTAGGAGGTCAGTACTCAATTATTCGTACTGATTTTATTCAATCGATTATATTGCTTGCCGGGATCATTATTTGTGCGGGATTTTTGATTAACGATTTTTCAAGTACCGGACATACACTCGGTTCTTTACCTGACTATTATTTCTCTTTTCCGGTAAGTTCCAAGTTCGGCTGGACGGACGTTATTTCGATGATAATACTTGTGGGCGCAACATATGTCGTCGGTCCTGATATCTATTCACGGTTGTTTTGTGCCCGTGATGAAAAAACGGCACGAAAATCAGCATTACTTACTTCACTTATCCTTATACCGATTGCATTTATTATCGTATTTATAGGTATGGGGGCGAAAGTATTTTTCCCCGATATAATACCTGACGAGTCTTTTTCAACCATTATCAGGGAATTATTACCGGTCGGTATAAGCGGGCTTGTTATCGCGGCATTGCTCGCTGCTATCATGTCTTCGGCGGATACTTGTATATTAACTACCAGCACAATATTAACAGAGGATATTATCAAGCGAATTTTTCCAAAAATGAAAGAAAAAAAGGAGCTTATTCTGTCGAGGAGTAATATCGTTATTATCGGCTGCATTGCACTTGTAATTGCTGTTTTTATCGGGGGCATAATAAAATCGCTATTACTCGCATATACGATATTTACCAGTGGTATCGTTATACCGGTTATCGCCGGGTTTTATAAAGATAAATTAAAAGTGACAGCACAGGGCGCTTTCGCTGCAATTATAGGAGGCGGAGGGACTGCCTTGATTATTAAACTGCTGGAAGTGAAAAATCTTGACATGCTTGGATTCGGTATATGCATCGTTCTTTTATTTGTAGTGAGCAGATTTACACAAAAGAAATATGCTTAGTAAAAAAATCTCTATATTATAGTATATCTACATTTATTAATATTGCGTTTGCAATGAAGTTCGAATTCCACCGATAGACTACTTCATGTTTTTGCAATAGTGCAAATAAATATATAACTGCTCCTTTATATTGAATGTTAACAATCATGTTACAAAATGTTTCTGTATTAAAAATGAAATTGTTATAATATTTGAACGAATTTTATATATAACAATATATATTTATATGGAGGATTATAATAATGTCCAATGAATACTTAATGAAAGAGCTATCCCGCTATAACATTGGGACATATGCGGATATCATTTACCGCCACACGTTATTATCACCTGAAAAGGAAGCATACATTTATGGATCGAAAAGGATTACTCATCGGGACTACAATGCCAGGATAAACAGCATTGTTCATGGACTTAACAAATTAAATGTCAATAAAGGTGATGTTATAGGAATACTTGCACAGAACTGTTTGGAGTACGCTGATTTCTATGGAGCGGCGATGAAAGGCGGCTTTATTGCATCACCTTTCAACTCCAGATTGCAGGCCAATGAGCTTGAATACATCGTAAACTATTCAGAGGCAAAAGTTATCTTTGTCGGCTCGGAGTTCAGAGATGTCATTCACGAACTAAAACCGCATATTCCCGCGGTTAAAAATATCGTTGCTCTTGAAAAAGATGAAGCCGGGATGATATCGTACGATGAATTGCTATCATATTCGAATGAGGAACCGGAAATTCAAATAGTCGAAGATGATCCGGTCATTATAATTTTCACAAGCGGAACAACCGGAGTTCCACGCGGAGCCCTTTATACTCAACGAAGATTATATGATGATTCCAGAACCCTGATAATAAACGTCGGGTTGCATGCTAACGATAAATTATTAATGATTACTCCTCTTTTTCATATAGCGGGAAATACATGGTTAAGAATGTTCCTGTATATGGGAGCAAGTTGTGTGATTCAGAAATCGTTTAGTCCGGAGAATACATTAAAGATAACCCAGGAAGAAAAAATCACTCATATTAGTCTTGTACCCACACAGACTATAGCAATGCTCAATCTTCCTAACAGGGATGAATACGATGTAAGCAGCTTGAAGTATATGTGGTATGGTGCTTCACCAATGCCTTTTGAGGTTGTAAAAAAGACCTTGCAAACGTGGGGAACAGTAGTCGCCGAAGGGTATGGACAAAGCGAGAGCGGACCTGCAATATCACATTTATCCAGAGAAGAACATGATGTACTCGATAAGTCCGAGGCTGAACAGAAAAAGCTTATGTCTGCGGGACAACCTGATATCGGCGTACATGTCAGAATTGTCGACGATAAAGACAACGATGTAAAACTTGGTGAACTGGGAGAGATTGTCGTTCAGAGTAAACATACAATGGTAGGTTACTGGAAAAAACCTGAAGACACTGAGGTTACTCTGATGAATGGATGGCTCCATACAGGCGATATCGGCTATTTCGATGAACAGGGATATATATATATTGTCGACCGGAAAAAAGATATGATAATTTCAGGCGGTGAAAACGTATTCCCCAGAGAAGTCGAAGAAGTGCTTTATCGACATCCGAGTGTTCTGGAAGCTACGGTGATTGGGATTCCCGACCCTTACTGGGTTGAAAAAGTACATGCCGTGATAACGATAAAACCCGGAATGAAAGCGACTACGGATGAACTGAAAGACTTCTGCAAAAAAAATCTGGCCGGTTACAAAGCGCCAAAGTCCATTGAGATTGTCGATGCACTACCAAAGAATGCGGCCGGGAAAATATTGAAACGGGAACTCAGGGATAAGTACTGGAAAAAATAATAAACAATTTACATTTTTATGTATATGTCCGCACCATGATTCGAGTTACCATATTATAAGGTCCGGCAATCCGGCAATGTACGGAATCGTTTAACTTGCACGTAATTTACGGTTTATTTCAAACGATTCCAGCAAACTCATGTTAACTCTTAAACAGGCGTTAATGGTTGCAATTATATATATCCAACTTATTTATATGTACTTCTCTGACTTGCCCGCTTGACAATATTTTTTAACTGCTTTAAAATGTTACTTACTAACCAGTAAGTAAGCACTGCGGACCTGAAGTCAAATGGAGAGACCTGGCCGCTTATTGAGAGTTACTGTAAATATAATAATCTTTTTGAATTTATTTGAAAAAACAGTATAATTGTGCTTAAATGAAACGTGGTTTGAGGTGTGTTGTGTGGTTGAAAGGAAATCCATACTCACAGATGATACGTCGTAACAATCCGCAGGCTCTATCCAATTTTGTACCTTCTATGCATTTTATCGTGAAATGCTGAATTTTACATAATATAATAAACAGGAGGATATATAACTAATGAAAATAGAAGGAAGCTTTAAATTAAAAGCGAAATTACAGGATGCATGGGACTATTTTCTTTCGGACGTAACGCTTGGGTCATGCGTACCGGGTGCCGAGCAAGTGAAAAGAGTAGACGAGAAGACCTATGATTGCGTTGTAAAGCAGAAAGTCGGTCCTATTTCAGCAAAACTGAAATTTAAAGCAGT
This sequence comes from uncultured Dehalococcoidales bacterium, assembly GCA_964485235.1. Classification (GTDB taxonomy): domain Bacteria; phylum Chloroflexota; class Dehalococcoidia; order GIF9; family UBA5629; genus CAZAIO01. The sequence continues at coordinate 20,513 of CAZAIO010000041.1, forward strand.
AATAACTGAGATGGATGCACCACACCATTTGAAGGTAGTCGGCCAGGGTGAAGATATCGGTAAAGCCGGTACCTTTTCTTTGGAACTTATTGTCGATATGAAAGAGGCGGAAGAAGGTAATATTGATATTGCTTATTTTGCCAATGTTACCATGGTTGGTCGTATCGCAACGTTTGGTGAGAGAATCATGCGTGCAAAGATCAATTCGGTACTGGAAGAGTTTATTAAGAACCTGGAAAAGAAATTTGCCGATTTTGCCAAGCAATAGAATTATATGTAATGGTTTTTAATGATTGGATTTATCCCGGTTAACCGAAGGGTTAAGTCATAAATTATTCGCTTCAAAAACAGTAATTACAATAGTTTTTAAAAAGAAATCATGCGTAAAGTGAGGTATAGGTCGTTTCTTTCTTTACTTTCGAAGAAAGATAAGGAGATAACTAAACTACGAAGCTAAGGGGGTTTATCTGCAATGAAGGATATCATTTTCGATTTCGAATATTTTAACCCTAAAACACTCAAGG
>CAZAIO010000042.1:0-20903 GCA_964485235.1 uncultured Dehalococcoidales bacterium
CCGCTTCGGCCCGTTCTTTCACCGGTATTACATTGAAACAGTCCGTACCGTTGCATAGATATATCGTTTGTAGTACTTTCGTCCCCAATAATAAATTTTATATTTACAATACGTTCATTATGAGGAAATAATTAATCAATATTACATTGTTATAAATTTTTTATTTCTTATAGACAAATGAATGTTAATAGCATACTACCACTCTTGGCAACTATTGCCTATGTTCCGCTTGTAATCATCCTTCTGGCAAGCAAGACCTGGAAAAAACAACACTGGCTGCTGCTTGCCTATCTTTTTGCGGTCATAATCTGGAGTTTAAGCGCATTCTTCCTTCGCAGCGATTATTTAAACGCCGCAAAGCCGGATATCTTTAAAGTGACTGTATGTGGACTCCCGCTTGCGGCAGGCTTCCTGCTTTACTTCATCGACTACCAAACCCAGCGGTCGCTCGGACGCAGCATTCACGTGCTTTTCGGGCTTCTTCTTGTATTTCTCGTACTGGTTATCACAGGTTATATACCGACGAGCGTCACGTTCACAGAAAATGCGATAGTCCCTGTATTCGGATGGTGGTTCTATGTACTCTCGGCATTTTTCCTGATTTATCCGGTCTTTCTTATACCGGTATTAATACGTAAATATCGCAGGCTCTCCAATCCTGCCGAACGCAATACATATGCATACTTTATTATCGCGATCGCACTACTTACAATCGGTGCACTGGCCGGACTGTCGCCAATAGGGACAAAATTCCCCGTCAGCCATCTTGCCAATCTTGTTAATGCGATTATTTTAACCGCTGTCGTGATAAAAGGTGAGCTGATGAGCGTATCGATGCTGGCACGCCGGGGGTTAGTCTTTACCTCGTTGATAACCGTTGCCGTTATTATTTACACTGCACTGTATATGTTAGTACACCGAGTTTTCGATTTGAACCCAAAACCCACCGGGTTTTTCCTGGCTATCATCGGAGCAATTTTTGTGGGCATTTCCTTCCTGGAATTCAGAGAATGGATTGAGCGTAAAGTCGATAAGTTATTTCTCAGCAAACGTTATAACTATCGCGAAGAATTGTCCGCCTTTATACGGAATAAAATAAGCGGTGTATTCAGCCTGAGCGAACTTGGCAAAGGACTGCTGCCTCCGCTCGCCAAAGCGCTCCAATGCAGAAGGGCATACCTGCTCCTGCCCGAGTCGGCAACCGGTGATTTCATTACCGAGTTCTGCGAGCCGGAATTGGAAGAAATACCGTTAGTGCGGATAAGACATGATAGTCCGATAGTGGAATGGCTCAACCACCACAATAAATTCCTTACCACGGAAAATATTGATATTTTCCCCCAGTTTAAAAGCCTCTGGGGTAAGGAAAAGACTGACATCAGACAGGCAGCGATAGAGCTTGTCTTTCCTATAATAAGCCGCGAAAACCTGATAGGAATACTTGCGTTAAGCAAAAAAGAATCGGGAAAATATACGCTTGACGATGTTAACCTGGTACAGAGTATCGCCAGACAGATAGCGATAAGCCTTGAAAAAGAATATCTTCAAGCGGAGCTCAGAAGGAGAGAGCAGGAGCTTGCGTTAATAAACCGCCTTTCCGGAGTCATGACTTCGAGTTTAAGAATAAAAGAGGTATACGATACGTTCATAGGCGGCTTAAAAGAAGTGATAGATGTCGAATATGCGTTCATCAATATTATAGAAGGAGATGAACTGTTTTGCACTGCATCGTACGGAAAGGACAATGCGGGCAAAGCCGAGGGGAGAAAGACGATACTCGCCGGTACTGCAACTGAATGGGTGGCAAACCACAAGAAAAGCCTGGTAGAACCCGACCTCAAAATAAACAAACTCTTCCCGACTTATGAAGTGGTTGATGTAGAGGGTATCAGATCGGTCGTCTATTTACCGCTTCTCAATAAAGGGGAGGGGATAGGCAGTCTCACCCTTGCAAGCAGCCAGCCGAAAGCATACAACCAGACGCAGATACACCTTCTTGAACGTCTTGCATCTCAGATTTCCACATCGGTAGCCAACTCCCAGCTTTATGAGAAAGCGGAACAGCGAGCGCGCATAGACGAGCTTACCGGTCTCTTCAACCGCCGGCATTTCGACGAAGTACTCAAAAGAGAGATTAACCGGCATTCACGGTACGGGAGCACGCTTTCACTTGCTTTTATCGACCTTGACGGATTCAAGAAATATAACGACACACGCGGCCATCTGGAGGGCGATGAACTCCTTACAAAAACCGGCAGCATGATAAAGGAAACGATCAGGGGGATTGACCTCGCGTTCCGATACGGAGGTGATGAGTTTGCAATAATTATGGCACATACAAGCGCAGACGACGCCGCTGCCGCAGCTGAACGGGTACGGGCGACGATCACAAGCAATATGAATGCCATGCAAGTAGGAGTAACACTCAGCCTCGGCCTTGCATGCTGGCCGCATGACGGACTTGCGCAGGATGATGTCGTCAACGCAGCGGACCAGGCCCTCTATTACGCCAAGCGAACGGGCGGCAACCGGACCTGCGTAGTATCGCAAATAATTCCTTCACAGACAGGAACAACGAAGATATCGCCTGCTGCAGAAAAAGAAACGCTCAATACTATCTATGCCCTGGCAGCGACGATCGAGGCAAGAGACCCGTATACATACGGCCATTCGCGTAAAGTGAGAACTTATGCCGTCGCCCTGGCCGAATCATTAGGTCTGTCACCGGAAGCAGTAGCGATAATCAGTCATGCAGCTTTACTCCATGATATCGGTAAAATAGGTGTTCTGGATGAGATACTGAATAAGCCGGATAAACTGGACATCGATGAAATGAAATTAATCAAAAATCATCCGCAGTTGTCAAGAAATATCGTTGCTCATGTACCGAGCCTGACACCCTGCCTGCCTGCTATTCTCCACCACCATGAACGATGGGATGGCAACGGTTATCCGGAAGGACTGAAAGAAGAAGCGATTCCCCTTGAGGCAAGGATACTTTCCATAGCGGACACCTTCGATGCCATGACTTCTCTACGACCTTACCGTGCGCCTTTTTCATATAAAGAAGCGATTGACGAACTAAAACGCTGTGCCGGAACACAGTTCGATCCTGAACTTGTACAGAAGTTCCTGCCGATCGCGTTAGCCACCACACCTGAAGAAATGGAACCGGTCCGGCATAAAGACCGCATCTAAACCTTATTTATCCCTTATCTCAGATCGTCCCCCCCTCCTTCAACTAGAACAATATTCTAGAACACAATCACTTCCAAATTGTGTACGTTCATGCCATAGTAAACTGAATAATACTAAAGGGGGAAACTGTGCTTAAGCCAAGAGACCTTCTTACGCAGGGTAAATACGAAGAATTATGGCAATTATGCGCCGGCTTTATCGATCTCGATGTAGAACAATTTATGAACATCCAGAAACGTTTGCTTCTTGAGCAAATAAATCTGCTGAATAATTCCGTGCTTGGTAAAAGAATCACACGGGGCGCTGTACTTGACAGCGTTGAAGAATTCAGGAAGAAAGTACCCCTTACCACATATGCTGATTATTGTCCTGAGTTACTCGAACGCAATGAAAGCGCATTGCCTGAAAAACCGCTTCAATGGATACAGACATCCGGCCGGTCGGGTGAATATCCATGTAAATGGGTACCGGTCACCGAGCAGTTCTGGAATGAAGCAGGGAAAAATTTCTGTGCTATCGCAATGTTCGGCACCTGTAAGAAAAAGGGACAGATCGTGTTTAAAAACGGATTCAAGATCCTTCATGCGATAGCTCAAACACCATGTCTCACAGGTGCAGTTGCCTATAAACTGCAGGACGACGCATTGTTCAGCTATCTCCCGACACTGGAAGAATCAGAGAATATATCCTTCGAAGACAGAATATCGAAGGGATTCTCACTGGCTTTGTCAAAGGGCATTGAAGGGTTCTTCGGACTTTCCGGTATTCTTGTAGCAATAGGTGAAAAGTTCAAGCAGGGATCGGGTGGAAAAAACCTCTCGAAAATGCTTGCTGACCCATCTATGGCGCTCCGGTTGATAAAAGGAAAAGTAAAAAGCAAAATAGCACGTCGCCCGATGTTGCCCAAAGATGTATGGTCGCTAAAAATGATAGTCGCCATGGGGGCGGACTGTGCCGTATATAAAAATAAAATCGAAGAACTCTGGGGAAGAAAGCCGCTCGAAGTCTATGGAAATACCGAAACAACGATAATCGCCACACAGACCTGGGACTACGGTGATATGATTTTCTTCCCGAACCTGAACTTCCTTGAGTTTATACCTGAAAAAGAACATGTAAAAGGGCAACTCGATAAATCATATCAACCAAAAACCAAATTGCTTGACGAACTCCAGGCCGGCGAGAGCTACGAGTTGGTGATAACCAATTTTCACGGCGGCGCGCTGGTACGTTATAGAACGGGAGATATGGTGAGAATCACATCACTTAAAAACGATAAATTGAAGATCAATCTCCCTCAAATTACGTTCGACAGGCGTGCCGATGACCTGATCGACCTCGGATTCATACGGCTCACGGAGCGTATAATCTGGCAGGCAGTTGAAAATACGAATATTCCTTATAAAGACTGGGTGGCGCACAAGGAGATCGGGGAAACGCCCAGGCTCCATCTCTATATCGAACTGAAGGATAGCCATAAAGCCAGCGAGGAAGAGATAGCTATCGCTGTATATGAACAGATACAGAAAAACGGTAACGGGCTATTTGTCTACAAGGACCTTGCAAGTCTTGAGTCTTTAATAAACTACAGACCGATTAGAGTAACCCTGCTGCCGCAAGGAGCTTTCTCCTATTATAAGGAACGAAAACTTGCAGAAGGTGCGGAGTTAAGCCAGCTTAAACCGCGTCATATCAATCCTTCAGACAAAGCGCTTTCGCTCCTCCTGTCCAAAGAACAGCGTAAGCCCGATACAACCACGGTTCCGAGTACTGAATATATAGTCGACCGTTAGTCCGGCTTGCATAAATAAAATAAAAATAAAAGACGGTGTAACACCGTCTTTTATTTTTTCCTCCCAAAACAAAGCTGAAACTCGGTATAAAATAGACTTTGGACACGATAGTACTTTCGTCCCTCTTGACAACTCGTGAAGCTATCTACATAATAAAGCAGATTGAAGCTGTAGTTATCTATATAATTAAATATGAGTATTCATAGTATTGTTCCATTAATAGCGGCGATAACGTATATCCTTCTATTTTTCGTTATCGTTTTCAACAGAGCTTGGGAACGGCAGCATAAACTTATGGCATGCTATCTCATTGCTGCCAGCACATGGACTTTCAGCGCATTTCTCCTGAGAAGCGATTTCTTCTTAGACTATAAACTCGTGCTTTTCAAAATTGTTACCTGCGCATCGATGTGGTGGGCTATCCAGATGTATTACTTTGCACGCGAATTCATGAACCTTCCCGGCGGTTGGGGAATACGCCTTGGTTATACTTCGCTTGGTCTGTTCATTGTCTTCGCAATTTTCGGCCTGGCACCTCCCGGAATCACTTTCAACAACGGTCAGGTTATTCCGATGTACGGTTGGTGGATGATACAATATGCCGGTACTTTCGTCATACTTTCCGCCCTGATAATTTATTCACTCGTTAAAAACTTCATAAACGTAACAGAACCCAAAGAACACAATAAAAGCATGTACCTTATACTGGCAATTGTGGTCCTGACCGTATTCGGATTTGCCGGTATGACACCGCTCGCAAATGAATTCCCCGTGAGCATATTCGGCGGTCTCCTTTCAGCCTGCGTGCTTACCTATGCAATATTGAAACACGATCTTGTCAGCGTGAACCTGTTTATACGCAGGTCTCTCTCGTGGGCTGCAGTAATTTCCGTCGGCGTTGTCGCCTATCTTGGCCTGTTCTTCCTTATTTATTTGTTGACCGACTTCGAAGTGAGAGCGTCTGTGGTTGTTATCACGACACTTGCCGCGATTGCCATGGCCGTGATCATCTATTCGCTCAGAAACTTCTTTGTCCGGAGAGTGGATAAGTTCTTTTTTAATAAGAGCTATGACTACCGGCAGGAACTAAGCGACTTTATCAGGCATAAAATAAGCGGCGTCTTCAGTTTACAGGAGCTCGTAGAGGGTCTATTACCGCCGCTGGTACGCGTTATCAACTGCAACCATGCCTACATGCTGCTCCCGGAAACGGCAAGCGGTCACTTTAACGTCAAATTTTCCGAACCGGCCCAAAGTGATAATTCACCGTTTGTAATAAAACGAAACAGTCCGGTTGCAAACTGGCTTTTCAGAGAAAACAGGTATTTAATGCTGGAAAAAATAGACATCCAGCCTGAATTTCTCGGCATAAGTACAAAAGAAAAAGAAATGTTGAAAAGCCACAATATAGAACTGCTGTTTCCTCTTGTAAGCAGGTCGAACCTGGTCGGTATTCTTGCGTTAAGCAAAAAGCAATCGGGCAAATATTCTCTCGATGATGCCCATCTGGTAGAAGGTATCGTGAGCCAGGTAGCTATCAGCCTTGAGAAAGAATACCTTCAGGAAGAGCTGAGAAAACGGGAACAGGAACTGTCTTTGATTAATAGGCTCGCCGGTGTAATTACCTCCAGCCTGAACATACGGGATGTATATGATGCGTTTGTGGCAGATCTGCGGGAATTTATCAACATCGATTTCACTATGGTGGCATTGATAGATGAGGACGAACTGGTCTTCTCCGCGATTTCTTCCGAGGTCGGCTCGGCATGGAAAACCGGCGGCAGGACCCGTCTCAGCGATAGCCCGACTGAATGGGTCGCTACTCATAAGAAAAGCCTTCTGGAATCGGACCTGATACAGGACAGCATATTTTCCTCGGGTTCCGAGTTTATCAAACGGGGGATACGGTCAATTCTATATCTACCGCTTATCACGAAGGGAGAGGTTATCGGCAGTCTGACGGTAGCATGTTGTCAGCCCGACGCGTATAACCGTACACAGATCAACCTGCTTGAACGACTGGCTTCCCAGATATCTACATCTGTTGCGAATTCACAGCTTTATGCCAAAGCCGAACAGAGAGCACGTGTAGATGAGCTGACAGGACTGTTCAATCGCAGACATTTCGATGAAGTACTGAGCCGTGAAATCAACCGTCACTCCCGTTACGGCAGTATACTCTCGCTGGTTTTTGTCGACCTGGATAATTTTAAAAGTTACAACGACACAATGGGACATCTCAATGGAGACAAAATTCTCGCTCAGATCGGGCACCTGATTAAAGGAGCGTTACGAAATATAGACCTCTCTTTCCGTTACGGCGGTGACGAATTCGCTATAATACTCCCGCATTCATCCACCGATGATGCCTATGCGGTAACCGAACGTGTACGGATCAGGCTGACAAATGAAATAAAAAACAACCAGAGTGAGATCAGCGCCAGTCTCGGACTGGCATCATGGCCCAGCGACGGACTCACACCGGACGACCTGATAGAAGCTGCGGACAGGGCACTTTATCATGCCAAGAGGACAGGAGGTAACCGCACATGCGTCGTATCCCAGATGCTACCTCCTCTCAACGATTCTATTGAATCGTCTTCCTCAGCTGAAAAAGAAACGTTGAACACTATTTATGCCCTTGCAGCAACAATCGAGGCGAGGGACCCTTATACGTACGGTCATTCTCGTAAAGTCAGAGGATATGCTGTAGCGCTTGCCGAAGCATTGAACCTTCCATCCGATAAAGTAGCGATCATCAGTCATGCAGCGCTGCTTCATGATATCGGCAAAATAGGCATCCTGGATGAAGTACTTAATAAACCCGGAAAACTGGATGTCAATGAAAGAGAACTGATTAAAACACATCCGCAACTATCACGTACAATAGTAGGGCATGTTCCCAGTCTTACCCCGTGTATCCCGGCAATTCTGCACCATCACGAACGCTGGGACGGCAACGGTTACCCAAGCGGCTTGAAAGAGACTGCAATACCTCTGGAAGCGAGAATACTCTCTATAGCCGATTCTTTTGACGCGATGACATCTCTCCGCCCTTACCGTGCTCCTCTATCGATGAAGGAAGCACTGGAAGAGATAAAGCGTAATGCGGGCACACAGTTCGATCCCACTCTTGTCGTACAATTTTTACTTATAGCCCCGTCTATAATATCGGAGGAACCTGTCGTCGTATCGGGTACTCCCGCTCTCGAATCTGACTAACATCCGCATTCCTCGCTCTTTACGTTCCCTGTTATTCAAGCCTGCTAGAACAATGTTCTAGAACAATAACACTTCCATTGGGCCGGAAAGAATGGCATAGTAACTTAGACCAAAATAAAGGGGGTTATTGTGCCTAGAATAAGAGATTTGCTAAAACAGGGAAGGCATGATGAGGTATGGCAGATGTGCTGCGGTTTTATCGATCTTAGCATCGATGAGTTCATGAATATGCAGAAGTCTTTGCTTCTGGAGCAGATCGATCTTCTGAAAAAATGTCGCCTGGGAAGAAAGGTAATGCACGGCGCAATGCCTGATTCGGTTGAAGAATTCAGAACAGAGGTTTCGTTAACAACATATAAAGACTATTGCCCCGAATTACTCGAACAACAGGAAAACGTGCTCCCTGCCAAAGTTGCCCGATGGGCACATACGTCCGGTAAATCGGGCGAATACCCTTTTAAATGGGTACCGATAAGCGAACGGGCATGGGAAGAGATGGGACTTCTGGTGTTCGCAGCAGGTATATTCGGCAGTTGCAGAAAGAAAGGAGAGGTCACCCGGACACCATCGAAATTCCTCTATGCAACGGCTCCTGCCCCGTATACTACGGGCGTTGTCGCTCAGTATTGCCAGGAGGAATTGGGATTCAAATACTATCCCTCACTTAGCGATTCGGAAAACATGACGTTTATGGAAAGATTGGACAAAGGGTTCTGGATGGCCCTGTCGGAGGGTATCGACGGCCTCTATGCCTTAACAGCCGTACTGGTCGGCATCGGAGAACGGTTCAAGAAGGGAGCAGGTAGTATTAAAATTACAACCCTTCTGCGAAACCCCAAGGCGCTATTCCGCGTGCTTAGAGGACTGATTAGAAGTAAACTTGCCGGGCGTTCGATGCTTCCAAAAGACCTATGGAACATAAAAGCAATGGCTTGCGGTGGAACGGACAGCCAGATATTCAGAGATAAGATAAAAGATATGTGGGGAGTCCAACCACTCGATATATACGCCAGCACAGAATCCAACATTGCTGCTATGCAGACCTGGGACTTCACAGGCATGACCTTTACTCCGAATCTTGATTTCTTTGAATTTATCCCTGAATCCGAGCATTTGAAATGGCAACAGGACAATTCTTATAAACCGGAAACGGTACTGCTAAATGAAGTGAAAGCGGGTGAAGTATATGAACTGGTGATCACCAATCTGCACGGCGGAGCACTGGTCAGATACAGGACCGGCGATATGGTCCGGATTACCGCTCTCCGAAATGAGCAGTTGAACATCGATATCCCGCAGATGGCTTTCGAAAGAAGAGCGGACGATCTGATCGACCTCGGTACTGTCCGGCTTAATGAGACCGTTATCTGGAAAGCAATAGAAGCCACAAAGATACCGTATGCCGACTGGACAGCCCGAAAAGAGGTCATAGCAGGAAAGCCGACTATGCACCTTTACATCGAGCTCAAAGATAACTATATCGCCAGTGAAACAGGCCTGGCTGCGGCAATTTACGATCAGATCAAACAGCTAAACGACGGATTCATTCATTATGATCTCCCGAGCATCGAAAGGTTGATCGATTACAAACCGATCACGATCACCATGCTGTCCGAAGGTGCATTTTCTCGCTATGCAGCAAAACGACATGCCGAAGGAGCTGATCTCGCTCAATTGAAACCGCCTCACATCAATCCCAGTAACGATGTACTCACTTTGCTGGGTGCTAAACCGAAGCGTGTCGAGGTAACCGAAGAAGAACAGAAGGTCGAAACACAAATCGCAGAAGAAGTACGTTCATAAACCGGCAACTTTAGTTAACGAAGTGCAGGGGCTGTCAACGGTCTCTGCACTTTTTTTATTTAAGGGGATGGTGCCTCATATAAACAGGCTGCCTGTTAATCCGCCCGTACAAGAAACATGATATTCTCCGAAAACAACTTTTTAGACAGAGGCACAGTAACAACAGGCGATCTTTCGATAATGGTGAACCCGGCTTCTTTCAGGCATTGCTTCAATTCAAAATAGTTGTAAAGATAATAATAACGCTCGATTGTTTTTCCTTTTGATTTCCATGGAACATACACTTCCTTACGGCTTCGCCAGAACCGAGTCTGCCATTTATTCCACACTGTAATAAAAGCTTCGCCTCCTGGCTTCAATACTCTATATAGTTCTCTGAATGCCTGCATCCTGTGTTCTTTTCCTTTGATATGGTGATAGGATGCAATGGCAATTGCATAATCGAACATACCGTCGCGATACGGCATACAGACCGCATCGGCCACTGCCAGGTCTACTCTGAAATCAAACTTGGCGGCATATTTCACGGCAAGTTTCACCATCTCTGACGAAAAGTCCATCCCGTAGAGATCAAACCCGCTTTTAAACGGCTGAAAATCGGGCCCGTGTGCGCAGCCTATATTGATAAGACGGCCTTTCCGCCATCGAGCCGCAAGCTGTTCAAGGTCATGCGAGAAACGCGACCAGTGACGATATCCGTACCAGCTTTTCGCAATTTCGTCGAATACTTCTCTGTTTGTTGGCATAATCACATTCTGTTAAACTTGACTATAAGGAAACCACAGCATGAGAAAATTTTCAAGAACGATATCGGGAGTAACGCCTGTTGCCGTAATGGCCCAACCAATGGGATGTCCCGGCAATTGCGTATACTGCCCGTCATACCCGGATGCGCCGAGGAGCTATACATCTGAATCCCCCGCTGTTCTGCGTGCGATACGCTGTAATTTCGAAGCAAAAGAACAGGTGACTGAACGGCTTCGAATTTTGTCCAATATGGGACATGCCGCAGATAAAATCGAACTCATCGTTATGGGCGGTACATTCCCGGCCTGTCCGGAAGATTACCAGTACCATTTTATCAAAGAATGCTATGACAGTATGAATGGAGTAGAGTCGTCCAGCCTTGAGGAAGCAAAAAAGTTAAATGAAACTGCGAAATACCGGTGTGTTGGACTATGTATCGAGACCAGACCAGACTGGTGCGACGAGGTCCACATAAAACGGATGCTTGACTTCGGCACCACGCGTGTCGAACTGGGCGTACAAACTCTGGACGATGATATCTTCTACATAGTAAGAAGGGGACATACTGTAGATGCGATTATTAAAGCAACACGACTGTTAAAAGAATACGGTATAAAAGTATACTACCACTGGATGCCCGGTCTACCCGGTTCCAGTCCCGAGCATGATCTCGAAATGACCGCCCGTTTATTCAATGAAACTGACTTCAGGCCCGATGGATTTAAACTCTATCCCACGCTCGTTGTTGCGAATTCGGAACTGGAAGCATGGTATAAAGACGGACGCTACAATCCCTATTCCATGAGCGAACTGACCGATTTAATGGTACACATTAAATCCCTCATTCCTCCCTATGTTCGCGTTCCCCGTGTCATGCGGGATATTCCGACTAAATTCATTATCGCAGGTTGCAAAGACCTGGCATTGCGAAGTTCGCTCAAGAAAAGAATGGACGAATTGCATATACAGTGTAATTGCATCCGGTGTAGAGAATACGGGCACCGGTTGAGAGACGGTTATAAAATCGGTGAACCTCACTTCGATAGAATGGAATATGAAGCTTCGGGTGGCCGTGAACTTTTCCTCTCGTTCGTAGACGAACAGAATACGCTCTTCGGCTTATTACGGCTACGCATAGGCCTTTCAAAACTGGGCGATAACGGCGATACGGCAATTGTACGCGAACTCCATGTTTTCGGCTCGGAAGTACCGCTGGGTGAACAGGGGAAAGCCAGCGCACAACATAAGGGACTGGGCAGTGAGCTCCTCAGAGAAGCAGAACGGATCAGCCGTGAAGAGTTCGGCGCACAGAAAATAGCGATAATAAGCGGTGTCGGCGCCAGAGACTACTTCCGTACTGAATTCGGCTATGCCCTCGAAGGTGCTTATATGGTCAAAGAACTGCCGAGCAAGATCACGGCTTGAATAAATGACAGGCCACCTGATGACCTTTTGATATTTCAACAAGCTCCGGTTCGCTCTGGCTGCATACGGGCATTACCCTGTGGCATCTCGGATGAAAATGACACCCGGACGGAGGATTGAGCGGAGAAGGAACATCGCCATGAAGAATGAGTCGTGTTCCTGATTTTCGCTTTATACTGGTGACCACGGACAGAAGCGCTTCGGTATAAGGATGGAGCGGATTATCGAAAAGCTCTTTATTATCGGCCAGCTCTACGATCTTCCCCAGATACATCACACCTATTCTATGCGCCATATACTTGATGACCGACAAGTCGTGTGCAATGAACAGGTATGCCAGGTTCATCTCTCTCTGTATATCCAGCATTAAATTAAGTATCTGCGCCTGGATCGATACATCGAGCGCGCTAACCGGTTCATCGGCCACAATAAGCCCCGGACGAATAGCCAGCGCCCGTGCGATGCCTATACGTTGCTTCTGTCCTCCGCTGAACTCATGCGGATAGAGCCTTGTCTGTTCCGGATCGAGCCCTACCTGTGTCATAAGCTCGGCAATGCGCGCTGTTCTCTCTTTTTCTGTGCCGATATGATGAATCAATAGTCCTTCTTCTATCGAGTCCCCTATCGCCATCCTTGGATCGAGCGACGCATCCGGGTCCTGGAAAATGATCTGCATATCCTTGCTGAGTCCCCTGATTTTTTTTCTATCAGCCCGTGTAATATCCTTACCCCGATAGAGGATTTCACCGGCCGTCGGTTGCTCCAGACGTAATATAGTCCTGCCCAGTGTCGATTTACCGCATCCTGACTCGCCGACAAGCCCTATAACTTCCCCCTCTCTGATTTGAAAAGAGACCCCGTCCACTGCTTTTACATCGGCGATATGTTTTGAAAAAAGACCGGCTGTTACGGCATAGTATTTTTTCAGGTTTTTTATTTCCAGCAATACACGGTCCATTACTTTTTCCCCCCGTATAGATGACAGCTTACGATCCTCTCCGCGGAAATTACCGTATGCTCCGGTACTACGGTTTTACAGCGCTCCATTACATACGGGCACCGGGGATGAAAAGTACACCCTGCCGGAAGATTAACAGGGTTCGGTGTATTACCCGGAATAGGCTTCAGCCTGTCGATTGTTTCGGAAATATCGGGCAGACAATCTATAAGCCCTCTGGTGTAAGGATGCTTCGGATCATCAATGATATCGGCTACAGGAGCAGTTTCGACATCTCTACCGCCGTAGACCACTACGGCACGGTCGCCTATCTCGGCAACAACGCTCAGGTCATGGGTAATGAAAATAAACGACATCTCTTTGGCAGACTTTAATTCTCTGAACAGGTCGAGTATCTGAGCTTTAATAGTTACATCCACTGCAGTAGTAGGTTCGTCCGCAATGACTATACGCGGATCGCAGGAAAGGCTCATGGCGATCATCGCCCGCTGCCGCATACCGCCGGAAAGCTGATGGGGAAAATAGTCCATAGCATTCTCCGCTGCCGGTATTCCCATTTCCCTTAACAACATCACCGCCCGTTCAAGGCTTGCTTTTTTATCCAGCTTTAAATGTAATTGAATTTGTTCTACAATCTGCTCTCCGACAGTAAACACAGGGTTTAATGCAGACTGAGCATCCTGAAATACCATTGCAATATCTTTTCCCCTTATCTTCCTCAACTCCTTTGTCGAACATACTGTCAGGTCAAGATCGCCATACCGCACTTCACCTCCAACAATCTCTCCCGGCGGGCTTTCTATTAACCGCAATATGGACAGTGCTGAAACGGTTTTACCACATCCCGATTCTCCTACAAGACAGAGACACTCCCCGCTTCTCAATGAAAAGTTCACATCCTCCACCGCTTTCACAATTCCGTGACGGGTGAAGAACTGTGTTTTCAAATGCGAGACTTCAAGTATATTTCCGTTATGGAGCATCAATTATAAAATTCCTTTTCAAGATCTATACCCTGCTTTTCGGATCGAATGCATCTCTCAGTCCATCGCCCAGAAAGTTAAAAGAGAGCACCGTTAGGAACAGCATAACCCCCGGCTCGACTGCAACCCACCATGCTGTATCGAGGCTTTGCTGTCCCGATTGCAATATTATTCCCCAACTTGTCACGGATGGGTCCCCCAGTCCGATAAAGCTTAACGACGCTTCAGCGAGAATAACACCGGGAATAGCAAGGGTTGCCATGATAATAATCAGGCTCATCACGTTCGGTATCAGATGACGGAAAATTACCCGTCTATCGCTCGCACCCAGTGAACGTGCCGCAATGACAAACTCCCTTGTACGAAGTGAAAGCGCTTCGCTTCGCAGCAGCCGGGCAGTCCCTGTCCAGCCGGTCAGTCCTATCACCAGGACGATGATCGCCAGGCTCGGACCGAAAATAAACACGATCAATACAAGCAGTAAAAAGAACGGGAACGTCATTATGATATCGGTAAATCTCATGAGCGCATTATCCACCCAACCACCCAGATAGGCAGAGGCAACTCCTATGAGCATACCCAGAAATATGGCAATACCTGTGGCCAGCAGCCCAACCAGAAGGGATATTCTTGCTCCTGAGACCAGCATCGCCAGCATATCTCTTCCCTTATTATCCGTGCCGAGTGGATGCTTCCAAGTTCCCTGTATTTCCATTTCGGTAAACTCATCGGTCGCTGCATTATATATAGACTCATGTGAAGGAAAACCGACAGGCGGAAGGTTCTTTTCTTCGAAATTCGCTACAGTCGGGTCCAGTGTAAAAAGCGGGCCTATCAGAGCAATCAAAATGAGAAAACAGATAAAAGCGAATCCGGCGACCGCCAGCTTGTTCCTTTGCGTACGTTCCCAGTAATAAACAAGCAGCCGTTTATTCCCGGGCAACCTGTTAACAATTCTCATCATACCTTGTGTTTTACGATCAGTCATAGCGTATCCTCGGATCGAGATAGGTATAAGCGACATCGGTAATCAGGTTGATGAGCAAAACCAGGAACGTGCTGATAATGGTAATCGCCACCACTACCGGATAGTCATCACGAAAAATAGCATTGAAAGATATCTGACCGAGCCCGGGAATACCGAATACTATCTCAGTAAGGTACGCTCCGCCGAACACGATACTACCCAGATCGAACATAATGATCGTAAAGAGGGGCAGCATAGCATTTCGAAGCGTATGTTTACCGATAACAGACCGTTCAGGCAGCCCTTTGGCACGTGCAGTGGTCACAAATCCTTTATGTAAATTGTCGAGCATAGCGGAACGCGTATAACGCACATAGCCGGCAAGCATACCCGTTCCCAGCGTGATGACAGGTAATATCAGGGCTTTTAAATTATCGAGAGAAAAGAGCGGAAGTGTTGTATCGTAATAGGTCTTGAATATCCCAAGCTTTACCGAGAAAACGAGTATAAGCATTACTCCCAGCCAGAAATTGGGTATAGATATCCCGATAAAAGAGAATATTGTTGCTGCATAGTCAGTCTTTGTATACTGCTTGACCGCAGAATAGATACCGATACTGATCCCCAATAGAGCGGCAAAGATACTGCTCAACAGGACAAGCTGAAAAGAATATATCCAGTGTTTCTCGATCAGATCTATGACCGGCATTGACGTGCTGAAAGACCAGCCGAGATCGCCCCTGAACAGATGGACTACATAGTCGGTATATTGCTCCCATAAGGGTCTATCCAGTCCGTATCTTTGTTCTATAGCAGCGGTAATCTGTGAAGCGTCTTTACCGCTTTCGGCAATATTCAGTATATATTTGTCAGCAGGGGAGCCGGGGCCGACCCGCAGCAATATGAAGGTAATAGTTATAACTCCCCATGCGATAATGACCGTATAGATGAGCCTTTTTACTATATAGGTTCTCAGCCAGTTATTTCCCACA
The DNA here is from genome assembly GCA_964485235.1 of uncultured Dehalococcoidales bacterium. Taxonomy (GTDB): domain Bacteria; phylum Chloroflexota; class Dehalococcoidia; order GIF9; family UBA5629; genus CAZAIO01. The sequence continues at coordinate 16,089 of CAZAIO010000042.1, forward strand.
GGCCACCTGTCAGTTTCTGAAATATTATGTCCCTATTGTACAGGAGAACCGGTATAATGACGATTTACTGCGGACCAATATGGTTTCAGGTATCTATATTTACAGGACCGGCAAAGCCGTAAAAATATCCACATCCGTTATTCGAAATACCAGAGATAGTAGTCATAACTTATGCTGATACCCGGTGTAACTCCCCTTACATTGCTCTGAAATCCCAGATTGCTCTTACGGAAAACAAGAAAGTCTATGGGCTGATCCTCTGACAGCAGACGGGATATATCTGCATACAGCATCCGGCGATTGTCTTCATCCAGTGCTTCCGCTGACTGAACACGCCGGAACAACTCGTCTACCTCGGGATTGGAATAACCAAAGAAGTTCAAGCCTCCGTCGGTGGTAAAAAATACACTGCTTCCTGAGGGCGCCAGCACATCGGTACCGAACGACATCAATACCAGGTCCCACGGCTCATCGCTTACACCATCGGGACCGGCATTTTGCATAGGGTCACCTTCCGTGCCGGGGACTTTGTTCATTAAATATTTCCTGACCAGGTTCTCCCAGGGCACAAGCTCCAGTTTGACCTCGATACCGATATCGGCAAGTTCCTGCTTCACAAGAAATGCTATATTCTCAGCCAGCCCACCGCCTGTTGTAGTCACGAGTGTCAGCGTAACCGGCGAACCGTCGCTATCAACGACCGTTATCGAACCATCAGCTTCACGTTTCCCGTATCCTTCCTGCAGGAGCATCTCTTTTGCCTTTTCCTTATTGTACAGGTCTCCGACTCCATACTTGACCACAGACTCACCATCGTACCATGGTGAAGTAACCGGTATAAAACTGTAGGCCGGTTCGGCAAAGCCGTAATAGATCGATTGCGCAACTACGTCTTTATTTACGGACATACTAAGAGCCTGCCGTACAACTGTATTTTTCAACCCGTCCCATCCGTTGGCACGGTGATTATATCCAACAAGGGTATAGCCCCCGCCGGGTACCGTGTAGACATCGACATTGTCCATGCTTTTAAACTTGCTCACCTTTTCCGGTGTGATCCCGCAGAGTGAAATATCACCGGCTTCAAGTGCAGCAAGCATCGTTGCCTCAGTTCCGAACTGCTTGGTTACATATTCTTCGAAATAAGGAGCGCCTATATCCTTTGTGAGATAATAGTCCGGATTTCGCTCCACCACATAGCGGTCGTTTCTGATCCATTCCTTGAATTTATAAGGACCCAGATTGCCGGTATATGACAGCTCATTAAATTCGGGCGCCCGGGTAAAAGCATCGAGGTCGCCCTCATATTTGACCGATATATATTCAGGATAAGGTATGAGATCGTAGACAGTATAAATAAACTCTGGGTCTACAGTCTGGCGTGTAATGGAAAATGTGGTCTCATCAACCACAGCAGCATCGACAAAAACGGGCTCGCCGTTTACTTCTTCCATCCAGCTATCCTTATAAGGATAGGGCAACCAATCGGCGAACATGAGATTTTCCATGGTATACACATAATCTTCAGCCGTTACCGGTGAACCGTCGCTCCATTTCAAATCATCCCGAATGGTTACGGTATAAACAAGGCCGTCCGGCGATACTTCTATATCCTTCGCCAGACAGCGCATTACTATATTCAACTCGTTATCGTAAGTTACCAGCCCGTCGATCGTTTGCCCGACATAGGCATGAGAATTGGCATCGGCAGCGAGCAGCCAGTTCAATGTCTCCGCATCACCACCATATGTTCCCTCGATAAAAGTACCTTTCACCTGTGGAACACCGTTTGACTCAGGAGGTGATACATCGACCGGTTTTTGATTGCCGTTACATCCTGCTAATAGCAGTATGATTATTGCTCCGAGTAAAATAATTTTTTTCATAGTTCCCCTCTACAACCGGATACATCGTTATAGTATACAATCAAATATGTGGTACGTTAATTTTCCGGATTTCCCGCAATGATACTATGCCCCGTTAAAAATGTTATTTATAGTTAAAACCACCTTTATTACTGTATATTAAAACTGCTGTAACAGGCGGGAAATAATATCATCGATGTTCTCCCCTGCCATCTGTAAATCCCTTACGTTTTTTTCGACCTGGTCATGTTTTCGCTCATTCTTGAGGTCCCGTAACCCTTCGTAATAACCGCTTCTTCTCCCCAGACGGTAATTCAGTTTTTCTTCCGGCGATAACGCCAGATAACTGTCGATAGCAGCAATACAGTCCGCTTTAGCCTCGGGCAATTTCCCGTCGATCTCGGGAAGGAGGTTCATCATATGGTCGCTTTTAAGCCAGCTCGTAACTTCCAGCTTTTCGAGCAGGCTCCGGATCTCCATAACCAGCTCGTCATCAGACGGCAGCTCGAACTCGCCACGCATCATTATCGGATAGAGCATGAGGTCCGGAGTCACGCGAAGCGTACGAATACGGATGAAATGTGGATTGATCGCATTGAGGACCATGGCGGTACCCTCAACATGTTCAGCCGAGAGTTTTTTACCGCCCAGGCCCGGCATTATATATTCGCTCAGTTCGATTCCCGATTCTACAATATTCCTGCCGCCCTTGATGTGGTCCTCGGCAGTGGTACCTTTTTGCATATATGCGAGTACCGCGTCGCTCCCGCTTTCCAGACCGATATGAAGGCGCGTAAGTCCGGCTTCTTTAAGCGACCTCAATTCATCGACAGTCTTCTTTGCAGCGGTCTTGGAACGCGCATATGAGGTAATGCGGTCGATTTCAGGAAAAGTCTGCTTCAGAAATGATACGACCTTTACCAGGTCAGGCGTCTTTATAATGAGCGAATTGGCATCCTGAAGAAATGCAGACTTACTACCTGCGTACATCCACAGAGCAACATTACGTATCGAGTCTATCTGTGCATATTGCTGGTATATCGCTCCGGCAACTTCTCTCACCTGTTCGGGATGTCCGGACTGAAAGGCTAACCCTTTTATCCAGTCCACAATTGCCTTTGCTTTTTCTATATCTTTGAGCACATCTTCAATAGGTCTGAGTTCAAATTTCTGTCCTTTATACGCAGGACAGAAAAGGCATTTGTTCCACGGACAATTCCTCGTTACCCTTATCAGCAACGAAAAAGCCTCACTCGGAGGCCGGATGGGGCCGAGCTCAAAATCACATTCAGCTATATTAATCATTTCCATGTATTCAATTATAGCTGCTACGTTCGTTAATTGGCAATTTACACCAATTGCCCCGGCTATAACAATGGTCCTGGTATTTACAATACTATGATCGTCATATATACTCTACTTCTAGTAATCGCGTCTTTGAATGTGCAAGACATGAAAAAGAGGACAGCAAATAACAACGACAATATGAAAGCAGTCGTTCTCTGCGGCGGCAAAGGGACCAGGCTCCGGCCACTCACCTATACAATGGCAAAGCATCTCATACCGCTTGCTAATAAGCCGATACTTACCTATGTATTGGAGCAGATCAGGGACGCGGGAATTACTGAGATAGCCATTGTCATACCTCCCGATCCAGACGGCGGATTAAAGGAATACTACGGGAACGGTTCAAAACTTGGTATTCATATCACGTACTTTGTTCAACCGGTTGCACGCGGGCTGGCACATGCCCTGTCATTCGCCAGGGATTTTCTAGGCGATTCAAATTTTCTCTTGTTTCTCGGAGACAATCTTCTCGAAGGAGGTATTAATTCCTTCGTAACCGAGTTTGTCAACGATAAACCGGACGCCCTTATCCTGTTGAAAGAAGTTGACGACCCTTCCGGATGCGGTGTTGCAGCTCTCGATGACACAGGTTGTATCCTGCGAGTTGTCGAGAAACCTGAGATACCTCCGAGCAATTTTATCCTTGTAGGTGCTTATCTGTTCACGCCCGAAATACATAAAGCTATTTCGCGCATTAAACCGTCGTGGAGAAATGAATACGAAATTACCGATGCTATACAGGAGCTTATCGAATCGGGAAAACAGGTACGAAGCCATGTTTTCCCGGGATGGTGGCTCGATACAGGGACAAAAGACGATCTGATCCAGGCTAATCACGTCATGCTGGACCACTTTACTAAACATGTAATTGAAGGAAAAACGGATACCAATTCCAGGGTAACCGGTATTGTTGAAATCAAAAAGAATACGTTAATAGAAAGCAGCATTATCGACGGCCCCGTATCTATAGCTGATGACTGCCGTATCAAGAACTCACACATCAGGCCCTATACCTGTATTTCTACCGGAACTATAATAGATAATTGCGAGATTCAGGATTCTATTATCATGGAAAACTGTCGAATAACAGGGGCAGAATACCTGAAGAATTGCGTTATCGGCAGAAATGTGGAAATAGTGAAACAGGAACATAAAAAGGACGGCAGTATCCTTTTCATAGGAGACGATTCACACCTTATGCTCTGATAGAAGCCCGATCTATAGTAATCACATCGCTTTACGTAAATGAGCAATAACAATAATAATAAGGAAGGACTCTTTTACGCATGAAACAAACAACAGGGACCATACAACTAATGCCGGACGGCACTGTGTATAGTAAAAGAAAAAACTATACACCTTTCTCGTCTCCATCTCTGGATGACTATCGCACATTATTAAGCACTGAGCAGATAGAAAGGCTGGAAAAAGTTGCGGAAACACTGCGCGGGACGAAAATACTGGACCTGAACGCTACTGCACAGGGAGGAGGAGTGGCAGAACTGTTATACAGCCTTATACCTTTTCTTAATTCGCTCGGCATAGAGGCGGAATGGAAGACCATACAGGGAAATCCTGAATATTTTGAATGTACCAAGAAATT
>CAZAIO010000043.1:0-20577 GCA_964485235.1 uncultured Dehalococcoidales bacterium
GCTCGGACATCTTGATGGCGTCACCCGCCTCCTTGTTATCGATGTAATGATGGCTGATATTCCACCGGGAGAAGTAAGGCTTTTAAAACTCGGTCCCGAGCTGGCAGAACCGGGAAAAACGATAATCTCGTTTCATCAGGTAGGAATTCTTGAGCTTATACGCATGTGGAGCCTGATCGGCCCTGAGCCGGATACGTATCTGCTGGTTTCCCGACCGCAAAATCTTGGAATTTCTATGGAACTTTCACCGTTATTACAGAATGCCGCGGACAAGGCTGTCAGAATGGTCGAAATTCTTGTTCATAACGAGTTTACCGGACTGGAAAGGAGTGGTTATTTATGTACATTGTAACTTTTATCGTTACTCTTATTATATTAATCATTGCTGCTTTGGTATTTGGTTACGGGCTGATACAGCTTAAGAATGAAAATAAAAAGGCACGTACTACTATGGGGACAGGGTTCGTTATTGCGTTGGCTGGTATTATAGTAGCCGCAATTTTATCAGGGGCCTTTTCAATATAGCAGGCTATAAACGGATACAGGGTTTCCTGGATTGTTAAAGAAGTAACACGACCGGTTACTTCCGGACAAAAAGAGCATTGTATGTTCTCTTCCTGTCCGGTTTTTACCGGTCGTGTTATTATTTTCTGCTATTTCCATCAGCGGGACAGCCGTTGTTGAAGGGATTAATTGAATTACCCGATATGCTTAAAGGCATATCGGATGTCGAATACATATAAAAAATAACACAGGTCACTGTAACGTTACAGTGACCTGTGTAACAATACAATCTCTGAAGTATCGATTAGACGGGAGGATGCATTTTATCAGCAGGTGATTCCCAGTCCTTCATATCTCTCATCCACTCTGCTCTTTCGACGAATTCGTCATGTGCCAGCGGTACCGGAGGATGGCACAGCCAGTCCGGATCGAGCGTATTCTTTATCTTGAGGAGCCACAGGTGATAGTTGGGTCCGTATGCAGGTCCTGTGAGATAAAGCGGCTGATGAGGGCCGAGCAGTGAGGTATAAAACCGTTTCCGTATGTTTTCTTTCGATGTCTCGACGTAGAACTGGTCCACACCGTCGGAGTTCTCATCCGGATCCCAGTAAACAAGGAATTCGGAGTAGCCCTGATGTCCGAGTTCGAAACTCTGGTACCAGCCCGGATCGCCGTAGTCCGGCATTAGCGGAGGCGTGTAGTCCCATTTCAATGCCGCGTAATTGGGTCCGTGCGGATAGGCATGTGAGAGCGTTTCAATCACGTAGTCTACCGACACATATGAACCGCACATAAGCCACATACCTGCTGAATCGGCGTTCTTGATCCATGATTCATCGCTCGGTTTTGTGCGTCGTGCTTCGCCACCAAGTTCGCTCATAATCTCCATGAGCACTTTTTCCTCAAAGTCCATCTGTTCTTCAGAGCCAAATCCTATGAGCAGGACACGGACCATATGGAAGTTCTTGATGGTATTTTCATCTTCTTTGTTCCACAGTTCCCAGAAGTGTTCCTTGTTCGTGGCCTTGGCGATTGCCCGCCAGAAGAGCGGTACTTTAGTAACTGCGCCGCCAATTTCAGCTTTTCCAATTTCGACCATGGCCTGAAGCTGAGCTTCACGGCTAGGAACAGTGAAGTTGATCCATTTTATTCTCTTGGGATTAAGCTCAAGAGCAGTATCGGGCGTAATTCCCGATGCCTTGGGTTTTTCAGGCTGGAAGGGAAGAAGTTTAATTGCCATCTTGGTAACAATACCAAGACATCCCCTGAGTCCGGTGAAACCGCGCAGCAAGCCGCGCAGGTCAGGGCCAATTCCTTCACCCCAGAACGGGTCTTCCTGCGTTGCCCATGAGCCCATTTTAACCAGTTCTCCCTGGGGAGTGACATATTCGGTACCAAGGATACGCCTGTGTGGCAGACCGATCCTGTGGCTGAGCGGCGACCATCCGTCACCGATCATATTAGCGATAGCGGATACCTGCGCACCGCCGCCGCCGATAACGATGTACATTCCCCGTTTCATTGCTTCTTCCTGAAGCTGCGAGTAAATGATACCGGGGCCTACAACCGCAAAGAGATGTTTCTCGTCAATTTCGAAGTAGCACATTCTCTTCATATCGATGATGAGTTCGTCGTCGACATGGGGATGAGTCCGAGGGCCATAAAATCCGGTCGCGTAAGGAATATAAGGGACTTTATAGCGATAACAGACCTGCACGATCTTCTGGATCTCTTCGGTGGTTTCCGGCATTATCACACAATCAGGTATCTTCGTCATTACCCGCTCATAGCCACAACCGGCTTCATAGCCGCCGGGCCCGCACCGATACCCTTCGCAGATTACGCGGTCGTTCGATATATATTCGGCTCCGACAATGGATTCTAATGCTTTATATGCTTCTGTAGATATCGACATAATTTATCCTCCTCAAACCTATAGGCCTAGTGATGCGAGTATGATTTCAGATATATCATAGGCTTTGACTTTATTATCCAGGGAACTTTCAGTCTTGTTGAAGTTGTTTTTGCATCGACCGCAGGCTGAAATAATGGCTTCTGCGCCAACTTCTTTGACCTCTTTTAATTTTTCCTCTGCTGCAAACGATGCGAAATCAGGGAAAGCTTCCCGGGTACCGCGACCGGCACCGCAGCAGAAAGTGTTTTCTCTGATACGTATCGATTCTATGCGATTAAGTCCGGGAACGGCATCGAGAATATCTCTTGGTTGCTGGTAAACACCATAGGTGCCCCGTCTGCGTTCGATCGGGGGAACGGTGCAACCCCAGAGTTCGCGGTCGCCTTTCCACGGTTTCCACGGTTCGCTGAGTCTGCCGAGACTGCATGCATCGTGGTACACGGCTCTCATACTGACCGGTTTTTTCATCTTGAGCTTGCCGTTCTTCATCATCTCATCGACATATTCAACCAGGTGGACCACCTTGAACGGGAGGTCTGTGGTAGCAATGTTCAGCATCTTCGGATAGTCCACTTTCCATGTGCGGTAGCATTCTGCACAGGCAGTCAACAATATCTTTGCGCCCATTTTTTTCACTGCATCGATGTTTCGTTTGGCGAGTTCTTTCGCTTCATCGAACATACCGACTGAGTAAAGCACGTTTCCGCAGCACCATTCATCTCCCATCATTGCGAACGGTGTGCCGGCTGCATTAAGTATCTTCACGGAGGCTTTCGCTATTTCGGGATTGGTGTAAGCAGGTGTGCATCCGGCAAAGAATACGATGTCTGCTTTATCGACCGGTTTGATTCCGGCCGGCATCCAGCTATTCCGTTTTTCGTGGGGTCTTCCAAATGTGTTATGGGTCTTTTTGATGTTATCTGCAATTTTCTTGTGAGCAGGCATAGGACCTTTCTTGTCCTTCACCGCCTTTATTCTGAGTGCTTCGAGTGAGAGCTCGACCTCAATATCGAGGTTTCTTTTACAACCGGCATCGCATGCTCCGCAGAGCGTGCAGGCGTACATGATTTCAAGGTATTTATCCGTATAATCGATTTTTCCTTCAATCAGTCCTGTGCCGATTCTCAATTTCCCATACGCGCCGTAGGAATCGAACATGTACTTCGTCGCGCTTGGACACCTGGTGCCGAACTTGACTCCAGGCATGTATGTATGATCGACCCAGGTGCATCCTTTGCATTTGATGCACTTGGACATGTCGAAGATAAAATTATCAACATTGGTTACGTCCAGGCTTACATTTTTTTGACTCATTCTACCCTCCTTCTTAGAAACACAGGTTTCCTGGATTCATTATATTATTAGGATCGAAAATATCCTTCATCTGCTTAAGTGCCATAGTGTAACTGGCGGCTTTGTCATAGACCAGCTTGGAAAGATTGCCGTAAGGTCGTGTGAATAAAGCGCCGTCATCCATGAGGAGCTTTGATGCTATATCACTCATTGCTTCGATCTTGCTCTTCTCGACTTCGCTGCTCGGATCGTAGAAGAAATTGAACTCAATCTGGCATGCTCTGTTATGCTCGATGGGCTGTATGTAGCAACCGATATCCTTTGCCGGATAATCGAACATGGCAGCGATGTCTTCCATCTTGGTTACGAAACCGGAAGCATAGACCGGTCTGGTGATGAAGAATAGGCTCTGGCATGCACCCTTGTATCTGTTCTTCCAGTACGTTTGTCCTTTCGGCCACGGATTGCGCAGGACGGGCAGAATTTGTTTGTCAAGCCCGGGGAATCCCGGCAAACTGTCGGTCAGGTTCATATCGGGGAACCCGCTCTTGAAAATTTCGGCGAGGATGTTTTCCTCATAGGCTATTTTTTCCTCTGGATGTCTCTGAAGACCGCTGAGCACCATAACCATCGTCCACGGGGGAAGTGTGTCACGTAATTTCTCAAAGTCTTTCGACATGTCTTCAGCGATCAGGCTTGCCATGTCGACCGGGTTCAGTATTACGCATTCCTGTCCGACTCTGAGTCTCAGTAATCTGTAAAGAAATTCATTGGCATAGTCCAGGTCGTAGACAGGAGCAAAAAGCACCTTGTCCACTTTTGTCATCCATTCGATCTTGAGGTTTGCCCAGGTTACAATTCCGAATGTGCCCTGAGCGCCCTGTACGAACCGGTAAAAATCAAGGCCCGGTCCTGAAGGGTTGCCGCCTTTCGAATGGCAGTCAGGATAATGGTTTACAGATGCAGAGCCCATCCGGAATATTTCTCCGGTAGGCCATACTATCTCCATGGACTGTAACGGTTCACCGTAATCATATACCATGTTGGTCAACACTTCTCGTTCAAGTGTATCGGTGACCACAGACCTTAACGGATGAGGGGCCAGCGGCATGATCATCCTCAATCCTTTTTTAGCCAATGCGGTTGTTAATTTTTCCCAGGTGACACCGGATTCGATTCTGACGCGCCTGTTATAATCGTCGATTTCGAGTACATGGTTCATTTTACTCATGTCGACGACGATACCGCCCATTTTTGGAAGCGATGCGCCGGTGAAATGTGCCTGAGAACTAACCGGAACGACCGGCAACTTGTGTTCATTGGCTAGTTCGATGATTTTGCCGATTTCCTCGGCACTTTTGGGTTTGACTACAAAGCTAGGCGCTGTTCCTTTCACAAGGCTTTCATCCTTGGCATAGGTCTTCAGCACCTTGGGGTCATTAGAGAAACTACCAGATCCTACTATTTCTGAGAGCTTTTCCTTTATAACCACAATTTTACCTCCCGATTTTTGAGTAATTGAATTTAAATTATTTGTATTGCGAGCCTTCTTTGAATAAGCAGGCAATGATGGTATATAACAAACGAGATATTATACACCTATTTAACTATTTTAGTCGACCATAGTTAATCTCGATCAAGTGATATAGCATTTATCTGTAATATTTGCAGCAAAGATGAAGGGGCTTGCTAAATCATCACGGATATTGTAACAGAATATCAATTCTAAATGAAATCGTTTTATATGGTTGCCCGATGTATCATGCAGATAGATCACAACTATGAGCAATAGTTTTACTTATCAGTCAGTAATATCGGAATTGAAGTACCGGTTTCGGTAACAAAGGCGGGCAGATTATCTGTGCAGGGGATAGATAATCTATTTCTTTAAGTATCCATGTTCCAGCATGTGAACCATTTTTTCTGCGATCTGTGCCGGTGTAAGGTAACCATCGGGGTGGTACCACCGGTAGGTCCAGTTCGCAGTGCCGAGTATGGCAAAACCAGCCATTTTTACATCATCAACTTCAAAGTCACCGGACTTGATACCTTCTACAAGAATATCCTGAATGCACCGTTCAATCTCTTTTTCACGACGTCGAATAGCATCTCTCGTTCTTTTAGGTAATATAGCAATATCCTGAAGTGCGATCTTTGTGGTATCCTTACGTTCCGCTCCGAAAGTGATGAGCAACCCGATGATCTTCTGCAGCTTTTCCCTGGGTGGCAGGTCAAGTTCCCTGATCTTCGAGACGGACTCAAGCGGCTCCATAATGCTGGTGATAATTTCGCGCAGGAGTTCTTCTTTATTCCGTATATGGTAATAAAGAGCCGGTTTTGTGATTACCAGTTCGCTGGCTATTTCATCGAGCGTTGTACCGTGATAACCTTTCACGGCGAATATCCTGGCTGCTACCTGGATAATCTCGTCTCTACGTGTCAGAGTTGGATTGACCTGTTTCGTTTTTCTTTGTGGTTGACTTCTTGCCATTATATTTCCAAAATAATCAATCGTATAGCTTGGGGTTTATTTACTTACCGTTAAGTTAGTATTGTATTGCTATCGACCCGCTAAGTCAATATTCACCGGTCAACCAGCTATAACTGGGCGGCATTATGCAGCGTAACTGTGACGGTTGTATATTGTGAGTTTTTTCTCAGTTTCATCAGATAATATTATAAAACAGTATTATTGATGAAATTTAATATAACATCAGTATACTTTAGATAGCTTGACAATAAATGCATAATATAGTATAGTAGCCGCGCATCGTTCATGAGCGACGTGCGAGATAAATCTCATAGGATGAGTTTTGTTATTCGGTATATAAGATAATCAATCGGGACTTCAAGTAAAAAACATACGGGTGTGTTGAACCGCCATCTGTAAATGGTCACCTGGGTGGCGTGGAACAAATGGTGAAACCGACCTTATTCAAGGTCGGTTTTTATTTTTTTACGAAGGGAGGTGATGGTTTTCGGAGGGAGATGAACGCTTTCAATCCTGCACTTCGCCCTGCAAAAGGGACTAAAAACTAACCACAAAAAGGAGATAGGAAATGAAAAAAAGGATAATATCTTTATCTGTAGTGCTGGTACTGGTGTTAAGCGTATTTCTCGCTGCGGCGGCGCTGGTTGCAGCAGACTCGGGAGACGACCCGAATACAGTAACATCATCAAGGATGGTGTTTAAAGGTGCACTGACATACGAGGGTAACGGGATTTTTACAGGGACAATAGCGATGGTCGATGAAAGTGCCCTCGGGATCGGTGATAGTGAAGCCGGATTCGATATTTATGCAAAGACGGGTGTTAAGGCAACCTATGATACCGATTCATCCAGCAGTTCAAGCTATGTATGCGGTATTATTGTTGATCACGACGCATATACTACTGCCGGCGGATGGGGGTCATTCTATGATCCTGATTGCGCAGACTGGTATAACTATCAATTAACATTAACAGAAAGCACCTGGGCTGTTGAATATAATGGTAATGTTGGAAATGATGAGATATTTACCGGTGCGTCAGCAGCACCTATGTCCGGTGAGATGGATTGGACCGCAAAATATGCCCGTGAGACAGGCGCTGGTGTATATTATTCGGGAATGGGAACACCGGAAAGCGATGGTTATGCTCTGGATAATACCTGTACCGGGACCAATACTGGTGCAGGTGCATGGGATATGGACTGGAGCTGGGGCAGTGAATATATACCTTTGCAGTATCCCGGTTTCGATGTTTCGGTAACCGGAAGCGGAGGAGTATATACGGTGATGTTGACTCCGGCTTCTGCAGGAAGCACCCAGCTTACAGTTGAGGTACCGGATATCGTGGCAATTTCTGTGGATCCGACGTCGATAGACTACGGTACGATTTTGCCGGGGCAGACATCAGCCCAGAAGAACGTAACGGTAACAAATATCGGTACGCATTCCGTGACTGTTGATATCGGGGTAAATCCCGCTTCGGGTACTGTATTCGATAACCTGCAATTATATAAAGCGACATGGCTTACCGGTACCACGTGGGATGATTTTATCACCGGACTCGGTATGAATGCATCCAGCAGCGTTGCAACAAGATTACCGGTGCCTTCATCTTATACACCCGGTGGCGATGAGAATGCATCACTGGTCTTTACCGCTACGGGAGAATAGGTTGTTTGACTTCGGGGGAGTGATATAATGGGAATCGCTCCCCCATTTATGTAATGGAGGTATCCATGAAAAGATATTTTGCCGTATTAACGGTGGTTGCTATATGTCTGATAATATCAGGTTCTGCTTTTGCTGCAAGTCTGGGTATCAGCCCGAGCAGTATAGAGATAGAGGTGCCTGCCGGCGGCAGTACCACTGCCAGTTTTAATGTGCATTATTTCAGCGGAGATGTACAGGTGAGCCTGGTGGATATACCGCTCAGGGTGGAGCCGGAGACTGTTTCTGTCGATGCGCTGGATGATCCGGAAGAGATAGAGGTCACTATTTATGGAGACCCTTCTCTCGGTTCTGAAGTGTATAATGGTTATATAAAATTCCTTGGCATGAGCGGGGAGATGATCTCCGTTGCTGTACAGGTCAAGGCAAAGGTGACCAATATAGTCGAAGGGCAGGCTGTCTCAGAAGAACCGGAAACAACAGTAAATACAGGTGATCAGTCTGAGAATCCATCGCCGGGCAGCACGGGCGTGTTACCCCGGACTACGATTATTATTGTTGCCTGTGCGGTAATTGTTCTGGGGTTGGTAATTCTTGCTGTGAGCTTTGCCAGGAGAAGATGATAAGATCATTTAAATTAGCCCTAGTTTATATATTATTTATAGTACCATTAATATTATCCGGCTCTCCGGTGCATGCGGAAGAGGGTTCAAGCGAAGTCGATTTGCATGTTACTGTGATAGGACCGCCGTTGGTCGTTACCTGTCCCGCGAACGGGATCGGAACTACCAAGGCGACATTAAACGGGTATTTGACCGGCATGGGCACTGCTTCAAGGGTGAAGGTCAGTTTTGGCTGGGATACGGTGTCCCATGCAGGTAATCCGGAAGCATATTCTCACTGGACTTACACTCAGGTAAAACGCTCGCCGGGTAAGTTTAAAGTGCGATTGGATAATTTGAAACCGGGTACTACCTATTATTTCAGGGCAAAAGCTGCAGGTGATACTATCAGCTATGGTGAAGAATTGAGCTTTACGACGTCTCCACACGGATATCATTGGTATCACGGCTGGTGGAACCGCTGGAACCGGTGGTGGGGAAAAATGAATTTCTGGCATAGAAAATAGGCATTTACCTGCTTCTCTATAACCTCTGTTTTTCTTCATTTGATTTTACCTTTTTACTGGTGTAACCTGAACTGCGTACTAATCCTTACGGGGAGAGCATGAAAGTCAGGGACGCGTTCGAAATTAAAAGAAAGGAAGTCGTGAGTGTTGTTGGTGGCGGCGGCAAGACAACGTTCATGTTTGTACTGGCGCATGAGCTTGCCGAAGAAGGAATTCCGGTAATCACCACGACAACGACCAAGCTGGTCCAGACCGAGCCGTCACATTACGGTACCCCGTTTTTATTGATCGAAAGGGATGTGGAGAGATTACTTCACCTTTTACAGGATAAGCTGAAGGAGTACGGGCATGTTACCGTTGCTGCCGGGATATTACAGGGCCCCGGCAAGCTGGAAGGGATCAGCCCGAATACTGTAGACAAAATTGCAGCAATGGAAATCGGCGACATTATCATCGAGGCGGACGGCGCGAGGCATAAGCCGATAAAGGCTCCTTCTGAAACCGAGCCTGTAATTCCGGCAAGCACAACACTTGTAGTCCCGGTTATCGGAATGGATTCGCTGGGTGCCAGGTTGAACGATGGTGATGTGTTTCGCCCGGAGGTTATTTCCCGGCTTACCGGACTACCGTTGGATGAACGGATCACGGGAGCTGATATTGCCACACTGATTGTACATCCGGAAGGTATTGCGAAAGGGACTCCGCACGGTGCGAAAATCATTCCGCTGCTTAATAAAGTGTCCGGCGAAAACATTTCAGCAGCACGGGATACGGCAAAGCGGATTTTACATAAAATGCATCCTCAGATACATAAAGTAGTGCTGGGCAATATGCGAAGTACATCTCCTGTGGTTGATGTGATCGAAGAAAAGACAACAAACGTGTGATAGTACGGGATAATCAGTTGTCGGCAAATGCATAATTAGGGGCCGGTCCCAGTAAGTCGAGTGGCCATATGCTGACCCATGCTTTGCCTATGATCAGGTCGCGCTCTACAGTCCAACCGCAATGCGAATCGTAGCTGCCGTTCCTGTTGTCCCCGAGGACGAAGTACCGGTCATTTCCAATGGTGAGGTTTTCAATCCTGTATTTCGGTACTTCTTTAATATAAGGTTCATCGAGGGGGAACCCGTTGATAAATACCTTTCCATCCCGTATAGCGATCTGTTCGCCGGGAAGCCCGATCACCCTTTTTATAAGCGGTATATCGCTCTGCCTTTCGGGCAATTGAAAAACGATGATATCGCCTCTTTTAGGACTATCGATAAAATAGGCGGTCTTGCTAATAAAGATGCGCTCCCCTTCAACAAGAGTAGGCGTCATCGATGTCTGTCTGACCACGCACTGAAACAGCATTGCCTGAAGCATAAAGAACACACATAAAGCAAGCGATACCGGTATAATAAAGTCTTTGATCAAACTTTTCATAATGTACTTTCCGGTTTTAACAACAGCTTCCGCGTAATCATAGAACACCCGTTATTAAAATACAAGCATTTGAACGTAAATAAAAACTCACATGTTATTTTATGAATGAAGCTCTTTAATAAAGAGATATATAAAATTTGTTTTAAGACCTGTATTTCGTGATTACATCTCCGGTGGAAATGTGTAACTTTCTACATTTCGAAGTCCGATATGTTAACCGCAATTAGTAAAAAAACAAAGGCTCACCGGTTTTTACGGAATGTCTCTTCACAATTTCTTAAAGAATAATTTATATAATCCTTTCAATGCATGTAATAATATGATAACTGAAATATAAAACTCGGAGAGATATACACGATGAATAAGATAATATCGTTTTTAGCGTTAAAGAAAGCTTTTTTAACTATAACGATGGTGGTAATTATCGGTTTTGCCCTTTTTGGCAGCTACAATATAGCCCGGTCTTTTTCCCTCCTCGATCGTGACGGGGAAGCCGGTGACAATACGGTCTCTATAAATACACAGACCTCTGTCTTTATTAATCCGGATGGTAACTTTTGTAGCCCTTTCGGCTGTGCCGGTTGTACAGGATGTATCAATCCGGAATACAGGCAGATATCGGAAGCTGTTTTTGCTCCTGTCGCTGAGCTGAATCAACCGTTATGATAATTCAGAGGCTATTACATATAAGGAAAGTTATGAAGAAAAAAATTGCGATAATCGTTTTCACTTTTATGCTACTTATCGGATTTGCCGGCACCTTCGGCGGGTCCGCAATTGCCGAGGCGGCTACTGTTGTCTGGAATTCCTGTCAGCGTGGGATGGTTGATTGTCCTTATCCCGGGGCATGTCGTTCATATATAGATACAAATAACGATGATATCTGTGACAGGAGTCAACCGGCTCCGCAGCAGGAGCCCTTATCGGAAAATACTACGTCCGGCATATCTGATATTTCTACCGATTCGTCACATATTGAGCAGGATATTAAAGATCGTATAGACGTTTCCTCTTCCGGAATTGATCCTATAGAGCAGTCCATTGATGTGGATGACCCTGGAACCATCACCGCTGGAAATGATAGCTTAGGAATTAGACATACGTACTACTTTATACCGATATTGCTCGTACTGGCGATTTTATACTACCTGACATGGCTGTTATCCAAAAGAAAATTTATACGACAGGTACTTCATCGGAGAATATGGAACATCGTATTGCTGGTCAGTACCGTAGCCTCTGCCCTGTTGGGGCTTTTCCTTATATTGAACCTGGATTTTAATCTTGGTATCGCCTTACCTTTTAATATGCTTTTCTGGCATGTCGAAGCGGGTATTGCTATGGGGATCATTGCAGCATTTCATGTTTTGTGGCACTGGAAATATTTCGTCAAGATCGTGAAAACTGAATCTTAGTATTTAAAATCTTCACTGTGCAATCAACATAATCAGATGGCATATAGCGCCTTTTAGTCTGAACCGGTAATGCGATATTAAAGCCAAGCGTAAACTGTTATATTATTTCGTGATAAAATTGTAGCATTGACCTGTCGATTGGGGGACGATATGAAAATTGTTACACGAGTTGACGAGGCGATAAATAGTACTACGATACGGCCGGGAAGCCGAATTTACGCATCTGGAAATGCGGCAACTCCGCAAGTATTGCTGCGGCAAATCGCGGACGACGAAAATATAATAAATGTAGAACTGATGGGAGCTTTATTCCTTGGCGAAATCAGTTCCGTATTCAATAAAGAGTGTTGCGAACGGGTCACTCACCGCGTTATCTTCAATAGCAACCACTCGCGACAGGCGGTGAACAATAACTGGGCGATGTACCAGTTGATGCATTTGTCCGATATTCCATGGCAGGTCAGGCACTATATCAAGCCGGACGTAGTCCTTATATCCGTAAGCGGACCGGACAATGGCCGGAACTACAGCCTGGGTACAACCGTAGAGGCGGTACCGGCGGCTATTGAAACTGCAAAAGTAAACGGAGGTGTGGTAATTGCAGAGAGAAACAGGCGGATGCCTTTTATACTGGGTACTACTGTTACCGCAGACGCCATAGATTATCTGATAGATACCGACTATGAGTTGCCGGTTAATCCATGTCATAGTCCCGATGAACGTGCCAGAAAGATAGCCGAACTTATAGTGCAATTATATATTCACGACGGGTGTACTTTACAGTACGGAATCGGGGAAGTGCCGGAGGCTGTGACCGATGCTATTCTGGAAAAAGGTATACAGGACCTCGGTATCCACACCGAGTTATTCGCAACCGCTATGCGAAAGCTGGTTGATGCGGGTACGGTTAGCAACCGATATTCGAAAACAAATTTCTCAGTCGCAACGCTATTTCTTGCCGACGGTGACGAAGGATACGGGTGGTTCCATTATAATAGTTCCGTACAGAGCAGGCCTGGCGACATTACCAATAACGTACTTAATATTGCGAAAGAGCCGGATATGATAGCGATCAACAGCGCAATAGGTGTAGACCTGCACGGGAACATCTGGGCGGACTCACTCCATGCAAATGAGATATATAGCGGCATCGGCGGCCAGTCGGATTTCCTGAGGGGTGCTCACCTGTCCAGACATGGTGTTCCCATTATAGGACTTAAATCGACAACGGAAAAAGGTGAAACGAAAATACTTCCTAAATGTCCTGAAGGAATTTCGTCGACAGCAATTGCCGCTGATCCGGTAGTGATAGTAACCGAGTACGGTGCTTTTGACCCCAGGGGACTGAGTATCGGCGAACACGCTGTCGGTATTGCCCATCTGGCAGAACCGGAAGTAAGAGAACAATTGTTGAAATATATCTATGACAGTGAAAAATTTCATAAACCCAGACAGGCATTAACCGTCAGAAAACCGAAAGGGTTCTTTGCCTATGAAGACCTGTGAAATTACTTTTTATCCGCTGGAATTGCTTGTAAAGATATAGTGTTCTTTCTGTCAGCGATTTCTTATATCCGGACTGTAATAAAAAGGCAGGCTGTGATTTCACAGCCTGCCTTTTAAAATTATTCTCGATTGTTATTTACTCCTGGCCGGAGTAAATAATGAATAAAGTGATTACCAACCGGGGCCATCGGGGATTCCATCGCCTGAATTGGGCGCAGCTTCCATATGACCCGAACCTGTTCCTGCATTGTTGCCATTAGGTCCATTGGGAGCGAGTTCATTACTGCCCTCATTCGGAATACAATCTCCCGAATCGGGGTTATCGGCTAATACAGCGCCTGTAGTAGCCAGGAGTAAGGTAACCACCATTACTATTGCCAGTAGATATTTTTTCATAAGTTCCTCCTTTTTTTTATTGAGTCCCTGGCGTTTCGAGATATAACGAAAAAAAAGTGAAATTGTTACATCCGGATACAATATTATTTAAAAATTCAGTCATTTATTTGGAAATTCAGCTTGATAGATTCATGGGACTTATACCGGAATACAGTGCAGACAAGAGAGGGATAATATCTTTATTTAAAGGAAAAGGATAATTTGAAGGTTACCCGGTATAAACCGGCAAGACTTCTCCACGTTTCACAAAAATATAGGATTATTATAATCTTATTATTATATGCATATGTTCCAGCGGTTTTCCCCACAGGGAAAATACGACTGTAACATTTTCTTAACTGTTTCGTTAAAAGGTGCGTAATCAATTGAATTACACAGACGATGATGAATCAAAGCAGATTCATGATGTTGAATTAAATATTGATAGTGCTATCAGGGGTGATCCCGAGGCCTTTGGGCGTCTTTATGATATATATGTCGATCGCATTTACCGTCATATTTACTACAGGACGAACAATGTTGAAGATGCCCGTGACCTGACCCAGGAGGTCTTTATGAAGGCATGGCAAGCATTGCCAAAATACAAACGGACCAAAACCCCGTTTCTGGGCTGGCTGTTTACTATCAGCCACAACAGGGTGATAGACTACTATAGAACCAGGAAGGATTATACTTATCTTGACGATATATTTTTTTTAAAGGACCGTGAAGGAACTCCCGACCAACTGGTGGAGTCCAAATTCACACAGCAGGCAATAAGAAGAGTAATTTTGCAGTTGCCTGAGGTCCAACAGCAGGTAGTCCTGATGAGTTTTATCGAGGGCCTGGAATACAGCGAGATTGCCGCGGTACTCGGTAAAACCGAAGGTAATATAAGGGTGATAGTACACAGGGCGCTGAAAACAATGAAGGAAATGCTGGGTAGAGAAGAGTATTAGGGTGGAAAAAGTAGAGATAATAGTAACCGATTGCATACGGGAGATAAAGGCAGGCAGGGCCACCCTTGCTGAATGCCTGGACCGTTATCCTGAAAAGCGATATGAGATAGAGCCTTTATTAAATATAGCTTTGAATATACAGGAACCGGTGCCTTTCACACTGGACAATGACTACAAGCGAGCTGCCAGGGTTTCTTTATTGCAGCAGATAAGGACTGTCAATACTGAAAGATCTGAACCTTTTAAGAATATCCGCGGCTTTTTTATACAACCGCAGTTCAGTCGGGTAAGGATTGCTGCATTTATAGTAGTTGCGGTTATCGTAATATCGATGCTGGCCGGAGGAACGGTATATGCAGCCCAGGGCAGTTTGCCGGGAGACCTTGTATATCCGGTAAAGACAACTTCTGAAGATGTCCGGCTGTTTTTTACCGGTGATATATCTGATAAAGCCGAGTTAAACCTGGAATTTGCCCGGACCCGTCTTGAGGAAATGAGCAAACTTGCAAATACAAGTGAAGGGAAGATCGAAATAACGGTGCAGGGATATCAAAGTAAGCTGGAAGCGGCTATACGTCAAATCCGCGGGATAACTGATACCTCAACACGGACCCGGATGCTTGAACGTGTCCTGGAGAATTTACAGTATCAGACAGCCTTTTGCGATGAGGTTATTGATGCTGCCCCGATATATGCCGGACCGGTCAGGGAAGCAGATAACCTGTCCGTTAATTTCCGGGCACAGTTCATGGAAATGCTGTCTCAGGATGATGTACTGCAGGCAGTTCAAATGAATATGAATGCCATGGAGAACAGGCTGCAGCGTGCCTGGTCACAGGCGACCGGTCATCAATATCAGTCCATGCAACAGGCATTGGACCAGTTCCGGGAGTTCAACAGGGTCGCGGTACAAATTGTCGAAAATACCCGCTCTAACGGAAGTCAAAGTATTTTAAGGGATATTGTCGATTCGCAAACGCTTTCAGGGTACCTGGGTATCCTTGACAGCATGTCTCAACAGGTTCCCGGGAAATATATAAGCGATATTGAGACTTCTCGTGAAATGGTACTGCAATTTCAAACACAGATGTATCATGAATACCAGCAAAAAGATGGTTCCGGTTGGGACGTTGACGGAAAAAATTCGGGGAATGGTAAGGGCACTGATGTGGACCATGACAATACAGGTGTTCCTCAAAACCAGGGCGGAGATACGGGTACCGATACCGAAACGCCGGGTGCCGGTGACGCTCCCGGACCGGGACCCGGCGGAAGTCCGGATGGCAGTCCTTCAGGTAGTGATTCTGCTCCTTCACCGTCACCGGGACCAGGGGAGAGTCCTGATAGTACCAGCGGCAACGGGAAGACCGGATAGTTATAAGCTTTTTTCTAAATATTTAGTATTGAGACATCCGTATTTATAGATACAATCATGTCATGGCCTTGATGCGATACTATATAGTTCGCTGTTGAAGGAATAGTATCTGGTGAATCCCATCTTTCCACGATTCTCTTTATTTAAAGCATGCTGTAACAAAAAATAGAGCACTTCGTTAAGCAGTCATGCACGGTGCATGCGAAAAGAAATGAGGGAAGAAAAATGTCCAGGTTTTTATATTTATTCATTTTTATACTATATGCCATGGCTGTTCTTGTAACGCCAGCCTTTTTCGTGGCCCCTGTATTAGCCGATATGCCGGAGGAAGCAGGTATCGGCGGTGTTACTGATCCCGGCATTTTACCTGATTCAGGGTTTTATTTTTTTAAGAAATTGTCCAGGAATTTCCAGCTCATGTTTACCGGTAGTGATGCAGGTAAAGCCGGACTTTTGCTGAAATATTCAAACGAAGATGCACTCGCATTAAAGGAAATGTATGGAGCCGGTAAATATGATGCAGGATCAAAGTATACTGAGCAATACGAGTTACGGGTACAGAATACAGTGCAGACTATAGCACAGGTGAGGGCAACTCAGGGAGAGGATGTGTCGGGGGAATTGGCGGGCACATTGCGTAATAATTACCTGCAACAGCAGGAAGCACTTCTATCAGTCCTGGAAAATGTACCGGAAGCAGCACAGAATGCATTGCTCAATGCAATCGATAACTCGAACAAACAGGTAGCATCTATGGTTATGGCTCAGGGTGGTGAGGCTGCATTGCAGCAATATCAGGAACAGGTATTTCAACAGACAAACAATATAGGAGAGGAAACAAAAATAAAGGTACAACAAAGGCTGGTTGTTGTGCATGGGCATGCCGGTCAAAACTCCAATGATATTGGGCAAAGTAATGTGTCACAGACACAAAATCAAAATCAGAACCAGATGCAATCTCAGGCGGACAATCAAATTACCGGGCAAACTGTACAGCAAAATGGTATACAGAATCAGGAAACCGGCCAATCGGCTACTACTTCTGAAAACAATACTCAAGATACCGGACAGGGAAAACAACAGGGCAAATAGGGCGTTCCGGGAATACGATTCATTGCACGAAATTAAACAGGGATATAGTGACCAAAGATCTTCAGACCGACAATAACCAGTCAATTATTACTGAACACGTATATCCGTATTATACTCCGGGCATTTTTATTGTCTCTATTTTCCCGGTATTTCTTAGTATCCCTTTAAATGACGCCGCGTCCTCTCAGTTCAGCGATTTCTTTATCGGAGTATGACAGCATATCATGGAGGATTTCAGCCGTATGTTCGCCCAGTTTAGGTGCTTTTAATGCATTCTTTACTTCTGCTTTGCTGAAATGCATGGGAGACCCCGGAATTCTGATCTTACCCATATCCGGATGCTCGTATTCAATAATATACTTGTTTTCAATCATCTGGGGATCGTTAAACGATTCCTCACGTGTATTGATCGGAGCTACTATCAGGTTCTCGGCATACAATAACGGGAGCCATTCACTCCTCGGTCTGCTTTCGAAGGCTTTCTTAAAGATATTAACAAGCTCCGGTGAATCGATTCCTTTCTCCGTTATATCATGAAACACACGATCATTTTCCGGGCTGCTGCAGCCTAGAATCTCGCAAACTTTTTGCCATGCACTGTCCTTTACCCGGATGATAAGCCATTTGCCGTCCTTGCACCGGTAGTGGCTGCGTAGCGGATGGACCTGTTCGGAATTTGTCCTGTCTCCCAGAAGAAACCCCAGGTTTTCGAGATACATCATATAGGAAGCTGTGCCCAGAAGAGAGATATCCACCTCCTGTCCGATACCGTACCGCTCGCGCATTAAAACGGCAAGGACCACTTCATAACTTGCCATTACTGCGGTCGAATGGTCCACGATGCCGCCCGGAATACGTTTCGGTTCGGGCCCTCCCAGAGAAAACATCATGCCCGACCGTGCCTGACCGTGACGGTCGAAGCCTCCTCTGTCTGCATCGGGCCCACGTATACCGTACGCATTTACCCGTGCATAGATTAGCTTTGGATTTATCCTGGACAGCGTTGTATAGTCCATTTTCATCTTCTGTATTGTGCTGGTGCGTACATTGGTAAAGAAGACGTCTATCTTCGGTATGAGGTCATATACAATTTTTCGCCCGTCGTCCTGTGTCAGGTCGAGTGTGATGCTTCTCTTGCCGCGATTGGTCCCCTCGAACAATACACTGCTGTTCCCCTCTATTTCGAGGCCGCTTAGATTGGGCTTCCGAAACGGGTCCCCGGTCACCGGTTGTTCAATCTTGATCACATCGGCTCCCATATCGCTGAGAATAGCAGTGGCGCCGGGCCCGGCATAATAAATACCCCATTCAAGCACTTTTATTCCTTCTAATGGTTTGTACATGTAGTTAAACTCCTCAGGTAGTAGAATGACGTTGTATAAAGACGCCGATATCATAATATAATACTGTAATGTAGCCTTTTCATACAAAAACGTATCTGTTACAGATTGCTCACGGCATGAATATAGATAACCGTGTAGAAGATCGCAACGGTCATAACGAACATGGAGTACTTTACGGCTGAACAACTTCCGTTTTAGTGCTCCGGTATATAAAGTATAATTTCGTTAATACAGGAATTTTAACAAAACGAAAGGGGGAGATATTTACCATGACTGGAACTGATAGCGAGAGCCGGCTTAAAGCGCTGATTGTTTATTTTTCAGCAACGGGAAACACCACGAAAGTTGCCGATACTATCGGGGAAGCCCTGAACGAAAAGAAAGTGAAGGTGAAAATGCTGAAGGTACAGGATGCCGCCGGAGAGGAATTATATGATTACGATCTGATATTTCTCGGAACTCCTTCATACTCGTTCCTGCCGGCTCAACCGGTTATGAATTTCATCAAAGACAAAATGAAACTACACAAGGAACGCGGCGATATCAAACCCTGTGCTCCTGTGATACCGGGAAAGTATGCCGTGGTTTTTTGCACATATTCAGGCCCGCACACAGGGATAGATGAAGCAATTCCGGTGGGAAAATATATGGGACAGTTTTTCGCTCATATCGGCTATGAAGTTGCGGCGGAATGGTACGTGATCGGTGAATTTCACGGCAATGAGGAGAACAGCATGATGGGACGGTTAGGAAATATAAAAGGTCTTCCCGACCGGCAGGACCTTTTAAAAGTGAAGAATGATGTGTATAGTCTGTTACAGTCTCTTTCTTCACACACTGGATGAGTGTCGCAATGAATTATAGGATTTGAAAAGTTGCTTATTTGCGCTGAAATTGAATAACCCTGTATCAGGTAGACAATAATCAAACGGGCGAGACCTTCTTTAAAAATTTACGCCTGTAGTTTCGCAGATGGCAGTCCAAAAAGCTGTAGTGTTATACGGCGTCTTCTTATATCTGGTCATTGATGGAGGATTCCCATATGGGCTTATTTCATGAATATATGAACGAATATCGAGAAGCGATGCAGAAAGGGCATATCAGGGATGTCTATAAAGGACTGATGAAATATATCATGGATTTACGGACGTATTTCAAGAACAGGTATCCCGATTATTTCGTATCCGGCAATATTTATTATGGCTATATGGATATGACCTATTTTGCCTTTTTCCCGGAATCACTAAAGAGCCGGAAGTTGAAGATTGCAATCGTTTTTATACATGACGCAATCAGATTCGAAGCCTGGCTGGGAGGATATAATAAACAGGTCCAGGCAAAATACTGGAAACTGTTTAAAGAAAGCGGTTGGAACAAGTACCGGATTCCAGCAACTATAAAAGGCATCGATTCTGTTGTTGAGTACACGTTGGTCGACAATCCGGACTTCGATGATCCGGATAGTTTAACAAAGCAAATAGAAAGCCGGACACTGGGCTTTATAGAAGATATCGAGCGCTTTTTATCCGCACATTAAATTATTCGTATATATAATGAGAGTAATTATAAACATTATTTATCCTGATTTGATGGTAGGAACCAGGAATCGATAGAAATTATTGTTCATACCGGAGTTTTATGTTAGACTCAAAGCAATTGTCGATCGAGTTATCCTCGTTTTATCAATTACCCCTGAAGTAAAAGCAAAGGAAAAATGTGCATAGGGAAAGTATTTATAAACGGTACATTCCGGCGATAGGCGGAGCACCCGCCGATACCGAAGCCTGCTGGTTTGCCTTTTCCAAATCAAGACTGCTGGTCAACGATGAAGGACCGGCAATTCCCTCTGCCCGGAGCATGACGGAATTCAGGGTTTCTGCAGTCAGGACTCTATATCTGGGAACGCTGGAAGGAAAGCCCTGTTATGGTGTGGAAATCTCCCGTGATAGTGAAGCACCGGCAGGAATGTCTTTTCGAGATTTGCGGTCGGCATTTGCTATCATGGAAGAAGACCTCTGGTTACTAGCCGGACGGGCTTTGCAAATCGTGAACTGGGACCAGACTCACCAGTATTGCGGCCGGTGCG
>CAZAIO010000044.1:0-20395 GCA_964485235.1 uncultured Dehalococcoidales bacterium
TCGGTGTGAAATAAAGCAGGGCGCAGATATATATAATGCGGACTTAAATCTATTGAAAAGATCGTATCTGGCTCAAGCAAATAAGTGTACATAATACGAAATAGTCAATTTATTCTAAACGCATTATAACATTAAAAGTGATAAAATGCTACAATCACAACTCTTAATTATAGCATTGTACAAGATTCTTATTGCTTGATTTGTTACTTTTTATAAAAATATCCAGGCATCACCACTATTTTTCGTTATTACCGGGGTAGACCCTGTCTTTTTACAAGGCGGACTGCAACGCGTATAGATTCTTCTATGCTCCGGGAATCGGCAATCCCTTTGCCCGCGATATCGAAAGCCGTACCGTGGTCCACCGAGGTACGTATGAACGGTAGTCCGAGCGCTATACTCACGCTTTTCTCAAAACCGTATACCTTGACGGGTATGTGTCCCTGATCGTGGTACATGGCAAGCACGACATCGAATTCTCCACGAATAGCGCGGGTGAATACAGTGTCGGCAGGATACGGTCCACGTGCATCGGTCCCGGCTTCCTGTGCATCCCTGATTGCCGGTATGATTTCGTCTATTTCTTCAGTACCGAGCATGCCCTCTTCTCCGGCATGAGGATTGAGCGCAGCTACTGCAACGGAAGGATGAGGAATTCCCCACTGCCGGAAGCAGCGGTCGATAAGCATAAGTCTTGCGTAGATACTGGCCCTGGTAACCAGCGTATGAACATTTCTCAGGGGATAATGTGTGGTGTGATGGACCACTCTGAGCGGTCCTGAAACGAGCATAGTGGCATATTCAGAGACGCCGGTTAGCCCTGCAAGAAATTCCAGGTGTCCTATCCTGTTAAAACCGGCGAGTTGTGCCGCTTTTTTATTTACCGGCGCTGTAACAAGGGCATCTACATTTCCTTCGAGTGCCAGTCGGGCTCCTTTTTCAATATATTCGAATGCCGCTTTACCGCATGTGCCGCAGGTCTTTCCTGGAGTGACGTCATGCCCTTTTAAGTTTTGCAGGTCGAGAAGGTCGATTGCATCGCTTTGTCCCGGTGCCTCATTTACCGAACCGATCCGGTGAATCTTTATACTGCTATTCAATAAATGTATCGTTTTATCTAGTATGTTCAGCTCACCTATCACGATTGGTCGACATAATGTTTGTAATTGCCCGGACTGAAGTGCTTTTACTATGACCTCAGGACCTATGCCTGACGGGTCGCCCATTGTGATAGCGATCCGTGGCGTCGCCGAAGTTTTAAAAGTATCGTTATGTTCCATTATCTTATTAGCCGGGTGCTGCTATATCCTGTATTGTATAGTATCATAATGCAATAAGTAGTGATAACGTTTGAAACAGTAATCATCTTAGTTGTAATGATAGTTCGATTTGTCTAAATGTTATCGGTAATGTTATAGTTGATTCCTGCTACAGGGATATTCTCTAAGAGAGAACATAGTGGTAATCGGCATTCTTTATAGCGATACTCTGAAAGAATATGATTTCGGTCCTGGACATCCGTTCAGAGGGGAGCGTTATGAGTTATTTTACCGTTTCCTCAGACAAAACATACCGGAAGACGATAATTACCGTATACTTCAGGCAGAACCCGCGAACGATGAGGACCTGGCGTTAATTTGCAGCGAAGATTACATTAAATTTGCTGCCGAATATTACCATGCTTCGCATCTCAGGTTGGAAGTCCCTGGCGGTTTTTCCAGATATCAAAGCATGGATAATCATCCTGTGGGACGACCGGGTGACGTGGAGGTGGCGGCGAGGCAAGTCGTGGGGCAGGCAAAGAAAGCGTGTGACCTGGTCAACGCCGGTACATTTAACAAGGTTGTCTCTGTAGGCGGCGGACTGCACCATGCAAAACGGTCTTACGGCGAGGGATTTTGCGTCTATAACGATGTGGCGTTCAGCGGGCTGTACATGGTCCAGCATTATGGACTGGAACGAGTGTTGATTCTGGATACGGATGCTCATGCGGGAAATGGTACGGTAGAGTATTTTTACAAAGACCCACGCGTACTTTTCATTGACTTGCATCAGGACCCGAAGACCGTCTATCCGTCGACCGGCTTTGCCGATCAAATCGGTGCGGAAAAAGGGACCGGTTTTACTATCAATGTACCGTTACCTGAGAGAGCGGATGAGCGGTGTTATGAACTGGTGTTCGATACGGTAGTAATACCCGTAGTGCAGGAATTCAAACCTCAGATTATTATCAGGAACGGTGGTTCGGACCCGCATTTCTATGACGGGCTGACCAACCTGGGACTGCCTATTAAAGGATTTAAAATGATAGGCGAAAAGGTCAGGGAAATGGCGGAAATATGCGGCGGCAAGGAAATCGACCTTATTGCGTCAGGCTACAACAGGAATGTATTGCCCAGAGCCTGGCTGGCATTGCTCGCCGGATTGGCAGGTATAGAGATCGAGATAAAGGAACCGGAATCGGCATCTTTTGCGTCCGAACTTACATATCATAATACGGAAAAGGTTATCGATGACGTGAAAGCCCACCTCGGGACATACTGGAAATGCCTTCGATAAGCTTTAGCGTTGTTTAAGTTCCACCCTGTATTCAGATTAAAAATATCGAGTTAAAGTAATTCTCTGATATTTCATCCCCGTTTTCACGATAGTACTGTACCGCATAGGGAATAAAATCGAGTATATCCCTTGCGGTCATTCCATCGGGGCCTTTTTCTTCCGCCGCCAGGTCTCCGGACAGGCCGTGAATAAATACACCCGTCTGTACAGCCTCCTCGATTTCGAGCCCGAGACAATACATTCCCGCTATTGTTCCGTTTAGAATATCACCGCTGCCTGCTGTCGCCATTCCCGCTCTACCTGCCGTTGAACCGCTTAAATTGATTGTCACCCTCCGGTCAGGATATCCGATAAGTGTATGCGGTCCTTTCATAACGATACATGCATTTAGCTCATATGCCGTGTCCTGCAGCGTTTCTACCAATGTATGTGCGATATCCCCCCGGTCTTTACCCGTTATTCTCGACATTTCTCCAATGTGAGGAGTGAGCACTGTACCTGCCTTTCTATGGCGGATCGATTTAATATCTTTTGCACAGGCGGTTATTCCGTCGCCGTCTATGAGCAAAGGTCTTTCAATTTCATTAACCAGTTCCCGTACCAGTTGCTGGGTTTCTTCATTAAGAGAAAGTCCCGGCCCGATAACGACGAATTTCATTCTCGTTGATAGCTCAAGCAACTCGGCTTTATTCTGTAATGAAATACTTCCTATTGCGGTCTCTTTCTGCGGTGCGAATACGATTTCTTTCCCCTCCTGGGCGACGGTAGAAGCGACCGAACCTGGGCATGCCAGGTAAACATAACCTCCTCCGGATTTCAGAACAGAGTAAGCCGAAGCATACGGCGCCCAGTAGTAGTTTGCGGCACCGGCAATCACCAATGCCGGTCCGTAGTCCATTTTTGTTGTGTTCGGCGTTCGTTGGGGTAAAGGTGTTGGAGCCGCCACTTCTATGCTGATCGCTTTATCCGAGTAAAGAGCAGGTGGAAAGGAAATATGAGTGACATATAATTTACCCCCTCTCTGATAGCCCGGGTAGAGCAAGTTCCCTATTTTGGGAAGTCCGAATGTAACAGTGCAGTCTGCGTGGACTGCATTACCCATTTCCTCGCCGGTGTCTCCGTTTATACCGGAAGGAATATCAACGGCGAAAACTTTCTTGCCGCTCGTATTGATAAGGCCGATGATTTCCAGGTATAGCCCGCTCACATTTCTATCCAGCCCTGTACCGAGCATGGCATCGACAATCACATCTGCAGTGAGGACGTCGTTTTCAACATCGCCGGACGCATTGATTTCGTGTATTTCTATCGGGAAACGGGATATGATGTCCAGATTTTTTTCCGGCACCCCCTGATAACGTTCTTTCAACGACAGGAGAAACACCTTTACATTTCCCCCGTTCGAATGAAGTTTTCTGGCCACCACAAAGCCATCTCCACCGTTATTGCCCGGACCGCAAAAGATAACGAAGTTCCTGTTTTTCACGCCGGTCTCTTTCAGGATGGCGAAGTAGACTGCATCTCCGGCATTCTCCATCAACAGTTCGGTAGCAATGCCGTATTGTTCGACTGCCTTCCCATCCATTGCTCTCATTTCCGCTACTTTACAGACTTTCACCGGTCCCTCCTTTTAGTCCATCCTTAATACTGCGGCACCCTGGATCTTTCCTTCCTTGAGTATAAGAAGCGCATCGTTTGCTTCTACGAGCGGGAACTCTTTCACTTCGGGAACTATGGGGATTTTATCTGCGAGAAGCAAAAATTCCTGTGCGTCCCGGCGTGTAATGTTGGCAACACTTTTTATTTCCTTCTCATCCCACAGAAGGCTGGCGTAGTCCAGAGGCGGGATGAGGTTTCTCTTGCGTATTACCGCCATCACTAGCTTTCCACCTTTATCAAGAACATGTAAAGCAGCGGGGACGGTCTCCCCAACAGGTGTAAAATCGATTGCATAATCGAGCTTCTGCGGCGGTTCATCGTTTGTACCGCCCGTCCAATAAGCCCCCAGCTTTTTTGCCATTTTTCGATGCGCTTCGCTTCTGGTGAATACAAATACCTTACAGTCACTGTACTTTGCAATCTGGAGCACGATATGAGCCGAAGCGCCAAAACCGAAAAGTCCGAGAGATTGCCCGGATTGTATTCCCGCGAGTTTGAGATTGCGATAGCCGATCGCACCGGCACAAAGAAGGGGCGCAGCCTGCGCATCGGAAAAACGGGCCGGTATCGGGTATGCGAACTTTTCCGATATTACCGTATATTGAGCATAACCGCCGTGAACATCGCAACCCGTGCTTTTAAAATCGTAACAGAGATTTTCATTTCCTGCCAGACAAAAGGTACATGTGCCGCAAGCCGAATTAATCCAGGCGATACCCACTCTATCGCCTGTCTTGAATGCGGTTGTTCCCGCTCCCAGTGTTTCAACCACACCGACGATCTCGTGTCCGGGTATTACAGGAAGTTGCGGTGTAAGCCTGCCTTCTATTTCATCCAGCTCAGTATGACACACACCGCAAGCTGAAACCTTCACCAGTATTTCTCCGGGACCCGGCTGCGGTACAGGCATATCCGATAGAACAAGAGGCCGGCTTTCGGCCGGTGCGATTTTATATAAGACCTGTGCTTTCATACCGATAGTACCGTCATTTTTATCAGTATCTCATTATAGCTATTTCTGTGCAACAGAAAATAAATTTTTACTCAAGGGTATTGTGCGGACAGCCGGTCTATTCCATTATGACAGCTTTTGCTGCGACGTTATGTGTGACATATCATTGAGCGTGAGTATGGTGAATTGGTTACCCGTGACTCCGATCGTACTTAACGATGTATTATTGATGATAAATCTGCGATAGATACTACTTGGTGCATCGAGGGCATGTATAACCAGTATCTTTACGATAATCTCATGAGTAACAATTACGATATTTTTACCCCTGTCGCTTTTTAAAATATCGGAGAAAGCACGTAATGCACGTTCGGATACTTCTTCGAAGCTCTCGCCGTTGGGCAACTTTACAGCTGAAGGGTCGGTATTCCATTGTTGACATAACTCCGGCCATTTTCTACAGATTTCGTCTTTATGCAGTCCCTGCCAGTCGCCGGGGTAATTTTCAATGAACCCGTCTATCGTTACCGGCTCCAGCCCGTGAGGGCCGGCGATAGCTGCCGCGGTTGAGTATGTCCTGCGAAGCGGGCTGGTGTATATCGATGATACAGGTACAGAGGCAAGCTTTTCAGACAGGCGCCGTGCCTGAGAATAGCCGGTCTCGTTCAGGTCTTCGCTGGAGTGTCCCATGTAGAAGCCGGTCCTGTTCGATTCTGTCTGCCCGTGCCGGACAAGCATGATAGTGGCATTCATCTCTGACTCCGTTTATCGATTTAATTATTAACCGTATATTTTATTTCGGTGGTTTTAACCCTTTCATTTCAGCCATAATATCTTTGCACAACTCGTACCAGAAATGCTGATCAGGGAAGAAGAGTAAGACTCTGGTGCCGTTTGCAATCGCTGCTTCGGCACCGGCGCGATTTGCTTTCGGCCATGCCATTCCGACTATGGGAATATCGCGTTTCTGACAGAGCGCCCTGACTTTATTAAATGCTTCATGCAGGTAGGGGTGCTGCCAGTTTACCTTTTCTCCTTTTTGTTTTAACAGGGAGTTCGCAATATCAGCTAGTCCGAGGCCCACGCCATCCCGTCCCGGCTGCAACAGGGAGATGATCTCTTCGGCGTTATCGATTCCTTCTACATCTTCTAACAACGGAATGAACATGGTCTGTTCGTTCGAAAAAGCCATGTATTCTTCCCATGTATCCTGTGAATAATACGCAGCGCGTATTGCGGGACAGATGCCGCACCTTCCTTCCGGAGGATAACGCATCGACTCGATTGCTCTTTTTGCTTCGTCAGCGGTCTTTACATGGGGCACGAATATGCCCTGAGCGCCTGCCTCGACTGCGGCACGGATATGTGCGGGACTGTTTTCCGTGACTCTGACCGTTGCCGTAAGCCCCGACGCTTCGGCGGCACGGATACAATGGACCACCGTCTCTATATTTACACGGGAGTGCTCCATATCGATAATAACAAAGTCGAAACCGGTATAGCCGACAATTTCAATAAGGTCCGAAGCCCCTGTATACATTTGCATACCCAGAGGAATATCGCCTCTTTTTAGCGCTGCAAGAATACGGTTTTGTTTCGGTTTGAACGGAATTACAGCCATTACTGTCCCCCTCTAAATTTATTTATAAGGTATTTTATTGTACTGTCGATATTACTGTTTTGATTTCCCGTCCTTTTTTCATGAATGTTCACTTTGTTATCTGAGTAGGCGACTTTTAGTAGCAGGCACATTTTTAGGCGTTTATTTTTCAAATTGTATCATTGTTGAACTTTAATAGTAAGGGTAACATTGAAGAAAACGATGTTTTTTGAAGGTATTGACAACGGGTTTGTCCGGTTCTAAACTCATTGTATACCACCTGAAAAGTTCCGTTTTATGGGAGGATGAAGTCGTATGGCGAAGCTGTTATTTGGTCTAAGTGGTGACGGAATGGGCCATGCATCCCGGGACAAGGTGATCATCGATCATTTACTTTCCAGCGGGCATGAAGTGAAGGTGGTTACGTCAGGGAAAGGTTATGAATTCCTGAAGAATTATTTTGATGTGCAGTCGATACCCGGACTACGTGTGGTGAGCAGAGATTCCCGAATAGAAAAATGGCTCACGGTTAAAGAAATATCACGATTATTGACGGAGAAAGGTCCCTCTATTGTAAAGACTCTGTTCTATCTCATCCATGAGTTCAAGCCCGATGTTATTATCAGTGACTTCGAACCATTTATTTCACTAACGAGCCATATCTGCCCGGCGCCTCTGATAAGCGTCGATAATCAGCATGTCATTACACATTGCAGACTGGAATATCCTTCACGTTGGGAAAGCGACTATCGTCTTGCCTGCGCAGTATGCGGCGCGGTCAGCAGTTTTGCACAACATTTCTTTCTTACCAGTTTCTTCTTGCCGGAAGTGAAAACAAGATGTCGTAAGAACACCTCAGTTGTCGGCCCCATTATCAGGAAAGAACTACTGGATAGAAGACCGGAATCAGGAAACCATGTCCTTATTTATATGCGAACACCGGATAGAGGTAAAGTATTATTGCCGTTGTTAGAACGTATCGATGCCGATTTTTTTGCCTATGGTTTTGGAGGTCTGAGTACTCGATATAAAAATATTTTTTTCAAACAGCAGGATATCGATGGCTTTCTGGATGATCTGGCTGCTTCAAGAGCGGTCATCACCAATGGGGGACACAGCCTGATAAGTGAAGCGCTGTATTTCGGTAAGCCGGTGTATTCGATCCCGACACGTCATGACTTCGAACAAATGATCAATGCATATTATTTGCAACGTTTAGGGTACGGGTTCTACGATTTCTGTCCTTCCGCAGAACGAATAGACCTGTTTTTACAACTGAAAGAGCGTTTTGTGGAAAGTATAGAAAGGGATAAAATCCATTTTTACGGAAACGATTATTTCTTTACATCGATCGACGATGTAGTTGTGTCTTTAAGTAACATGCCTCGAACATCCTCCCGCATGCACCCGTCCGGCAGCGGCCGGACTCTTTTACATATGAGATAAAACAGGAACTGCCGCTAGAGGAAGCGCTCGAACCGCTCTTTCAGTGCTTTACATATCGGACATTTTTCAGGTGGTTCATCGCGGGCACAGAGATATCCACATACGCGACATCTCCATACAGGGAAAGAAAGCGATGTGACCGACGCCGGTATTTCCTTTGAAGGTTTCTTTCTTTCCTTGGCAGGAGGACGTCGCTCAGGGATTGCTTCGGCTTTTTGTTCACCTTTCACTACACGTTCGGACACGTACAAACTACAATAGCATGCGCCATACTCATTCAGGTCGGGGTCCCTGTAATCGCATGGACATATGATGTCTATGTCCTCCTCTTTCTTACCGGTAGCGAGACGACAGGGGCATGCACGATACCCGTACCTCTTCTCATTGACTATCAGTCCTTTAATCAGGTCCGTGGTAAAGTCGACATCAGGATTGAGATAATATCCGCCTGCCTCTGCTTCTCTTTTAAGTACCTCATAGAGATTGTTAACTTCTTCCTGTGTATATTCAGCGTCTTCACTCATTATGTCACCGCCTTCCGGATTTCATCTTCTTTATATCCGATAATGCATTTATCGTTATTGATCACCAGTGTCGGAAAAGAACGGCTTGGATTCCATTTATCCAATTCCCGGATAACATCTTCACGCTCTTTGTCTTGCAGAAGATCGACAAAGATATAATCGTATTCCACCCCCATATCATTGAGTAGTTCTTTTGTTTTTTTGCACCATCCGCATGTACTTAAAGCGTAAAGCATTATATTGCCGACGTTTTTCCCTGAAATGTGTTCTATAGTCATTGTCATTTCCTCCCGGTAACATGATTTTAAGATAATCCCGTTTTGCGTTAACTATAGCGGTGCAATAAATTAGAGAAATACGGGATATACTTATTATAAATAACATATCCGAAAATGCATAGAGGCTTGGATATTTTTTCTATACTAAAGGGGGTTGTGTTATACCGGTGAACGTATAAGAGAATGGACGGAAATTAAAATATAGTGTTATGATTAATTTCCCAGGTGAAAAAGGATGGAACGGCCGTTTGAAGTTTGCAAAGACGTATATAAGGTTGGAGGTGGGTCACTATCACATTCCTATGACTGCGCGGTCTATCTGGTCGATGCAGGAGACCTTGTACTTATAGATAGTGGCGCCGGACTGAGCTTCGATACGCTGGTCAATAACATCGAGTCCCTCAAATTTAATTCTCAAAATTTGAAAGCCGTGATTGCGACGCATGGTCATATCGATCATATCGGCTCGCTGCACCGGTTTAAGGAGACCTTCGGCACAGAGGTGATTGCACATGAAATGGATGTGGCAGCTATTGAGGAGGGAACAAATACGGGTGCTGAAGCATATCATGTCGTATATCACCCTTGTAAAGTCGATCGGATAATAAAAGGAACAGAAACACGGATAAAATTCAGCAGATATGAGTTGATAGTAATACATATTCCGGGGCATACACCAGGAAGCGTCGCCGTTTATGCGGATATCGCAGGAAAGCGGGTATTATTCGGTCAGGATATTCACGGTCCTTACAATCCTGAATGGGGAGCGGACAGGGTAAAAGCAAAGATGTCATTACAACGGTTGATTGATGTACGGGCTGATATTTTATGCGAGGGCCACTTCGGGATATATACACCGGCAGATAAAATCCGGCAGTTCATCAGTTCGTATTTACAGTCATTGTAATACTTCCTGTAGATATATATAGTAGCGCGTCAAAACCTGGCGAAAGGCCGGTTCGATAACAATGGGAGAGAAGATCAGAATACCGTCTCCAATCTCGGGAGGATTGCTGCTTTCATACCAGTGCAATGCCCGATGTCGGCACTGTATGTATAATTGTTCTCCCGGCCGTAATGGCTGGATATCCGAGGAAGACTTATACATGTTATTGATCCTGCTTGCCGACAAAATTAAACCGAGTCCTTACGGTGAAAAAAGCGTTAGTTTGAATTATGGACTTCATTTCAGCGGGGGAGAACCATTTTTAAACTTCGATTTGCTGTTAAAAGGTGTAGAAATTGCACGTAAACTTGATATTCCTTCGACATTTGTGGAAACGAATTGTTATTGGTGTACCAATAGTGAGATCACGCGAGAACGATTGTGGTTGCTTAAAGAAAAAGGTCTGAGAGGCATACTCATTTCTGTTAACCCTTTCTATCTAGAATATGTTCCGTTTGAACAGACGGAGAGGGCTATAAGGATAGCACGGGAGGTGTTCGGTGAAAATGTAATGATTTACCAGCTTGAATATTACTTTCGTTTTAAACAACTTGGTATCAGGGATATTATAACTGTCGACAACTATATGGACTCGGATCAGGGAAAATGGGCAAGGGATATCGAGATGTTTATTACGGGCAGGGCAGCCTATAATTTTCAGCACGTATATAAAAAATACCCTGCGGCTTTTTTTATAAAGCAATTTTGTCATCCACCATTTATACGAAGCTGGCATAATCATTTCGATAGCTATGGGAACTATTTACCGGGTTATTGCGGAGGTATTTCTTTAGGCAACTGGCATAATATTAATACATTTATTACGGAGGGGCTTGATATAGGTGAACGCCCGGTCCTTGGTTACCTGATAAAGCGTGATTTCAAAGGACTTTTGAAATTTGCGAAAAGTTACGGTTATCAGGAACCGGACGAAGGTTATATTTCAAAGTGTCATTTTTGTCTGGATGTGAGAAAATATCTCGTTATGCAAAAGGATTTCGAAGAACTACAACCACGCGAATTTTACATGGATATCGAGCCGTAATTTTACTGTTTTCGACAAATTGTGGTACACGTAAAGACTTAAAAAGGCAGAGGAGTAATACAGTATGGTAAAAATGATTTACCGTCGTCTGGAGTTGTCTCCACTCGGCACCAATTGTTACATCGTGGGATCGGATAAAACACGAGACGGTTTAGTAATCGATCCTGCGGGGGATGCTCCACGGGTACTGGATAATATTAACCAACTCTCTCTTGATATAAAATTCATTATCATCACTCATGCACATCCGGACCATATCGGAGCTATTGCACAGGTGAAGGAGGCAACCGGGGCGACTTTCGCTTTGCACGCTGCCGAAGAAGCTATCCTCCAGAGTTACGACTACCGTCAATTTTCCGCCATGGATCCTTCCTTTCGTGTTCCTCCGCCTCCCGATAGACTGCTTAATGACGGCGATTCCATTGAAATCGGCGACCTGAAATTCCATATTGCGCATACACCCGGTCACAGTATGGGAGGCATCTGCATTATAGGACATGGCGTGGTCTTCAGCGGGGATACACTCTTCAATCTTGGAATAGGCCGGACCGATGGGCCCGGCGGTGATTACGATACCCTTATCGCAGGTATACGAAACAAGTTATTTATATTACCGGATAACACGCTTGTATTACCCGGGCACGGTCCGAAGACAACGATCGGCTATGAAAAACAACACAATTCTTTCTTTCGTTAAACATGTACCGGATTAAAGAATAGCATATTACAGGGTGTCAGGGCTTTTATTCTTCATTATCAACGGACCGCAGATTACGGTAACGACGAATATTGCTACACCGATTGCTTTCATACCTAAACCGAACCCGTAGGTATCCGCAGTATAACCGATGAGCGGTGTGATAACGCCCGGACCCCCTCTGCTTCCGAAATAATATATACCCAGTATTTTAGAACGGTGTTTTTCGGGAGCATTGTTGATGAAGTATATCTCGTTCACAGGCATGCGCGCGTATTGTGCCATCCCTATTACCAGCAGAAATAAGTAGGCAATCCATCCGGCTGAGAGCATATCGAAGAAGAAAATAACGGGGCATACGAGTAAACTTACGGTCAACAGTACGGGTAGGCTACCGATCCGATCAGACAAATGTCCTGCTAATGGTCCTGCCCAAAGTCCGGCTGAGTAAGCGATAGCCAGTGTTGCCGACGCGACTTCGTTGCTGAACTGAAAATGGTCGACCAGAAACAGGGGCAGGAAAATGATAGTTGCACCGATCAGGAAATCTACCACGATTGCAAAAATGAGAAATACGATAAGCCGGGGGTATACGGACGAATCCTCTGTTGTTTCCTTAACTACAACTTCTTTGTGAGTATGGATTTTTCCTTTATAGCCTTTTTTACTGAGCAATATGAAAAAGACTATTCCGAATAAGAAGATAATTATAGATGGTGTGATATAGGCACCCCGCCAGCCCCATAACAGGACAAGTGCACTTGCAAAGAGTGGGGCAAGGAAATGACTTGCGGCTCCGCCTATCTGATGAAGTCCGAGCGCTCTTCCCCGTTTTCGGCGGTCACTGAGCTCTGAAATAAGTGGAACGGAAGAAGGATGATATCCACCGCCGAGCAGTCCGGCAAGTGCCAGAAATATAACGAGCATAATATAGTTGGGTGCAAGACCTGCCAGAAGCCCGGCTATGGCTACACCGCTTACTCCTATCGTGATTACAATACGCGGTCCGATTCGATCGGCAAACCAGCCTCCCGGCAACTGGCTTATCCCGTAACAAATGAGGTATGACGATGCGATCCATCCTGTGAGGGTATAGTCGAGCGAAAAATAGTCACGGATGAAGGGTGAAAGCGGTGCGATCAATGCACCGGTAATATGATGTCCCAGATGCGCAAAAGCAAAAAGGATTACCATTCCCAGATTGAAGGAGTTACGTTCCTGTTTTTTTGTACCCACCTGTTATTTCTCTTCGGTTAAAAACAATCAGTGCCTGTAAGATATTTCGCTGCCGGCAGGAGAACTGTCAGGGATAATATTTGGACTGCTGTGCGATCGTGGCATTTTCAAAATGTATCGGACTTTACAGGATTCCGTTCCGGACCAAGGGTTTAAAATGACTATGTTTTTGAAAGATATTTCAATGTATAATCACTGCATTTTTTATAATAAATGGCGGGCCTGTCAGTGGACAGGTTCAATATCCACCTGGTCACCGAATGCGTCTGTGCAAGCATTCCGGAGAGCAGATAACCGGTCCATATTTTCCAGTTCAATTATCAATTCCCACTCGTCAATCACTTTTAATTTACCAAAGTTGCTAACAATATCGATAACCTTTTCGGGGTCTACCGTGATCCAGCCTTTCATTCGCCGTACAAGCTCTGCACCTTTGAAGGTGCGTTCGATAACAAGGTCTATTTGCCTGTGTTTGGCTTCCCATCCGATAAGGGCGGGCTGGACTACTTTAGGTGTTACGGGATCGTGCACAACCGCGCATCGAAACCATATTTTTGCTTGTATCATGAATCCAGGGCTCCTTTGTCGCTTTGACTATACATCACTCCAGGTAGTGATGTATTTTGAGCAATTATAGAGAACTTGTCAAGGCATGATTACGAGGAAATAACAGAAGAGTCGAATAGGGACCGGCCGGTGTTTTTATCCTTCGAGCACTGTTATCGAAAGAACGCCGGGCCCTGTATGACTGCCTATAACCGGACTTACATGTGATATATACACCGGGATTTTTGTAAACGAAGACATGATTTTACCGGAAAATATTTTTGCTTCCTCTGCATTTGTGCCGTATTCTACTGCAATAGCTTTTACGTTCTCAAAACTCAGTGCGAACTGCTGGAGCGCTTCGACTGCTTTTTTTCGCGATCGTACACGGGTATAAGGGAAAGCCTCGCCATTTTTAATGCCGAGGATAGGATTGACCTGTAGCATTGCACCCATAAAAGCCTGTACTCTGCCGATACGCCCTCCCATTGCCAGATATTTAAGCGTATCGAGAGTCACCCTGATGTGAATTCTCGGTACCATTTCGGAAATCATGTTGATAAGGCTGCTGAGACTTGCTCCTTTCAGTGCTTTCTTAGCGACCTCGATGACGAGAAGCCCCTGCCCCATGATAGCAAGCGATGAATCGACCACTTCAACATGGCATTTTCGCTTCATGAGCTTTATTCCCTGTAGTGCCGATTCATAGGTGGCGCTGAATTTATGGGACAGAAATATGGCAAGGATTTCACTCTCCTTTTCAGCAAGCATGTCGAAGATGTCGGCAAATACTCCCGGTCCTGGTGCCGATGTTTTAGGTAAAACGGAACTTTTTTCCAGTTTGCGGTAGAACTCATCGGTAGTCAGATCGATACCGTCTTTGAAAATTTCCGTACCGAAGTGGACATTCAGGGGAATCACTGAAATATTCATTTCACGGGCAACTTCAGGCGGCAGGTCGGCTACACTGTCGGTAATTATTGCTACCATGCTATCTCCCCTGTCCTGATCTATCCGGTATATGGGATACCTCGTATTACCAAGTATATTCTAACCAATTGAAATGCATATAACAACGGATTTCAGTGCTCGTTGTTAATAAACTATTTATTTAATTGTACGTTTTTTTTAATAAAGAACCGGTATACAGGTTCGAAGAAATCTTATTGCACCGCACGATATTGGAGGTATATGCAGTGAAGAAATTGAGTGTTATTTCTGTTATCATTTCTGTCTTTCTATCTATGGCAGTGCTGACTCCTTCTGTAAATGCACAGAATCTTGTGAAAGAAGAACCGGACAGCTCTACCTTCGGACCAGATTTTACTTTAAATGGAATTCCGGCGTCATTTTACTTTGCGTTCAGCGATAATATTACGATGACTGATAATGTAACAATGACCAAAGCAGAAATATTAAACGAGAAAGGAGTGCCCGGAAAAGGAATAAATCATGCACCGGGACTGCAGAAGTTTTTCAATAATTTCGCCAGAGCTATAGAACGATTAAGAAACAGGTTTCAATTCAGAAATCAGGAATATAACAGTGCCGGCTTTAGCGATAATATCACAGCAACCGATAATGTCACAATGACGAAATCTGAGATATTAAAGAACAGTGGTGTGCAGGGAAAGGGTATCGATAATGCTCCGGGACTTCAAAAATCGTTCAATCCTAACTCAAATGCCGTTGATGGAGTGATGAATAATAACAGGGAAAAAGTGAAAGAGAAACATGAAGTACAATTCGGTCAGAGTGATAATGTGACCATGAATAAGGCCGGTCTCTTACAACAAAATGGTGTTCCGGGTGGCGGGGTTGAAAACGCACCGGGGTTAAAAAAGAATTCTAAAGGCGGACCGAATACATCCAATCATTAGCCTCAAGTAAATCGTTATAGTGCAGCCGCCGGGCGTATGCCCGGCATTTTTTTGTAAAATACAGCTTGTTTTTCCCCCCGTTATGCTGATTAAGTAGTGCGACTGATTTCACCGGATAAAGCCTGTTGCATGGACATATCGTTTCCAGATCGCCCCACCGGTTATCCCTGCTCGATTTCATCTGTACAAGATTTAATCTATAATAATCGCAGTTTAGCTGTATACACGAAACAAAGTTTATGATTGTATAAAATATAATGCAAGGAGCAATTTATTGGACTCCAGCACTATTGTCACGATAGTTCTTATGGCCGGGGGCATTATCGGCTTTATTCTCTCGCTATTCGGACTTAAAAGGTCCGGCCGGAAAAAACTGGAAGGGCTTAGAGATCATTTGAATATGATAGGGGTAAAAGCATGGACGGATGATTTCTCTTATCAGGGTGAGGAAAAAGGTAAAAAACGGTATAGTACGAAGAAACATCTCGGGACGATAATTCTGGACGGAAAAGAAATAAACTCCATCATCGTAACAGGTGTAGCTTCTCAATACGGCGTTAATTATTTTCTGGATTTCACAGTGCCGCATACTTCAAAATCAGATAACGGGAAAAGCAAGGTTAAACTGGCCATGAAAAAGATAAAAGACCGGTTTAGCAACATGAAAACCGCCGATATTTCATGGAAAGGCGATATGGTGCTGGTGCAAAAGCTCGATGCTGATTCCCGTTTAAAGGATAAAATTTTACGTACCGACCTTAAGCCGGTCCGCTACTCAATTGAGCTGGTACCTGATCAGAAGGAAAGTTATTATCGTATCAGGACGCCATATTTCCTGCCTGCTACGGATATTTTCGAGGTGCTTAATCTCATAGCAAAGCATATGAAAACATGGTAACTTGTTTTTATAATAACGATATTATTTATCAATACCGGCAGAGGCTTGGTTTTCTTTATTGCTTGGCGTTTCAGTGAATGCTTTTTCAAGTTCGGGACCGGCGAGCGTTTCTTCAATCATAAGCTTTTCCGCCATATGTGTAAGCCTTTGACGATGTTTGACAAGAACAGCCCGTGCGGTTTTCTGAGCATTATCTATAAACTGTTTTACTTCGTCATCAATTTGTTTTGCTGTTTCTTCGCTATAGTCTTTTTGCTCGAAGCCCGCGAAGGCCTGCGAGGACGTTTCGTCTATTACAGTAAAAGTCCTCAGTGGTAGTTTATCACTCATGCCGAACTCGGTAACCATTCTATAAGCCAGCGACGTGGCATGTTTGATATCGTTATGCGGTCCGGTGGATATTTCTTTAAACGTAAGTGCCTCGGCAATATGGCCTGCCAATAACGTGGCGAGCGTTGCTTCGCATTGAGACCTGGTGATGAGATATCGGTCTTCGATCGGGAGGAGCCGGGTGTATCCCCCCAGTGCGCCGCGTGATGCAATAGAGATTTTATGAACAGGGTCCGCATGCGGTAGGAACCGTGCGACCAGTGCATGCCCCGCTTCATGATATGCGGTGATCTTTTTATCTATGGCACTGACCTGGCGGTTTTTCTTTTGAGGACCCGAAAGTACGCGATCGAGCGATTCTTCCATTTCTTTTATTCCAATGGACGTTTTTTCCCGTCTGGCGGCGAGAATAGCAGCTTCATTTACGAGATTGGCAATATCGGCGCCGCTGAAACCATGAGTCTCTTTTGCCAGCACATCCAGGTCAACGGAACTATCGATAGGCTTGCCTTTACAATGGACCTGCAATATTTCCTTACGGCCGTTTCTGTCGGGAAGGTCGACTGTAATTCTCCGGTCGAAGCGGCCAGGACGCAGCAACGCCGGATCGAGGATGTCCGGCCTGTTGGTCGCAGCGAGTACGATAACACAGGTATTGGGATCGAACCCGTCCATCTCGGTTAGAATCTGGTTCAGCGTTTGCTCCTCCTCCCGGCTGTTTGGATGTCCCTTTCCTCTCAGATGTCCGATAGCATCAATTTCATCGATAAACACAATGCACGGGCAGGTCTTTTGAGCTTTCGCAAAAAGATCGCGGACCCGTGATGCTCCTACACCGACGAACATCTCCACGAATTCGCTTCCGCTGATAGAATAAAACGGTACTCCGGCTTCGCCTGCAAGCGCCCGCGCAAGCAAGGTTTTTCCTGTCCCCGGCGGTCCTATAAGCAAGACTCCCTTTGGGATGTGCGCTCCGATTTCGCGGAACTTGACTGTATTCTGGAGGAAATCAACTACTTCCCATAACTCTTCCTTTGCTTCATCGATTCCTGCAACGTCGGCAAAGGTGACTTCCGGTTTATCGGAAGAGAAGAGCTTTGCTCCGCTTCTGCTGAAGCTTGTATCTATGTTCCCACTGCCTGTCGCGGGTCGGCGTACCCAGAAGTAATAAACGCCGACTCCAGTGAGAAAAACGATAAGATATATGAGGGGAATGATCCAGACAAATGCAGGCGTTGACTTTATGGAGTACTCATCGGGAAATGTGAAGCCTATCTCCTGCAGATCGGCGACCGTAAGGTCGCCTATATTTGTTACCAGTTCTGTTTTATCTCCGGGTAATACCGGGTTACCGTGTATGTCCTTGATGTCGATATCTCCGGCAGAAGCAATGGTGATTGTCATACGTTCTCTCCGGGGCTGGATAACAACATTACGGACAATTCCTGTTTTGGAAATATTGATTGCCTCGCTTATACTGATTTCATTTCCGCCTGATATATTGGAAGCAGCACAGCCGGAACACCCGAGGAAGCATGCTGCAAAAACAACGGTCTGGATTAAGCTAAAAATAAACCGGGAAAGTCTCATACTTAATTACCTTAATGGTGAGGGACATGTTCCGGTCCTCTCCCGTACCATTATAGCATTAAAAGTCCGGCTGATATTTGTTTCTTTTCTTTATCGATGAATGTGAAGTTAATATAGATATAATAACCGGTATCAGGGTATTTTTATCGGGATGGTCCGGTCTGTAAATATTGACCTTCGGGTTATTTCATTGTGGAAAGACAGATAAATGCGCTGTATCTCTTAT
The DNA here is from genome assembly GCA_964485235.1 of uncultured Dehalococcoidales bacterium. Taxonomy (GTDB): domain Bacteria; phylum Chloroflexota; class Dehalococcoidia; order GIF9; family UBA5629; genus CAZAIO01. The sequence goes on from CAZAIO010000044.1 coordinate 18,413, forward strand.
TTATTTATGATATAGAAGATATAAAATAGATTATAGATCGTTTTTTTTCTGTCCGGGTTCCCTGTAAATCGGTAGCTCTATTATGAATGTTGCACCTTTTCCGGCTTCGCTCTCAGCCCATATACGCCCCTTGTGTTCGGTGATAATGCCGTGGCATATGCTCAGTCCGAGACCGGTCCCTCTCCCCACGTCTTTGGTAGTAAAGAAAGGATCGAATATTTTACCAAGAATATTAGAGGGTATACCGGGGCCTTCGTCTGTGAAAGTTGCGCGCAGGTAGTCTTCTGTCCAGCTTATGCTAATCGTCAGCGTGCCTTTACCTTTGGTTTCTATCATAAAATATTCTGCATTGGTTATAAGATTGATGAAGACCTGCATCAGTTGGAACGAATTTGCCATGATCAGAGTGGCCTCAGGCGGGAAAACGGTGACCACATCGATGTTATGTACTTTCTGCTCATAAGCCCTCAGTTCCAGTACCGTATTAATGACCTCTTCAATATTCACCGGCTTCTTTTCCTGAGGGTGTTTTCTGGCAAATGTAAGCAGGTTTTTAACGATATGGGCAATGCGGCGCGCTTCCTTGTTGATCAATTGCAAGTCTTCTTTCGCATCTGCCTCCATATTTCGAGCCAGGAGCAGGTCGGAAAACCCGATTATGCCGGTGAGCGGATTGTTTATCTCATGTGCCACACCGGATACCAGTTCCCCGATGGATGCCAGCCGGTCGGTGACGAAAAGCTGCTCTTCCATCTCCTTACGCTCGGTGACATCCTGGCAACTGGCAATGATCGCCTTCTGTCCGTGATATTCGATAGGCGCCACATTTTCCAGTTCCCATTTGATAGACCCGTCCTTATGAATCAGCCTGAATTCATATGACGGAATACGTTTTCCTTTCAGCATTTTAATCGCATTTTCTCTTACATTATCTCTATCTTCAGGCAGGACCAGAATCATGGAGTCCATTCCCTGCAATTCATTTTCGGAATAGCCGGTGTTTTTTTGAAACTGGGCGTTGGTATAGACGAATTTGCCGTCCCGGAGTATATAGATGCCTACAGGGGAGTTAGCCGCCAGTCTCCGGAATAAATCTTCTGCCTCTTTACGCTCTGTGATATCATGGCAAATCACCTGGAACTGTGTTGTGCCGTTCCATACTATCTCATTGCGTACTATGGACAGATGCCTGGTTTTTCCGTCCTTGCGAATAATGCTGACCTCATAATTTGCCGGTTCGGTTTTCCCCTGCTTTTGAAGGGCTTTCCGCTTGCAATATTCGACGTAGCTATCGGGTGTATAGCGGTCTTTTGCGGGGATATTCCTGAGTTCATCGATACTATTGAATCCATGAATATCAAGCATCGATTTGTTGGCATAGACGAGATCGCCATTTTGAGAGATGATACAAATTCCTAGCGGAGAGTTGTCCAGGGAATTGCGAAAATTTTCCTCAGCTATACGAAGTTGCTTATCGGCTTTCATTTGCTCCGTGATATCCTGGGCTGTACCGAATAACCTGATTACCTTGCCTTCACTGTCCATTATGGGTTCTATCATGCATCTGAAGAAAACAGTTTTTTCATCCGGCAGCCTTACCGTAAGGTCATGTTCAATGCCCTTTCCGGTTTCGATGATGCTATGTTTATATTCCTGGAATTCTTTATTCTGTTCCGGCGAATAATAAAGTGCCATTTCCTCTTCGGAAAGCGGCCCGAGATTCCTGTCGCGTTCATGCAGCCGGTATAATTCATCCGACCATTCTCGTTTCCCTGTACCAAGGTCCAGTTCCCAGCTTCCCAGTTTGCCGATATATTGCGCCTGTCTCAACCGTCTTTCGCTTTCCCGCAGTTCCTCTTCCATCTTCTTGCGTTCGGTGATATCACGGGTGATCACAAGTGCAGATGGTTTGCCATCGTAATTGATCATGCCGATGCTCAATTCGGCGTATACCTTGCTTCCGTTCCTGTGTATGAGCGTTGC
>CAZAIO010000045.1:0-19898 GCA_964485235.1 uncultured Dehalococcoidales bacterium
GTCCGCGCAAATGAGGCAACCCCTATAGACAGAATCGACCATAGTATGTTCCACTCGATAATAAGATTTTTCATTCGTAGTTTTAAGAAGCTTTTACCGGACAGATAATAGCTAAAAAGGTACATAACAGAAACGATCTGTGCTATTACTGTGGCGATGGCCGCCCCCCGAACACCCATATCCAGAGGTATAATAAAGATGGCATCAAGTATAATATTCAATACCGCCCCTATTATCATACCGGTCATCGGCACCACTGCATTCCCCCCCGCTCTTATAAGAAAGGTGAATGTCATCGCGCAGGTCTGGAAAAACATACCGATCAGAATGATAGTCATATAGTCCCGGGCATAAGGTAATATAGCCTCGGATGCCCCCAGAACCCTGAGGAAAAAGTCGACATTTGAGAGGCCGGTTATCATTATGAGGGCTGAAAGGAAAAGAGTGGCTACGAACGCGTTGCCCAGGGCACGCTCGGCTTTTGCTGTATCACCGGCACCGATCAATCTGGAAATAAGCGACGAGCCCCCCATACCGGTCGTTTGTCCGAACCCCATCGAGAGCATCTGAACGGGAAAAACTATCGAAAGCCCCGCGATTCCGAGGGCACCTACATAGTGGCCGATGAAAATCGTATCCACCACGTTATACAACGTGATGACAGCCATGCCGAAAAAAGCAGGAACTGAAAGCTTCCACAACAATAGGCCGATGCGGTCATCGTCCAGTACATTTCGATTATTCATATCTTAGTCCCGAATATCTATCAAGAAAATCATTTACCTGTACAAATTGAGAAAAGGCGGGAATCTATAACTATTGTAGTTTTGAAAGAATTTCTTTCATTCTCCTTAACGAGTCCGATAAATCTTTCAATTCCTCCTCGTCAAGGCAGGACAGCGTTTCTCTAACTGCGTTCATTATATTTCGATGACTTTGTTCGAAAAAGGCCTTGCCCTGATCGGTGAGTATGATATTTATCATTCGCCTGTCCGCAATATCGATCTGCCTGTCGACAATGCCTGAATCCGCCAGCTTGTCCAGCAACCGGGTGACCTGGGCCCGTGCTATTTGCAGCTTTTCCCCTATCTCGGCTGAATGAAGAGGCCCGGACTCAAAGAGCAGCGCAATGATTTCGAAATGGAGCGGCGATATTTCCATATCGACATCATTCGGCAGTGTTTTATATAGTTTTCTGCGGACACTTCTGAAGATGAGTGGTGGTATGGTGAGCAATTCTTCGGCAAACGTATCGTTCCTATTGCCCTTCATGTTAATAATTCCTTAATAATGTCAACTATTGACTATATTAATTATTTATTTTGTCACCTATTATAACAACACTCAAATAACAAGTAAAACAATATCGATTGTTAATTTAAAACAGGACTACCGAATAATTATCTCAGGGGAAAACGCGAATTGCAGCTTCACCGGCCACCGGACATTGATATTCGCATATACCGCAACCGATGCAGCGGTTCCGCCGTACTCTGGGCGCCATAACGGTTACTTCTTTGCCTTCAGCGTTCACAACCCGATGCTCCTGTAGCTGAATGGCTTTCTGAGGAACAGGGCACATCTCTTCACACACGATACAGTCGCGCCCTTCCGCCCAGGGAATACATCTGGTCGTATCGATCTCGGCTTTTCCCAACACCTGCCGCCGTTTTTCTTCGAGCGTCAGCAGCGGGATCGCATGAGTCGGGCAGACCTGCCCGCAGGAATTGCATGAATAATCGCAGTATCCCAGGCGGGGGGTGATCATAGGAGCCCAGGCTCCGCTCCAGGCTTCCGGGCGGTAGTCCGGCTGTATAGCGCCCGTTGGGCATACTTTTACACATTCGCCGCAGCGAATACACTCGCTGAAAAGCTTCTCATCGTCCGTTCCGGGAGGCCTGAGTATTTTCGAGCCGATCCACCCTGTTACGGGTGCGATGCCCAGCAGGACAGCTCCCGCAATCGCGCCGCCGAACGATGCCAGAAACCTCCTCCTCGACGGCATCATTTCACGTGTCCCTGTGCTGCGCAGGGGATTGAACGATATAGCAAGCGTAGGGCAAATCTCCATACATTCAAGACATGTGGTACATTCTGCAGTATATGCGGCAAACTGTTTTTCAGGATCGATCGCACCTGTAGGACAGGTGACCGCACAACGGTTACACGAGATACATTTTCCGGTATTGACATGATGGCTGAACGGAGCAAATCGGGACAGGAGACCGAGGAGCGCTCCCAGCGGGCATAAATAGCGGCACCAGAAACGCGGCCGTACCGCATTGAGCACGAGTACTCCTATAAAAAGCCCGGCTATCCAGAGATTGGGAAGGAAAAAAGGCTGTTCCGTAATCAGCCAGCCTCTTACCGCGCCGTCGAAACCCTCCACTATAGTCCGAAGCCACCCGAACCCGTAAAGCCATCCTTCCGTAGTTTGAAGCAACCAGCTCAGCCCGGGCAGCACAACACCGGCAAGTGTACGGAAAAGCACCGTGATAGGGTCGAGCACTATGAGCGTCAGGCTGCCCGCCAGTGCGGCGAACAGGACGGTAAAAAGGAAAAAGTATTTGACGTAACGCCAGTTCGGATGAATATCCAGCTTCTTTCTGCGGGCGCGGCGTGACGGAGTCCAGTCCAGCACTGTGCCCAGAGGGCAAATCCAGCTGCACCAGGCACGTCCGGTAATAATCGCCAGGACAACTGTAACAATCCCCAGCGCCATCGGCGCAATCCAGCTCCGGCTGGCGAGCATAGATGCGATGCCGACCAGCGGATCGAGATGAAAAAAGAGGTCCTTAGCCGCCGGTATGCTCCCCTGTAGGGTTGCGAGAATCAATACAATAAACACCAGGAAAAACGCTGCCTGTACCACAATGCGCACCCGGTGCCATTTTTTCCTTGGTTTAACGATCTCATTACTGCATGTATTCGTTTCAACTTCAATAGACATATATTTATACGTTTATCTCTTCAATTTTTATACTATCGAGGTTTAAAGTACCGAGCCCCATACCTGCCCCGGCACGGACCGCCGGTATATCGTTGCCCGTCAGTCCGAAAAGCGTGGCGGCATAGGCATCCGCGGCGACCACGTCTCGGCTGGCTATAATAGTATTTGCCTGCTTTACATCGCCAAGGTCTCCACCGGTGGGACCGTGGTTCATCAATATACGTACCGCATCGATCACGGTCAAGTGCGGCCGGACACGGCTGTTGAGGTCGGCAATGCGCTGTCCCAGATTTGCATGAAAATTGCCTCGATCGGTGATCACGCCCATAAGGTTCTTCATTCCAAGTGTAAGTCGTGCCATGCTGTGATGTTTGGCTATCGGCACATTGATAAGCACATCGGCATCCAGGACATCGCCGTAGACATTCCATTTCTTCACATCCCGCCCGTCCGGAAACTCGACTTCCCTGTATTTCATTCCGGACATCAGTTCCATTTCGCCTCCGGCGGCACGCACCGCCTCGGCTATACCGCTGCGTTTATACGCCTCTTCCGGCGTGCCGCCGAAAGGCAAGTCCAAAACCCTCACACGCCGTGCACCGGCACCCAGACAGAGCGCCGTAAGAGCACCGACTACCTCGGGATTGGTCGTGGCGGCATATTCCTCCGAATGATACGCAACGCAGATATTGGGCTTGATGATCACCTCATCGCCGGACTTCACGAACTGCTCGATGCCCCCGAGTGATTTCACCGCTGCCTGTACCATAGCAGCCGGACTTTCTCCCCGTGCCACGGCGAGGTAATTGCCTCCCGTAGTTTCCGGAGTTACAACAGGTGCAGGAACATCCGGTAAAGGCGAAGCAGGCGAGGAGGGTGTAACAGGAGCCGTTTCTCCCTTACATGACAATTGAGAAAACAGCGTCCCCGCAGCAGCCGCACTCAGTCCGAGCGCTACCATCTTTTTAATAAATTCACGCCGGGTGACTTCCATATCGAATACCTTTTATACAATAAAATAATGAAATAGAACCTACATCAATTTATACGGTATACAGTAAATTAGTCAAACAGCATTTTTATATACTTCCACAATAAAACTGCCCTTTTACCATAGTACTATATAAATATGAAGAGATTATGGATAATTCATATGTTTAACATATTAATGTTAATGGCATATTCAATGGAACAGGTGCTAAAAACGGTTCACCATGGATATTTCACAGGATAAAAACCGCATATAAATAACACGCTTTCTCCACAGGTCCTCCATATTTATCGCTTAAAATGAGAGTAAAGAGGCTGAAATCAGCCATGTTTATCACAATTGAAAGGAGCAATATCATGAAGGGAAAACACAGAGTGCTTGCTATCGCGCTGGTAATCGTCGTAGTACTTATTGCCGTACTCGCCGGTGCGTCATGTACCACAAATGCAAATGCGAGTGACCTGGCTGTACAGGGGCGTGCAGGACTGCAGGGACAAAACAACAACGTTGACCGGCAGGCAATATCCAACAGTACCTTTAACGGTGACTGCAACGGCAATTGTAACGGCAATTGTAACGGAGACTGTGACGGCAATTGCAACGGTGACTGTGACGGGACCTGCGACGGCAATTGCAATGGTACAGGACAGGGCAATTGCAACGGTGACTGCGACGGCAATTGCGACGGCACGGGACAGGGCAACTGTAACGGCAATTGCGACGGAACCGGAATCGGCGGGCCGAACCGGACCGGATGCCCGGGAAACTGCCACGGGCTGAGCGACTGAACAATACAGAACATTACGATACCTGAGAATAATAAAAAATAGCGGAGAGGCAGCATACGCTGCCTCTTTCTATTGACAAGCCTCTTTCCGATAAGAGATAGTAAAGAAGTAAGATATAAAGTAAAAGCACGATAATATAATGAAGGTCAAATGAGATGTCGTCGAAGAAAGTCCTCGTCGTGGACGATGAAAAGAAAATAGTCGATATCGTGAGAGCCTACCTGGAACGTGAAGGTTATCATGTGATAGCCGCCTATGACGGCGAATCGGCGCTTTCCCTTGTAAAGAACGAAGCGCCGGACATGGTTATCCTCGACTTGATGCTGCCGGGCATTTCCGGCTGGGATGTATGTCGCACGCTTCGTAGCAGGTCGGATATACCCATAATCATGCTCACGGCACGCGATGAGGTCGCGGACAGGATTGTAGGACTTGAATTGGGCGCCGATGATTATATGCCCAAACCATTCGACCCTAAAGAGCTGGTCTCGCGTGTGCGGGCGCTGTTTCGCCGGAGCGATAAAAAAATGACGCCGGATACGGTCATCTCGACCGGAGACCTGGTTATCGACAGTGAAAGACGATCGGTGCAGCGTGCGGGCGTTCCTGTAGAACTAACGCCCACCGAGTTCGATCTCCTGAAAATCCTCGCATCAAATCCGGGGCGTGTCTATACCCGCATGCAGCTCCTCGACCTCCTTCAGGGTGACTCGTTCGAAGGATACGATCGCACTATCGATAGCCATATAAAGAACCTGCGAAAGAAGATCGAACCGGACCCTGAGCATCCGCACTATGTCGCCACGGTTTATGGTGTAGGGTATAAGATGGAGGAAAGCTAATGCGACGCCTGAGCTGGAAGCTGTGGGGTGCGCTGGTACTTATCGTGCTTATTACCGTAGGACTTATGGCTTTCCTGACCGAGAGGAGCACCACACGCGAATTTCAGCAATACATCATGCGATCGAACATGATGTACACTCAGACAATCGCTGAAAACATAGGCCGGTTCTACGAACAGCAGGGGGGAGACTGGACGGGAATACAGGATGTGCTGCGCGACCAGTTGATTACGGAGAACGACCGCCTGATAGTTACAGACAGTACCGGAACGATAGTAGGCGATACGTCCGGCATCCTGCTGGGCGAAAACGCTGAAAAGGCAGGTCTGCAAAACGGGATACCGGTGACTGTTTCAGGACAAAATGAGGGCACTCTCTATTTGCTCTGCACCGGTACGGGCACAGGAATGGGAAGAATGTTGGGACGAGGATGCCCCGGTTCTACAGCGTTGAGCCTGGGTGAGCAGGACTTCCTCGACCGCGTAACAGGCTATCTCTGGATCGCCGGACTCATCGCCGTCGGTGTTGCGCTTTTGCTGGGTTTATTGCTTACGCGGCAGATCACTGTACCCGTGAGGTCGCTTACCACGGGAGCCCGCAACATCGCAAAAGGAGACCTCAGCTACCGTCTCGATATTCAATCGAAAGATGAGATCGGCGAGCTTGCCAGGTCATTCAACGCCATGGCGTCAAGCCTCGATGCAGCCGAACAATCACGGACGCGGCTTAACGCGGATATCGCGCACGAACTGCGGACACCGTTGACCGTTATCGAGGGCACGATCGACGGAATGCTCGATGGCGTGTTCGAAGCAGACCGTGAACACCTTGAATCCATAAAGGAACAAACCTCTCTGCTCACAAGACTTACCCATGACCTGCGCGACCTCTCTCTAGCCGAAGCAGGTCAGCTAAAACTGGAGCCCGGCACTCTTAACATCGTCGAGCTTTTACAGCGAAAGATAGCACAACACGAAGTGAAAGCACGCGAAAAGAATATCAGGCTCGCGCTGTCGGCTCCGGATAACCTCCCCGAGATCAACGGCGACAGGTTACGCATCGAGCAGGTAGTATCCAATTTACTTGACAATGCCATACGCCACACTCCCGATGGAGGCAACGTGACAGTATCGATAGCTGAAACGACCGGAGACCCTGGTCACGCTGTCGATAAAGCGTCTATTGTTATAACGTTCGCCGATACGGGAAAAGGGATTCCGCCGGAACATTTGCCGTATATATTCGAACGGTTTTACCGGGTGGATACCTCTCGTTCCCGGAGCGAAGGTGGAGCCGGCCTGGGGCTGGCTATCGTGAAGCAGATCGTCCAGGCCCACGGTGGAAAGGTATGGGCGGAAAGCGGACCCGGAAAAGGCAGCACGTTCTACATCACGCTGCCCCTGCCTCAATAATTTACACGGTCTCGGCGGGAAGTTTCTTCCGGCTGAAGCCGAATATGTAAATTATTTCCAGTATCCCGAGCGTATTGAAGATAAAAATAAAAATAAACCAGACAAGATGTTTATTGCCGCCCGCACGCCAGAGCGCTATCCCTTTCCATATGCCCGACCATATCACCGCGACCACTATAAAAAGCGTGAATAATGTCCAGTTTGGACAGACCATACCTGATAAATCCATGTGATTCCTCCTTTTATGTTATAAGACCTTCTCTACCTATAAAAATATCGGTTATCCGTTAATATCCTACATACAACATTATAACGCAAAGCCCTCCAACAAGATTATATATCAAACATGTAATGTTTCAATTGCCGGATACGGTATTAAAAATATCATATAGACCTTCATATGGAGTTGACAGAGTCATTCCCGCTATACTATATTATTTACTATATTCTGATTTTTCTGAATATTCTGAATAATTGGAGGAGTCACAGGTGACGGATAGCTATACAAACAATACATGCTGTTCTCAGTCAGAACAATCCGGATACTGCAAAGTGGAATCTCTTGTTACGATCGACGAAAGAGGGCAAATGGTACTGCCCAAAGAGATCAGAGAAAGAGCAGATATCCGTTCCGGCGATAAACTGGCGGTTATAGGATGGGAGAAAGACGGCAAGATCTGCTGTATTTCATTAATAAAAGCGGATGAACTATCCGGTATGGTAAAAGATATGCTCAGTTCGCTGGCAAAGAATATTTTGCCGTAGTATCAAACAAATAGTTGAGGTACAGGTCACATGAAAAAAGAAGATATCAGAAGCAAAGTGAGAGAGGGATACGGAAAGATCGCTTCAAATAGCAATTCATGCTGCGGGACAACTTCGTCATGTTGCGGAAAAGGCAATGTAATAGAATCGATCGGCGAAATGATAGGGTACAGCAAGGAAGAGCTTCAATCCATCCCGCAAAATTCAAATCTCGGTCTCGGATGTGGTAATCCTGTTGCATTCGCTCATTTGCGCAAAGACGATACGGTGGTAGACCTCGGCTCCGGTGCCGGGCTGGACTGCTTTCTCGCTGCAAATATAGTAGGTGAAAAGGGGAAGATAATCGGCGTGGATATGACTCAGGAAATGCTGGAAAAAGCGAGAGACAACGCCCGGGAAGGAGGGTTCACTAATGTGGAATTCCGGCTCGGTGAAATCGAAAACCTGCCGGTTGCCGATAATTCGGTAGATGTTGTGATATCGAACTGTGTTATAAACCTTTCCCCCGACAAAGAAAGAGTATTTTCGGAAGCATTCAGGATATTAAAATCCGGTGGCAGATTGATGGTATCGGACATAGTACTGACAAAGGAGTTGCCCGGCTTTTTAAAAGATTCCGTGGATGCATATGTAGGCTGCATAGCAGGAGCAATTCTTGTTGAAGAATATCAGGCTGCTGTATCGAAAGCAGGTTTTAAAGATATTCAAATAATCGACAGTAGGAGATATCCGATCGAGGGATGGGTGAGTGAGGTTGTAACAACACAGATTGCCGACGATTTACACCTGACATCGGAAATGATTTCGGATATCGCCAGTTCAGTGCTCAGTATCAAGCTACATGCCATTAAATAGCTCACGGGTTAATGATAAAAGTTCAACAGTAAATGTAGCTCCGTTTTTCCATCTATTGTATTGCGCTATTATGGCTATTTTCATACTGAAAGCATCGCCGTTGCGGCATTGACAGTAACCTGGCGTTTCATTACGATAGAGTCTGTACACTCACTATGATAAAAGACAATACTATCCCATCATACCGGACCACCGTACAGGGACTGGAAGTCCATTACAAGTGCGCCGGGGAGGGAATGCCGCTCGTTTTAGTCCATGGTGACGGAAACGACTGGCATGAGTGGAAGAAGAATATAGGATTCCTGTCGCAATATTTCTGCGTTTACGCTCCGGACCTGCCCGGTTACGGCCTGAGCCGGCATCCTGATTTTGCCCTGTCTCCCTCCTGGGGTGCCGCATTTCTGAGCGATTTCATGAAATCGCTGGATATCGACAATGCCCATGTTATCGGACACTCGATGGGCGGCCTTGTATCCCTGCATCTTGCCTTGTCTTTTCCCGACAAAGTGAATAAGCTGGTGCTGATAGATAGCGCGGGACTGGGCAATCTCGATAAAAGGGCTACCATGCTGCTCTACTTCATCAGGTGGACGAAGAATTTATTCGGAAAAGAAAAAAGTGTTCGTTATGCCGATGCCCCGAGCAGTGAATGGATCGTCACTGAGCGCCTGTCCGGTCTGGACAAACCGACCACTATAATATGGGGCGAAAAGGACTTCTATCTTCCTGTATCGCACGGAACGTTAGCCCGGCAACTGATAAAAAACGCGCAATTGTTTGTTTTCCCCCGCTGCCACCATGCTCCACAAAGAGAGGACCCGGAAAAATTTCACGAAATAGTACACCGTTTTCTGGTAGAACAGTAGCACCCGGCAGGAAAATAGTAAAAAGAGCGGTTACTACTGCGGATGGGAATTGCTCATATTCCCGCGAAAAGCGACGATAAGCGTACCGGGACCGGTATGAACGCCAATCGTGCTGCCGAGCCTCGCCATAATAATATTTTTCTTGTTGAACCTGGCCGCAAGACGTTGAGAGAGATCTGCAGCTTCTTCTGCCGTTGTGCTGTATGCCACGGCAAGATTATCTACACGCTTAGCATGAGTAACACATTCGAACAGCTCATCGATCCCTCTGGAACGGGTCCGTACCCGCCCCACAGGCGTCAGTTCGCCGTTGCGCAGGGAAAGTACAGGCTTTACATTCAGTATCGAACTCAGCAAAGCCCTGGTCCTGCCGGCACGGCCGCCCATGCATATATATTCAAGCGATTCCAGTATGCCGAATATGTAGGTATTCTGTATCGCTTCTTCTACTATTGAAATGACGTATTGCAGGTCCTTCCCCGAGTTTGCCGCCTTTGCCGCTTCAACACAGATCAGGCCCAGCGCCGCTGTTGTGGTCTGAGAATCGATCACCTCGACAGGACACCCGGGGTCCACCATTGCAGTCGCCTGCAACGCAGAATTATACGTGCCGCTGAGCTTGGAGCTGATATGTATGGACACGATTGCATCCGCCTTTACGGCAACGCTCTGATAGACTTCTACAAAATCCTGTATACCCGGTTGTACAGTCACAGGATGAACCGAATTGCGCAACAGCTCGCGATAAAACTCTTCGTCTCCTATATCCAGCCTGTCACGATAGACTTTATCCCCGAAGCGGATATAGAGCGGCACTATCGTGATGCCCAGTTCCTCAGCAAGCTGAGGCGGTAGATCGGCACTGCTATCGGTTACAATCTTTACTACCATTTCGCCTTTTCCTGCCTCTATGCAATTTTTACAGGGCCGGACTATCCTCGCGTAAGCCAAATTCACCGGAATGCGGAGAGGATAAACTGTGTACGGTACAAGTTTCCGGATATGTGCAGGAAAAGAAAACGGACCATTCCACAGTTAGTCCATGATGAAGAATTTCACCTGCCTGCATTCCCGCGTACATGAATAACGCATGAATTGCATCGGTATACGATGTAATTCTAGTACAAGCACATACCTGTGTCAACAGTTAATCCATAGCGGTCCGACATTGATAAAAATGTTATCCACTGCAATTGTCCTGTATAGTATAATCACTTTACTACAGAAATCTTATATAAATACGGAGATGTCGATTATGAACGAAAATAAATCACCCGGACTATTTCCAAAAATGACAATAGGAGTCATGGGCTCAGCCGGTGGATTTGTAGAAGAGCAGGTCCGCGTATGCATCCGCAATCTCGGCACAGCAATCGCACATCGGGGCTATGTACTGATAACCGGTGCATGTCCGGGGCTCCCCCATGAAGCCGTACTGGGCGCGAAAAAAGAAGGCGGCGTTGTCGTCGGTATATCACCCGCCCTTAATTTACAGGAACATATAATCAAGTACCATTCACCCACGCGGTGTTACGATGCCATCATCTACACGGGCAGCGGACTTATGGGACGCGAAATAGAGAATATCCGTAGTTGCGACGTGGTCATTTTCGCAGGCGGCCGTTCCGGCACACTGGGAGAATTTGCCATTGCATACGATGAGGGAAAAGTAATAGGAGTCCTCACCGGCACCGGAGGCATTACGGAACACCTCGAGACCATCATTGCCATGATCAATAAAAAAACGGGCGCTTCCGTTTGTTACGATAGTGAACCGGATGCACTACTGGATAAACTGGAACAAATATACACACGGAATGTGTTGCCGGTCTACACGGAAGCAATGAAAGACCATGATCCGGACGGCACGATGGAAGATTGAAGTTGCCTGCATACTATCAGAGAATAATAAAGCGCAGTCGCTGATTTTTGCCTTATTTGTGTATGCTCCGGCAGAAAGCTGATTACTCTTTCAGCCGGTAGAGTCAAGATTTGCGGGCTGTGATAGTGTTACGCACTATCACGGTTTTCCTTCTTCGAAGGGAGCGCAATTATTCCCGCCATGACACCAAGCATCAGGACGACAAAACCGAGCCATACACTCTGATAGCTTCCCAGGGTATCATACACATTGCCTGACAGCGGCGGTCCGACCAGTTGCCCTATTGTCATAATACCCATCACAAAGCCCAGTGTCGTGCCGAAGTGACGTAAGCCGATATATTCCCGCACCAGCACCGGCATCATCGGAACAACCCCTCCATATCCCAGTCCGAAAAAGCATAAAAAGGGAACCACCAGCCATGTCCCTGCTGCACCGATGTACGCGTAACAGAGCAATCCCAGCATTATAAATAGGGAAGCTGTCATAGACAGTCGCTTTGCCTTTGCCCGGTTCCCGAGCCAGCCGAAGCCGAACCTGCCTGCTATTGTAAACAGCGGCACCGCACCGGCGATCATGCTTGCCGTCAACCTGTCTATGCCTATCGTCCCCAGATAAGGCATATTATGAGTTACTACGGAAGAGACTACAAGGAAACTGAACATATAAACAAGCGCTATCTGCCAGAAAAGGCCGTTCTTCAATATTTCCGGTATAGCTTTCTTTCCCCCCCCGTTCCCGGTCTTGTCCTCTACGTTTACTGTAACCTGACCTTCTATTCCATCGGGAAAGTACCCGTACTGTTCAGGCTTATGCCGTACAATAAGCGCCAGCGGTATAACGATACACCACATTCCGATCCCGGCTATTGCCACGGTAGTACGCCATTGGAACTTATCTATCAGGCTGCTCAGTAGCGGAATTAACAGTCCGCTTGCACCGGTTCCACTTACAACAATACCAACGGCAAGAGACATTTTTTTTCGAAACCAGTTCGATACGGCGGTCATTGTGACCACACTCGTTGTGGCACTTGTGCCGATACCGATCAGAATAAACACTCCGTAATACCCGGCAAGCGAGTGAATACGGCTGAACATCAGCATCGCACAACCGGTCACGACGGCGCCTGCAATTATCAGTTTTCGCGGACCCCAGCGGTCGACGAATACTCCCACCAGAGGGGCGAATATACCGGCTTCTATGCCTCGCAATGAAGATGCAAATGCGACCTGAGCATAGGTCCAGCCGAATTCCTGTACGATTGGATCGAAGAGAGCGGTAAATCCAAAGGTGACAGACGCACTAACATACATAGAAATAAAAAAACAGGCGGCGACAATCCACCACCCGTAAAATATCTTTTTCTTTTTATGAAATATGCTCATGCGGATATACGGCTTGGTGCAGGAATTGAAACGCTATCACAGTACGGGGAACGGGATATCTTTTTCTCCATGCAGTTAGTTGACCGGTTTCCTGATATCTTTCATATTATATTTTCTATATTTTATACTTTTACGGCCTTATTTTACAGGTAAATCCGGCTTGCGGACAAAAGCATAAAGTGTGCGAACCGGAAAAGACCCGGTTAACAAAGCAGAAACCGGCTCGCTTTCACTCATTCAGGTTACCGGATATAATGGGAGAGCTTTCCGGAATAAATGAGGAGTAATATCATGATCGTACATAATATTCAACAGGAACCGGCAAATAAAAGATGGTATAGAGCACATACGGGCGGTCTGGCGACTATGTTATTCGACAGCAGCGAGCTTGAAGGTATATTGTTCTTCGCCCTTGCAGTGGTACAGCCGGGCAAAGAACTGGAATCGCATATCGATCCGTATGAAGAAATATATTTCATCCTCCAGGGTACCGCCATAATGAAAGTGGATGAGGACGAGCAGGAAGTACATCCAGGCGATGCAGTCTGGATACCCTGCGGCTCACCTCACAGCATGCGCAATCATGGAGATAAAGAATGTGCCATCGTGGTCGCTGCAGGATATCCGCGATAATCGTGTAACATAGCGATGGATGTACGAATATACAGGATGTTTGTCAATTGTCGCTTTCGTGGAGTATTATAACCGTGACGGAGAGCAATATACCGCAATTAATACTATATAGTATTTAATAGCGGAAAAGCGGTACTATCGATGAAAAACCTTTCCGAATTGAAAGTGCTGATCAGAGGCGGCGGTGAAGTTGCCAGCGCAGTAGCCCACCGGCTGCACAGGAGCCATTTTAAAGTGTGCCTCACGGAAGTGGCGGAACCGCTTGCGGTCTGCCGCGGCGTCTGCTACTCGGAAGCCGTTTTCGACGGCACCATGACGATAGAGGGAGTGACGGCGGAACGTGTTGCACTGGACGCTGAAGCAGTCCGGCAGACATGGCAGGAGGGGAAAATTCCCATCGTAGTGGACCCGCCTCTGGCCATCAAGGACAGGCTCCGTTTCGACGTGCTTATCGACGCGACCATGCTCAAGCGCAAGACCGGCACAACAATTCAGGACGCCCCTCTGGTAATAGGAATGGGGACAGGGTTTCAGGTAGGGACAGACGCACATCTCGTCGTGGAAACCAATAACAGTAACAGTATGGGCAGGGTGCTTACGGAAGGAGAAGCTGAAGTAAATACTGGAATACCGCTGGCGGTGGGCGGGCTGACCGGTGAGCGAGTGCTGTGGGCTGAGCAGGCAGGCGTGGTGATATCGGACAGGGAGATAGGAGAAACGGCACAGAAAGGTCAGGTTGTCGGCACGCTCGGAGACCTGCAATTGAAATCACCTCTGGACGGTATCATTCGCGGGTTGGTGAGAAGCGGCGTCCATGTAAACAAAGGCGCTAAACTCGTTGAAATCGACCCGGTCAACGACCGCTCGGTCTGTTATATAATAAGAGACAAAATGAGAGCGTTAGCAGGCGGTGCCCTCGAAGCGATTATGTATATATTTAACGTATGACCTCGGAAACTATCGGGAGCAATAAAGATATGAGAGAGATTTATGAGGAAATAATCGGGGTGATATCAAGAGGCGAACAAGCGGTGCTCGCGACCGTGATATCCGTTGAGGGTTCGGCTCCCCGAGGCGGCGGGGCAAAAATGCTCATCAAATATGACGGTACTTCTCTGGGCTCCGTCGGGGGCGGCGACCTGGAACAACAGGTACGCAAGAAAGCCATCGAGGTCATGAATACGGGACAGCAGGATATACTTCATTTCGACCTTTCGGGCAAGTCTCCCGATACAACCATGATCTGCGGCGGGCAGACCGACGTGCTCCTCGAGCCGATATTACCGCTGGAAACACTCTACATTTTCGGTGCAGGACATATTTCAAAAAGCACCGCACCGATAGCCAAATCGCTCGGTTTTCGGGTGGTGATCGTAGATCCCAGGCCGGACTATAACAACCGGGAGAACTTTCCGGATGCCGATATGCTGGTTGTGGAGGAGTTCGAACGCGCATTTACAAAATTACACGTAACCCCGAATGATTACATCGTAATCTGTACTACGGGACATATGAACGATGCGGAATGCCTGTATTTCGCAGTCGGCACCAGGGCAAAATATATCGGCATGATCGGAAGCAAGAAAAAGGTCAAAGAGACGAAAGACAAGCTGATGCAGCAGGGCGTAACGGAGGAACGGCTCGGCCAGGTCTACGCCCCGATCGGTCTGGAAATAGAGGCGGAAACGCCGGAGGAAATCTCCATAAGCATCCTCTCACAGATCATCCTGGTAAAGAGGAGCAGCTAAAAGTAAACTCTATTCATGCCGCAGCGCTTCGATAGGATTAAGCCGCGATGCATTCCAGGCGGGATAAAATCCGAAGAAAAGCCCGATACATATCGATACCGACACTGCCAGAATAACCGTGTCTGCGGTGACCAGCGTGGTCATACTGCCGAAATGGCTCACCATCTTTGATGCTATCCATCCAATAATAACGCCCACAATACCGCCTATAAATGTAAGAAATATCGCCTCGATCAGAAACTGGCCCCATATATCCCTTTCCTTTGCTCCCAGCGCCTTTAATATACCTATTTCCCTTGTCCTTTCCAGCACCGAGACAAGCATGATATTCATCACGCCGATGCCGCCTACCAGTAGCGATATTGCAGCGATGGCGCCGAGCAATAAAGTCATGGTTCCAGTCGTTTCTGCAAGCATCTGCGATATTTCCTCCATCGATGTTATCCGGAAATCATCATCGGCACCCACTGCAATCTGATGCCTCTCTCTGAGCAAACTGGTAATATCATCGACGGTGGTCGACGCCTGCTTTTCATCCGTCACTGTAAGTGCAATCGACGATATAACATGCTCGCCCCGGGAGGTAAAGGACTGGGCAACCATCTGCTGGAGTGCGGTCAACGGGATTAAAATAATATCGTCCGACAGCCCCATCGTGTCTCCTTTACTTTCGAGCACTCCGATAACGAGCACGATGTTATTTCCCATCCTGATCCTCTGTCCGATGGGATCGGTATCCGGAAAGAGCGTGTCTTTTGCACTGGAGCCGAGCAAGGCTACTTTGGCGCCCCTTTCATATTCATATTCGGTAAAAACAGCCCCTGACGTGGTCTTCCAGTTATATACTTCCAGATATTCAGGAGTCACACCGTAAATCCGTGCGTTCATATTCTCGCTGCCGGCGACTACCTGAAGCGCTGATTGATTGTAGGGAGCTACTGCGCTTATATTCGGTATGTCCTCAGCT
This sequence comes from uncultured Dehalococcoidales bacterium, assembly GCA_964485235.1. Lineage (GTDB taxonomy): Bacteria > Chloroflexota > Dehalococcoidia > GIF9 > UBA5629 > CAZAIO01. The sequence continues at coordinate 16,088 of CAZAIO010000045.1, forward strand.
ATCGCTTCCGCATCTTCCAGGGTCAGGCTCGTTGCGCTCCCTGAGGCACTCCGCACTCCGCCAAACTGGGTGAAGCCAGGCCTGATCGTGATAAGGTTGGACCCGAGTGTGGAAATACGTGATACGATATCAGCCTGGGCGCCTTTGCCAATGGACATCAGCGCAATCACCGCACCCACACCGATCACAATGCCCAGAATGGTTAAAAAACTGCGCAGCTTATGGGAAAGCACTCCCACCCACGCCGAAACTACAGGTTCAAGCCATTTTCTGATTTGTTTCATAATTATTGTTCATCCACTACAATGCCGTCTTTAAGGTGAATAATACGCTGGCAACGTTCCGCCACATTTAGATCATGGGTGATCATCACCATCGTCATTTTCTGCTCGGCATGTAATTGTTTTAAAATATTGATAATCTCGGCACCCGATTTACTATCCAGGTTTCCTGTGGGCTCATCTGCAAGTAAAAAAGGCGGCTTTTTTGCCAGTGCACGTGCAATGGCAACCCTCTGCTGTTCCCCGCCGGAAAGCTCAGACGGATGATGATTTGCCCGGTCGGCCAGACCCACGGCTTCCAACGCTTCCAGCGCCACCTTGCGGTCACTTCCTTCACAGAACCTCATACCAAGTTCCACATTGGCAAGCGCCGTCATCCTCGGCAGCAGATTGAACGATTGAAAGACAAAGCCGATCGTTTTCGCCCTGATCTGTGCCAGCTCTTTACTATTGAGACGGCTTACCTCTTTGTCCTCCAGATAGTAGTAGCCGGAAGTAGGAATATCCAGGCAGCCCATCACATTAAGCATGGTCGATTTGCCCGAACCGGAAGGGCCCATGATCGCCACCAGTTCACCCTTTTCAACACTGAGATTCACTCCCCGCAGTACTGTCAGTTCCCTTTTCCCGATCTGATATACTTTTGTTATGTTCTCCAGCCGGATCATCGTATAAAGAACCCCCCCACCGGTGGTCCGCCCCGCTGCTGGCTGTTAGAGGAGGTCGTCGTGCTTGAACTGTTTGCGTTTGATGCGATAACTATCTGTTCCCCGTCAGTAAGCCCGCTGGTGACTTCTGTATATTGATAATCGGTGATACCGGTCGTGATGTCACGCTGTGCTATAACGCCATCCTTGATAACCTGTACGGTTGTCACGCCTCCTCTGCTGCTGATTGCGCTGTTTGGTACACGTACAATATTCTGCCTCTGGTCTACCACAATAGTCACCGTAACAGTCAGTCCTTCTTTCAACTCGAAGTTCTCCGGCAGCACGGATGACGCCGTCTGAGTGCTTCGTGTGTTTGATTGTCTGTTAAAACCCGCCCCGCCCTGCGGCATATTTTTCATCATCTCATCAACCTGCTCCTGCGTTAATCTGCCCTCATCGATCGCCTGCTGGAGGCGCTGGGGTATTCCCCCCGCCGCCGTATTGCCGGAGGGTGGTGCCGGAGTTTCTGCCGGACTATTCCCGGACGAAGTTGACGTACCTGCTTTTTGCTGCTCTTTTATGCTGGATATCGGGTCTAATTTCACGTTCACCTGATAATTAACCACTCCTGACTGTATTGTCGCTACCGGCGATATGCTCGTTACTTTTGCCGGAAGCTTCACAGATGTCAGAGCATTGAGCTCTACCGTGGCTTTATCCCCCACATCAATCTGGTATACGTCCATTTCACTTACAGCGATATTTACTTCCATCAGGTTCGGGTCTATAAGACGTATTGCCTTTGTACTGCTGGTGACCTGGTCACCGACAGCAATGTTCACTTCAGCGATTCTCCCTGAAAAGGGAGCATAGATTACGGCATTTGCAAGCTGCGCCTGAACATCTACCAGGCTCATATTTGCGCTTTCCAACTGGATCTCCTTGATCTCGATGTCCAGGGGGTCCGGTGCCGATGTTCCGCTGGCAGTAGTTGTCGGCTCTTTGGCTGCTTCAAGGTTGAGCTTCGCTGATTTTACATTAGCCTCCGCCTGAGCGAGGTTTATCTCCAGGTCGGTTGTATCTATTGCAGCCAGTTTCTGTCCTTCATCCACCCAGTCACCTACTGCTACCAGCACTTCGGTTACCTTGCTCGATGCACTGAACGCGAGGTCCGCCTCATTAGAAGTTATCAGGTTACCGCTCGCCATGACATCTACAACGATATTCCCCCGTCCTACCGTAACAATCTGAGTGGTTTCCTGCGCAGCCGCATCTTTTTTAGAAGAACAGCCGGATAGAAGCATTGCGGATGCCACAATAAGAGTAACAATTAATATATATATATTCCGTCTTTTCACGACTAGACCGCCTTCTTTACTATTGTACTGTAGAAATACCGGTGAAAGATAGCAATTGTTAATAATGTAACGTCCAATTATTAAAAGATTATTAATACCGGTATTTTGTCAAAATTATTTCCGGGAAGTTTTGTGCTGATAATCGTTTAATGTTCCTTTTTGCCGTGTTATCTATATAATTTTTACAAATTAAAACGATGCAAACATATTACATATACAGTAATAAATAACGTCAATATATTTAGTATACTCAATAATTATTAAAATATTATTAATATGATAATTTTATCGTGCCTATTTAAAAAGATTTATTATTAATAATCGCTTAATATTTTCTGTCTATGATAGTAAAAGCTTTGTATAATGGAACCGTTCTACTTAAACGATGTGCCTTTCTGTAAAAGCAAGCTGATAAAACTATGAAACTGAGAAATTTCCTGCTGCTGGCATCGATCGCAGTGCTTTGTGTATATTTTCTCCCTTCCCCGCTATCCGCCGAAGAAGCGGTTACCGATGTGCTCCGGTGGGCACAGGTAGACAGCCCGGGAGAAAAGGGATTCGTAATCGTCTCACCGTCGGAAGTGAACAAAATAGCCGTCGGACGCGGCAATACCATCTATGCCATCGACAGCGTAAACAATGTCGTATATCGCACCGACAATGGCGGGCAGTCATGGACGGCTATCACCGAGGGGCTGCTAACGGCAGGGGCGGGGTTGCCCGCCGAAGAGATCGTCGTTGCCCCGGACCAGTCAGCTATCGTCGCGGTGGTGACGGACGGACGCACAAAAGTATTCATATCCGACGACGCCGGCGCTACCTGGTATAACACCTCCGTCCCTGCCATAACAGGAGAAATACAGCAAATTGCCATCTCGTCTTCCTACCAGAAGAGCGGCTCGGCGCTGGTGCGGGACCTCGGCATCGGCACGGCTGATTGGGGCGCCATCAACGGACAGGTGTGGACGGCACAGTTCGGCGAGGATACCATATCCGGGTGGAAGAACCAGAATATCGCTGTCGGACACGCTGTATCGGCAATTGCATTCGCGCCGAGCTACAAGGAAAACCAGGCAGTCCTCGCTGTCACTTCAACGAATGCGGATACGTGGCTCTACCTCGGCAAGAGAGACCTGAATGCGCAAACAACGGACTGGGGCAGTATCACCAATTACCCTGTTGAAATTGTCGGTAGCGGTTATAGCGGTTCCACGATCATCTCCAATATTGCAATGCCCGAAAACTACAGCGCAACATTGAGTTCAAGGAGAGTAACATTCGTAAGTTTTTATAACCCTTCGGATAACCCTAATAACAATGTCTATAGAATAAATGATATAGGCCCCACAGAAGCAATGGGATTGAATAAAAAGATATATTCCATATCCCTGTATGGCAGCTTGAGCAATTCGGGTTATACCGGCGGCGGTGACGGCATACTCCTGGCCGGCGCTGTGGACGTTGATATTACAGGATACGCCGTTCCCGTATACCGCTGTGAAAACCCGTTCGCTGTTTCTCC
>CAZAIO010000046.1:0-19791 GCA_964485235.1 uncultured Dehalococcoidales bacterium
GGATCAGCAGATGTTCCTCCGGTATAGCCTACCCGTGTCCTGACAACACCATCCACACTCCCGAACCGGGAGTCCGGACCCCAGAATCAGCCTAATGAAAACGTCGCCGTCTCGACGCTAACAGGCGCATTAATATCAATAAGCGGTCTCTCTCTTTTTGTATCGCTTTTAGTCACCATAGTACTATCTTCTCCCCTTTCCCCTGTAACCGCAGGACAGGTATTCGCAGGAACCGTAACGGTATCCGCTGAAACGTCAGGATTACATGATAGAGCCGTTGCCATGCTACCTACAATCACGATAAGCCCAAGCACTATTGAAAGCAAATATAATTTACTGCGTATATTCATTATTCCCCTCTATTTAATCCCCAGAATATCAGTTACTGAATCTATGAAATCGTACACGGATTATCACTCAATTTTAACCGCTATTTTTCTCCCGGACCGGACTTTTCCAGGTCCAGTGCAGCAGAGTTAATACAATATCGCAATCCCGTCGGAGCCGGTCCGTCATTGAAGACATGCCCGAGATGAGCGTCACACTTTTTACAAAGGACTTCTGTCCTGTTCATGCCATGCGAGCGATCAGAGACTTCATAAATGCTTCTGTCGCTTTCAGGAGAATGAAAACTCGGCCAACCTGTCCCCGATTCGAACTTAGTCTTCGAATTAAACAACTCGTTTCCACAACAGACACATCTATATACACCCTCTTCCTCGCAGTTATAATACCTGCCGGTAAAAGGCGGTTCTGTTCTCTTCTTTCTCGTGACATCAAATTGCTCGTGGGTCAATAATTTCTCCCACTCATCATCGCTTTTTATAATTTTTTCCGTCACAGTTCACATCTCCTCTAACGGGACAATATCAACAATTTACATTAATTTTAGCGAATAAAGATTGACATGTATGTGACTTTAATCCCCTTTAGGCAAGAGGATAACATTAAAAGAGCATGGCAGGTGGTTTTTGATTCGATATTGATGAACAGTGAATTTTATATTAAAGGGTAATTAGAGGAGAAAAATGCTTTTATGTAAAACAGGCCGGCACAGGTACAGTTATCCCGGAAAAAAGATTTTCTCTTCCGGTAAAACAACACTGCTGTCAGCCTGTTGATGCAGTTCTATAATATTCGTTTCCGGGTACCGCTAGTCCTTCGTTTTAAGGACCGTAAGCGGTATCCCTCCACCCATCAACATCCGGTCGCCCGTAACATAAGAAGACAGGTCCGATGCATAAAACAATGCTCCACCGGCTATATCATCCGGTGTAGCTACTCGCTGTAACGGGACTTCAGTTTTAGCGATATTATCAAAAAATCCATCGACATCATTGACTCCGGCAGTAACCGGTTTCCAGAATGGAGTCCGTACCGGGCCCGGCAAAATGCAGTTCACGGTAATATTAAAATGTGCCACTTCCTGAGCCAGATTAGCCGTCAAAGATATTACTCCACCCTTGGCAGCATGATAATGCATAATGGGAGCAGGCGGAGCGACCGCACCCATTGACGAAATATTTACAATTTTGCCGTACCTTTTCGCTTTCATATACGGTATCACCGCTTTATTGCAGAAAAATAAGCCCTTAAGATTGAGGTTAACTATCCTGTCCCACATCTCTTCCGTTGTATCTTCGATGCCCTCTCCCTTGAATCCCGGAATCCCGCCGGCGCTTGCAACCAGAATATCGACTGTTCCGAATGTATCAACAGTCTTTTTTACTGAGCCTATAACATCCTTCTCTTTAGTTACATCACAGTGTAAATAAATTGCTTTAAGTCCCTTTCCTTTGATTTCCTCAATCGCTTTCTCCCCTTCGTTATCAGCAATATCAGTAATCGCCACAGCACAACCTTCTTCAGCAAAACGTCTGGCAATCCCCTGTCCTATTCCCGTCGAACCTCCGGTGACTATTGCTACTTTATTTTTAAGCAACATAGTAATACCTCCCTTAAATACTTTTTACTCCATTTTCAATAAACAGCCTTTCTACAGGCTTGAATCGACCACCTGTAGAAAGGCAGAGCTACGATTATCATTACTCTATCATCACAGGATATTTTGTTCTCCTGCAATAATTTTCTTTATTGCGGCGGATTTTCCGGAAACGGTTTCAAAGGTTGCCCGCCTGCAACACAAAGTGTTTGACCGGTAACATATGATGATAGCTCCGATGCAAAAAACAGGGCGACCCCTGCAATATCTTCGGGAGTACCAACACGTTGCAGAGGTACTTCTTTTTTACCTACCATTTCAAAAATAATATTGGGATCCGGCATTCCATCTGTTATCGGTTTCCAGAATGGAGTCCGTATAGGGCCCGGCGCAATCGTGTTTACATTAATATTGAAACTCGCGAGTTCCATTGCAAGATTAAGGGCAAGTCCCAGTATTCCCGCCTTCGCCGTGTGATAATGTATTACGGGAACGCTTGGATTTACAGCGCCCATCGATGAAAGAAAAATAATTTTGCCATACTTGTTCTTCATCATATGAGGCACAACAGCTTTAGTGATCAAGAAGTGCCCCTTCAAATTGAGGTCAAAAATTTTATCCCAGCTTTCTTCAGATATTTCTCCAATCAAACCTTGCTTGCTTCCGAGTATTCCGCCGGCATTATTCACCAGAATATCTATCTTTCCGAACTTATCGATAGTTTTATCAACGACTTCCTGTATCTGTTTATCATTCGTAATATCGCACTTTACAAAAATTGCTTCCCTGCCCTTCTTCGATACTTCATCTGCTGTTTTCTTCCCCTCTGTTTCAGCGATATCAGCCAGTACAACCGAGCACCCTTCATCGGCAAACTTGAGAGCAATACTTCTTCCCATACCCATCGAGCCCCCCGTAATTAGAGCTACGCGATCTTTAAGTAACACCAGTTTCCTCCTTATTATTATGAAGTTATTCAGACTATTATTATATCAGTTGCCTTTTTCGCATGTATGACTTTACATTATTTAATGAATTTTATCCACTGGCTTTTTTGCGCAAAACCGGTAAATGCCCGAATAGTAAGCACATTCAAACCATTATTCGAGTATAGCCATGTTCACAGTCTATGCCGGTTATACCTTATACCCGGCATTTGCAGGATTATTCCGTTGGTTTACTGCAAATAAATAACGGGAACGGCTCTATTTCCGAACCGGGTTTGGCGAACTCTTTTCGGACCACAGTAAATCCTGTTTTTCGTAGAAGCTCAAGCCATATATTTGTTCTGAATATTCCAAGCAAATGACGGTCATTTTCTATCTTTAAACGCCCCCCCTGCCGTATTAAAAAAATAAATGCAGCCTCATAAATACTACTTGCCGGATTCAAATCATGGTAATTCCGGACAAAGGTGATATCCATATCACCATTTACATGAGAGGAGGAAGACATCCTGTTCTGCTTGAAGTTTTCTCTTGTAACCTCTGCCATGGTAAGCAATACACCGCCGGGTTTCAAATAGATATACGCCGTAGTAAATGCCGCCGCCAGGTCACCTTCCGTGAGCATTGAATTAACCGAATCGAAAATGGTGACCGCCTCAAATTGCCCTTCTATCCTTAAATTACGCATATCGCCGGTATAATAGGCAACTTCAGGATTAAGGTTGTGCGCAAGTGTTAACATGGTCTCATTGTTATCTATACCGGTCACTTTAAAATATTTTTTCAGTGTATAATCATACTGCCCACCACCACAGCCCAGATTGAGCAACGATTTCACTTGTATTTCGGAATACTCTTTAATCAGGCTGCTGAAAAATTCGGTCTCTTCAACGTAATCATCAGCAGGACTCACGATCGGCCATAGCCATGAAAGGTCTTTATATAAGCGTTGCTGGTCTTCACCGTTCATAACTGTCAATCAGACACTCCGCTCAACAGGTACTGCGACCCGGTTGATATTAACATGATAGAAATAATAAAAAATTTGGTCGTGGTTAACCGGAAGCATTCTAACATCACAGGACAATACTGTAAATTCGCTGCTATATATCCCGGGTGTTATACGACGAAACGGTCAGGCATTGCATCCATCTGTTATCGCGTATATTATAATAGGATAACCGCGAAAAAGTTACTATAGTGAAGGAGTCTAATATGTCTATACCGCTTCGAAGCACAATCAATACGCAGGGTAGAAGAATGGCAGGTGCCCGAAGTCTATGGCGCGCCAACGGAATGAAAGAGGAGCAGTTCGGCAAACCCATTATAGCTATAGCAAATTCATTCACTCAGTTCGTGCCGGGTCATGTACACCTGCATGAGATCGGTCAATATGTAAAATCTATTATTGAAAAGCAGGGATGCTTCGCCGCTGAGTTCAATACTATTGCCATCGATGACGGTATTGCCATGGGGCATGATGGAATGCTTTATTCGCTTCCCTCACGAGAACTGATCGCGGATAGTGTGGAATATATGTGTAATGCACATAAAGTGGACGGCCTTGTATGCATTACCAATTGCGACAAGATCACTCCGGGGATGATGATGGCTGCAATGCGATTGAATATACCTTCCATCTTTATTTCAGGCGGCCCTATGGAGGCTGGAAAACTCGGTGAGAAAAACTATGACCTTATAGAAATAATGGTAATGTCGGCGGACAATTCTGTCCCCGATGAAGATATCGCTCGGATCGAGCAAATAGCGTGTCCTACATGTGGCTCCTGCTCAGGCATGTTTACCGCCAACTCCATGAACTGCCTTTCGGAAGCGCTCGGCCTCTCTCTTCCCGGCACCGGTACCATCGTTGCCACACATAAAAAGAGAATGTCGCTGATAGAAAAATCCGCACACAGGATCGTAGAGATGGTTCACGAATATTATGACAACGGTGACGAGTCTGTGCTCCCGAAGTCCATTGCTAACAAAGCAGCCTTTACAAATGCAATGGCACTGGACATGGCAATGGGCGGGTCCTCCAACACGGTGCTCCACATACTTGCCGTTGCCCGCGAGGCAAAGGTGGATTTTACCATACACGATATCGATGAGCTTTCACGGAAGGTCCCCTGCCTTTGCAAAGTCTCACCAAGCTCGCACTATCATATCGAAGATGTGAACCGCGCAGGCGGTATCCTTTCGATAATGGGAGAACTTGAACGCGGAGGTATGCTCGATACTGCAGTGAAGAGAGTCGACGGAATGACGCTCGCGGAAGCTCTGGACAAATATGACGTCATGAGAAAAACAGCGTCAACGGACGCAATTGATAATGCCCATTGTGCGCCGGGCGCATCAGGACGGAATCTGGTACTGGCATCACAGGACAACAGGTATAAAGAAGCCGATAAAGACCGTGAGGCGGGCTGTATAAGGAATTTCAGTCATTGCTATTATCAGGATGGAGGTCTTGCCTTGCTCTTTGGCAATATCGCCTTACAGGGCAGCGTGGTAAAAGCAGCCGGTGTCGATCCGGCGATGTTTACTTTCCGCGGTCCTGCAAAAGTATTTTTTTCCCAGGAAGAAGCTGCCGACGGCATTCTGGGCGGCAAAGTGGAATCAGGCGATGTTGTAGTCATACGATACGAGGGCCCAAAAGGAGGCCCCGGCATGCAGGAAATGCTCTATCCCACGTCATATCTGCGCTCTATGCATCTTGAAAAAAAATGCGCGCTGATTACAGACGGCAGGTTTTCGGGCGGCTCATCAGGCCTCTCCATCGGTCATATTTCACCTGAGGCTGCCGCCGGCGGAGCGCTTGCCCTGATTGAAAATGGAGATATTATTAATATCGACATCCCCGGTCGCAGGCTCAACGTAGAGCTGTCGGATGATGCACTGGCAGCACGAAGAGAAAAGGAACTGGCGAAAGGAAAAGATGCATTCAAACCGGCAGGACGCAACCGCACGATCTCCGACGCATTGAAAGTCTATGCACTTTTCGCCGCTTCAGCAGATCAAGGCGCTGTTAAGGTTTTGCCTCCGGAAATGGAATAGCGTCTCCCGTACAAAAAGCGGGACGGACATCCTTTATAAGTGGGATGGTGCAACTGCTAAACGGGAAAAACTGCTTGAAATCGATGCGCAATAATTTTAATTTTTTCTTAAACCTTTATTTCGCAGATACGTTAGTAATACTATAGATAGCTTTGATCAGGTTATTGACAAAAGCAAAAAAATACTATATCATCTCTCACTTGTATTAAGCACTATGAAAAAAGGACACTATACCGGGCTGGAGCCGCTGGCTCTGGCCCTTATTTTAGCACCCGAACCGGTGACCACAGTAGCAGGATTTGCATTGCTGGGCTTTGTTACCCTCGCAAACCAGCGTAACAAAGAAACACGCCGCGCGTATCGCAGTAACAATTTCAATAATTTCTATTCTTACTCCATGAAAATGGTAAATAATTCCACAATCACGTACAGGATATTCACGACCAGAGAAGGACAGTTGCCTTTCTCGACTATGAACATGCCCTCTCAACAGTACCGGGCAAGCATATAGCATATTCCCGTATCAACCTATCTTTTTACAGTACTAACCGACCTTCTTATCTATTATATACGTTGTACTGCATCGTAAATTTGACAAAAAGGCTATATCGCAGTTAATATAACCACTGTCATTTCTCTTTGCGCAATATAAATGGCCGTATTGCGGGAAAATAAAACTCCCTGAGTCCGTTGTTGTCCGGAAACACCGGGACTAATTTTCCATATATCAACCTGAGATAAGAAAGGAATACCGGAATCATGAAAAAAATATTATTGTCTCTTATTGCACTACTGTTAATAGTTCTTGCTTTTACTGGGGGATGTGCACCGAAAGAAGATGCGCCGGTTGGCATGGCAGTCGAATTTATGGACCATGCAGCCTGTGCCTATATATGCCAGGACAAAGGATGGTATGCCGAAGAGGGACTCGTTGTAACCGCATATGAGAGCTATATTACAGGCATGGCTCTTGCATCCGCACTCGCACGCGGTGATATTCAGGTTGCCTATATGTGCCTGGTCCCTGCCGTAAATGCCTTCGCAAACGCCGGGGTTCCGATAAAAATAGTTGCGGGCACACACAAATACGGATATGGCCTCGTAGTTAATCCTGAAAAAGTAAAAGATATTAAAGACCTCGAACAAACAGGTATGCGAATAGGATGTGTACGGGAGGGCGGAGCGGTCGACGTGCTTCTTCATAAAACGATAGATAACTATAATCTGGACAAAGACAAAGTGCTGGGAAATATCCGGCGGATGAACCCGCCAAAGCTGGCGCTATCGGTGAAAATGGACCAGCTCGACGCAGCTTTTATGCCCGAACAATGGGCGACAATGACAGAGGACTACGGATTTAAAATGCTGCTCATGAGCCAGGATGTCTGGCCGGACATGCAGGGCAGCGTACTCGTCGTCAGAGAAAGCCTGATAACGGAAAAACCCGATGCAGTAAAGAGGCTGGTTAACGTATCTAAAAAAGCGATAGACTGGGGAAACAACAATTCGGAAGACGCCGCGGAGATCGTGGCACGCCAGATGAATACGGTTGGCGGAAATCTCTACCCGGCGGACCAGACAGAAGCTGTGACGAAACTGGATATCACGCCCGATGTGCTTTTACGCTCGATGAAACGCCTGGAATTTACCACGGACATAGATCCTGAAATGATACAGGAGACTATTGAATATATGGCGGAATTAGAATATATAAAAAGCGGCTTCGATGCCGGGAACATCCTGGACCTGAGCTTCATTAAACAATGAATCGGTTGCGGAAACTTAAACCAGGCTGGGGGATAGTTCCCATTATCGTCTTCCTTCTATTATGGGAACTAATCGCCCGTCTGGATATACTTCAGGGAAGATTCTTTTTCCCCCCGTTCTCCACGGTCGTCGTAGAGTTCTACAACCTCTCTGCCAGCGGAGTACTGGGAGAAAATTTCCTCAGCAGCCTCCTGCGCGTCCTTATCGGATTGAGCGCGGGTTCTATAGCCGGAATTGTTGCGGGCGTATTCATGGGATGGCATAACACCATAAACAAAGCGTTCAATCCGATAATAAGCATGATTTATCCTATCCCTGCTCTCGGGTGGTTGCCGCTGCTCATGCTGTGGATAGGTATTAACGAGCTGTTGCCGATAACTATTATTTTCATCTGTTCCTTTTTCCCTGTCCTGTATAACACTATTACCGGAATCAAGAACGTAGACAGGGACTACATCCAGGTTGCAAAGACCTTGAAAGCATCCGACTATAAGATATTGACCACTGTCGTTATTCCGCTTGCATTGCCCAATATCTTCACCGGACTGAGACTTGAAGCTGGCATGGCATGGCGGGTCATCATTGCCGCAGAAATGGTCGCCATCCCTACCGGTATCGGTGCTTTAATGATGAGGGCCGAAAGCCTCATCCGCATTGATATAATCATTGTATGCCTGATAGTCCTTGCCGTAATGTGCCTGACATTCGAAAAGTTCTTTGCCTATCTGGAAAGAAAAATTACGGATAAATGGAAGTAATATGCCGCAAATAAAAGTAACGAAAGCGAGCAAATATATCTTATCGGATGTAGATATTGAGGTCCGCGATAAGGAATTTCTCGTCCTTCTGGGACCTAACGGCAGTGGGAAGACAACGCTCCTCAACATCATCGCCGGTCTCATTGAATACGATGGCTCTGTAAGCTTCGATGATGTACCAGTGGACAAAATTTCTACGAGCAAAAGAGGAGTAGGATACCTGTTCCAGCAACTCGTGTTGTTTCCGCATCTTACTGTAACCGCCAATATCAAGTATGGCCTTGAGCACAGCAACAGGACACCGGAGGAAATAGAAAACAAACTCGACGAGTTGCTCAAATTGATGAAAATATTCCACCTCGCTTCGCGCTATCCCAAACATTTAAGCGGTGGTGAACAACAACGCGTAGCACTTGCCAGGGCACTTGCCGTATCGCCCTCGGTATTACTTCTGGACGAACCCTTGTCCAGCCTCGACGCGCAGACGGCCAAATACCTGAGAACAGAATTAAGACAAATACAAAGAAAGCTGGGGATTACTACAATATATGTAACCCATGACCTGCAGGAAGCAGAAGAAATAGCTCACAGGATTGCTATTTTGCAAAACGGCCGTATCGAACAGATAGGCAGCCCGGAAGAGGTCTTTTTCTATCCACGTAATGAACATGTATCCGAATTCATTGGTGCACCGAATATCCTTGAATGTGATTATTGCCGAACTGCCGGACGCGGAGTGGTGGAGGTCGGCTGCGGTGGCCTTCCGGTAATAGTCCCCCACGACGGCAACTCGATTCATAAGATCGCAATCCTCCCCCGCGATATCTATGTTTCAGATACAAGACCGCCTGGTCCGGAGATAAACCGCTTTATAGGTACTGTTACATCAGTAAAGATTGCCGATGAGAGTGTGAGGCTTGGAATACAGGCAGGGTCCAATAGACTCACGGCTGAAATCCCGCATCATGTCTTTTACGAATTGAACATTGCCGAAGGAAAAGAAATTTTCATTATATTAAAATTGAGGAGAATGAGGATTCATGAAAAAAAACACGTATGACGAACTGCAAGAGAAATTCACCGGCATCGTGAATGAGCATGGACTTGAGAAAGAAGACGTCGCAATTACCGCAGTCCCCCTCACTCCGGAGGAAGTGATCGGCAATCCCGAAGACCAAGACTATCCTCTGGTGACAGGCAAAGAGCGGATGATGCAGGCCGAATTCAAAGGGGCATTCGGACAGGCGTTTACCGATATGTACGGCAATTTTAACGGCAGGTTGTCCGACGTTCTTACCATGGACTTATCAAACAATTTCCGCAGGGCAATATACATTGCCAGCCTTAATGCGGCCCTGAGATATCTGGGCTTGATAGACAGAACCACACATTGCAAGAATAATGAACCGGTGCAATGCAGCGAAGAGCTTGCACGGTATATCAAACAAAAATACGGGAGTCCTAAAATTGCGATCGCGGGGCTGCAACCCCGTATGGTACAGACACTTGCTCCACTGTTTGCAGTAAAAGTAACAGACCTGGACAGGAACAACGTAGGCACTGAAAAATTCGGAGTACCTATCAACGGGCCGGAAAACACCGAAGACAATCTCAAGTGGTGTGATATAGCACTGGTGACCGGTACAACTATCGTCAATAAAACAATAGACCAATTCAGGATTGATAAACCGGTGATCTTTTTCGGTGTGACTATAATGGGAGCTGCACGGTTACTCGGCTTCGATACCCTTTGCTATTACGGGCACTAACATTTCCCGCGTTACACGTCTTAATGTATGACAGTGCTGAGAATATGGGACTGATAAGGAGCAAGATCGACGTAGATCCCCTTCGATCTCAGTTCGGAACTTTCCTTACCATAGGTAATATCGGTCAATTCATCACGAAATACGATGCTGCCGTTCTGGTCGATGACCAGCCGCGGCTTTACCCATCCTTTTGCAGGACCAGGCGAATAGTTCGTCACCACAATACTTACCTGTCCGTTATATTGCCATGACCAGGCAAGAAGATTGCTATAGCTCCTTTCTCCTTCCCAGGCTTCTCCGATATCTATAAGCCTCCATATACCGTTATGAAAGACATCCTGGTTGCAAACGGTAAGTAAACGGTAATAATAACTCTGTATCTCCGGATCAACAGCCTCGTCCGGTTCGCGGATAAGCTGTACCGGCATATGAACTTTCTTCCCTTCCATCTGACCGTCATAAAACAGGTGTAGAGACGGAAGCGTCGCAACAATAACGGCAGCTGCCATTGATCGCTCTCGGCCGAACGCGGTTATCGCACGTTCCTCATCGTGATTTTCAATGAAATAGGCGGAGTTATGTTTCAAAGGACTATGCGTCCTCAGGTAGTCCAGTATATCGCCGGCAGTCGAAAACCGAATCCGGTCATATAAAGTTTTATCGTACATATAATCGAAACCGGCAGCCTGAAGCTGTGATTCAAGTCCCCAGTAGACTTCGGCAATGAAAATAAACCCGGGATGTTTCGCTTTTACCTTTGCTATTGCATCGGACCAGAATTCTGTCGCAGGCCGTGGAAAACCCTTTACAATGTTTCCCCAGGTCTTTTCGAACACGTCATTGAGCACGAGCATAGCCATATCGCACCGTACTCCGTCCGCAGTATCTGCAATATTCATAAGTGTACCGGCCATTGCCCGTCTCAGGGAAACGGCAAACGCATTGAGCTGTGCTGTATCAGTCCATGGTGAATAATTCGGATCTTTACCGTGTGCCAGATAGACACCTGTTTGCGGAGAAAAAAACCTGTCAGGATACTGCTCGACGTCGGCTTTCCTGCCTTTTACGAAATAAGCGGGATGAGATTCAGTCCATTGATTATCCCTGGCAAGATGATTGGGAACGAAGTCCAGGATAAGGCCGAGATTATTCCGATTAAGCTGTGCCCTGACCCGCTGAAGATCGTCTTTTGCCCCGAGGGACGGATCAAGGCTGTAATCATAGACGGCGTACGGCGAACCCGTCACATCGTCTTCGGTCCAACCGGGCAGAACACTGTCATATTGCTCCCGCAATCCCTTTGTCTGCAATGCCTCTTTGCGCGAAGCCGGACTTCTCTGCCATACTCCCATCAACCATATAAGGTCGAACCCGCGTTCCGCGTATTGTTTCCATACGCTGTCCGGAATATCCGCCAGAGAAGAAATTCCCTTCCCCCTCGCAGACAACCTCTTTAAAAAAAGCTGCGTATTAATTTCACAGAGGCTCGGATAAGGACGCATATAAAAATATCCTCTCTGTTATTATACCCTTTTAAAGAGAGGAAAAATAATTACCGGTACTATGTCCGGTCAGGAACTGTGCAGAAAAAAGCCGCCGGTTATTATAACCAGCAGCTTCATATACTATTCTACCCTGTTGCCTAGAGAGGTTTTACAGGAATGCATATCGCAACGGTATGTTTTCCCTCGGGATGAGTTTTTGGATCGCCAAGATAAAGCTCGAAACATGGGCCATCGTCCGGCTGATAGCCGCTTTCCGGCAACCATCCGCCATAAAGCGTGTCCCATGCGTCCTGGTACTGGTCGGGATTTATTTCAAAATGGGCCATCGCATATTTCCCTGCGGGAATAGTCGTTTTGCCTATTTCCCCGTCAACCTGCGTATCTTCAGGCACTGTAATACACACGTCAGTCCTCAATTTTGCATTATCCGTGACTTCCGGATTGTCGTGATAGACACACAGCATCTTCGTTTCGGGAAAGCGCAACAAATTGCGCGGCCCTGCCCAGGAACATAGCTTATTAAACAATCTCCCGAACAAATCTATATCTCCCTGATAGGGACCGATATGCCTTACATAAGCAACATGCATATCCGGTATATCTTTGACTTCGACCCGGGTTTCAATTTTCTTGTCTTTCATCAGTACCCTCCATTTCTGTATTGCTATACCCGGAGTATACTGGACAGATACTTCGAATTCTTGCCGGTTATTGCTGAGCGATTGACTTCTTTTGCTTTCTATTTGACCTTGCTTGCTATAGTTATTATAACCACCCTGACGCCACTCTCTGGCGCTCATGTGAAATGTTGACTTGAACGTTCTGGCAAATACAGATGAGCCTGAAAAACCACATTCAAAAGCAATATCCGTTATTGATTTTTTAGGATTCGCGACGAGCTTGCCAGCCGCTTTCTCGATACGAACCCTCTGAATAAATCCGCTAAGAGTCTCGCCAACCATAGCATGGAATATTCTATGAAAGTGAAAAGGAGAAAAATTGGCAACATCTGCCAGCTCTTCAAGCGACATATCGGCATCAATATGGGCTTCGATATAATCGATAACCCTGTTGATACGCGAAATATAGCTTTCCCTTAGATATTGATTGATATTGTTCTGCATCACGATACCGCTGCCATTAGGAATATACATTCTATCATCCGCAATAAAGTGTCACAAGAAGGTTTTGTCATACTTTATTACTCCGTCTTTGCGGGCATAATACTTAAAAAGTGTTGCTGAAATTCTTTGATATTAGCCTATATTCGAATGTATTTTTTACTTATAATATCCAAATTTAATTGCTAATCATTGAACCGGTTGAATGATTGAGGTTATTTTAGTGGGAGTCATACGCTGCATGTAACCTATGTGCCAGTTTGTACAGATTTGTTTTACCTGCCGCTTCACCCCGCCTCGGGCGCACCTGAAGGAACGCCCCTACGAGGTGGTGAAGAATGACAAATGCCGTGGAGGTCAATAGTATGATTGTTTATCTAAAGATGATGGTAGGGGCAATCCCCCGCGATTGCCCTGTTATGGGGGTGGGCACAGGGACTACTGACGAGTCATTGAAGTGACTCTTACAATAAAAAGTCGGTTTTCGATGGAATCAGGGCAATAACCCTCACACTGGCATAATCCTTCGCAAGCTGCGTTACGTTTTATGAATATTGTCTTGACTTAAACTAAACCCATTTCGTTATATAATAGGGAAAATAAAAAATATGTAATGAACCGTTATTGAAAAAGGGGATGTACAGCAAAAAAGACCCGGGAGATTCTTTCGGCAGAAAAAAATATATGCAATTACGTTATATTCTGTCGTATATTTATAATGATTATAATTAATAACGATAGTACATCATATGATATAAGAGGGTTATACTTGACAAAGCGACCGATAAGTTCTATAAAAAGTATAATGAAGCTAATAACATACAGCGTGGTATTATGTTCGTTGTTTATTTCGTTGGTACTGATGCCGCGTCAGGCTTCTGCAAGCGGCTGATCGGGTGGTAGTTGCGGTGTTAGTATAACACCGGCATCCGGCACAGTCGGGACCAAGGCGACGTTCAGTATCTCAGCGCAATCGTTTACTCTGGATGGAGACTACGAAATTCGCTGGAGCGATAGCTCTTCATTTACTACCGGCACATATACGGTACTGGCTACCGGTTCATCACCACACGGTACTTATGCGGTAACCAGGAGTTTTACTATTCCCGAATCCAATTACGGCGTCCATTATATTCAGTTTATGCGGCTTTACCGTACAGATCCGGTGAATGTGCAATTTATCGTAAGATCGCGCATGATAGCTAATCCTTCTTCGGCAAAACCGGGAGCACATGTAACAATCACGGGTTCGGGATTCCCGACAAAGGAGTCCGGATCGGTGATGTTAGACAGCAGTAACACCGTAGTAAAATTCACCACTAACAAGCTGGGCAGCTTTACTACAACTATGGTAGTACCGGAGACGACTGTCGGAGTACATACACTTACCGCGGAATCTCCAAAATTGTATTCTTCTACTACCGCGTCCCTGGAAGTCATTAAAGATGAGGAACCTGTCACACCGCCGCCGCAGCAAGAGCCGGAACTCGAGCCCACACCAACACCCGAACCGGCACCGGCACCAAATACTACGGAAGTTATAGTATGTCCTTCCTCGCCAAGTCCGGTGACACCGATGGGACAGAAGTTCGGCGCTTTCGGACCGCAACCTGTCACGTTCTTCTGGAATCCCGTATCGAACAAGAACGGTATCACCTATACATTGCAAATAGCCGATAACGTCGCATTCTCACAGATTAAACCGGATTATAGTATAAAAGGTATTACACAGACCAGCTATACGCTCATGCTCGATCCCGGCATTTACTACTGGCGTATCATGGCTACAGACAGTTCCGGCAATGAAAGCCAATGGGGAAATGCACCATATGGCTTTTCAGTATCAGAGCTATCCATGATGATAGACGAGTTTCTGGCATTCTGGAAAAGCATTCTATAATACGCCGAAGGTAATATTACTCTGTCACTGCTTTCCTATTCCATCAAACTCAGTCCGGTCGGGCACCTGTTTGCCGTGATTTTATCTTGATCGGATACCAGTGTATGAACCGGCTGGAGACAAAAGTCACATACATATACAGGTATATGGTCTATACTTTTTATCCATGTATCGATAGTACGGACGGGACACAAAAATATATTGCCGTTTAGATAATTACAGGAGGAACTAGATGAAAATCGTAACATTATGCAGTCAGGGACAATGCTGTCCCGTGTTAAAAATCATGGATGACCGGGTGGAAATCGGTGAAGATGAAAATACATGCGTACTTACCATGGAACAATGGAAAACCCTGAAAGAAAGGGTCCTCAATAAAGAAGTGTAAATTTGGTTATGTGATAGAAAGTCCCGTCCGCTCGATTTTTATCGGTAATACCGGTATACCTGAAATTACATAATAAATAGTGTTCTTATGCGGAACGAAAAAGAAAATAATAAGGTCGGGAAGACAATGATATGGATATATGTAGTCGCTGCAATTCTGGGAGCGGCAGTCGGGGGAGCTTTAGGCTATTTCGGAAAATGTAACGGGAGTACCTGAGGTGTCACAGGAAGCCCCTGGTCGGGGGCGATTTTCGGAGCTGTATTCGGAATTATGATCGCAGCATTTTTCATGGCAGACAAATAATTGCGATAATTCAGGAATATGGCGCATACTAACTATTGATCAATAAGCCTACATTTCAAGAGGAGGTAAAAATGAGCACTATCGACAATCTACAGGACGCGTTTGCCGGTGAAAGTCAGGCTAACCGAAAATATCTTTTCTTCGCGGAAAAAGCGGAGCAGGAAGGACAAAAGCAGATCGCCAGACTTTTCCGTGCTGCGGCTGACGCTGAAACAGTACATGCAAAGAACCACTTAAAAGCCCTCGACGGAATACATTCTACAGCCGACAACCTTCGTCAAGCAATAAACGGAGAACACCATGAGTTCACCGAGATGTACCCGCAATTCATAAAACAGGCTGAAACCGAAGGTAATACTAAAGCGTTACACAGCTTTGAACTCGCCAATAAAGTTGAGAAATTCCACCACGACCTTTATCAAAAAGCGCTCGACATGCTTGAAAAAGGAAAGACTTCCGAAGAAAAGCCAATCTACGTATGTCAGGTATGCGGCTATACGGTAGAAGGCGATGCACCCGATAAATGTCCGGTATGCGGTGCGTCGAAAAAAATGTTCAAACCTGTAGAATAAGAAGCACGGCAGGCATACTGTTTTCAATATGAAACAGGATAAGAATGCAGGGCAACAGTTATTATTATTCTAATTACCCTGTATAAACATATTCGTTTTCAATACGTTATTTATGTAAACACAGGGATAAGGGTATGGGAAACAGAGGCATATACATCATAGTCCTGTTCGTATTATTTGCAATGCTCGCATTTGCCGGATGTACCGCGGAAATCGAAAAACCTGAAGGCACACTAAGCGTTTCAGACCTGCTTGATCATCCTGTCTACGATAAGGAAGTAGTCATTTATGGAAAGGTTGATATTATAGGAAAAGTCCTTTCGCCATACTTTGAACTTGGATCGGGAGGTAAAACGATCAAAGTGTGGTATACCATGATGATAGAGAATGATGGAACGCCCAGAAAACCGGTCAAGGCGGAAGGGATAAGTAACGGCAGCTGGGTGATCGTTACCGGCGAATTAAAAAAGGAAGGCAAATATCGTGCACTCAACGATTTCTGGGCAAGCAAAATCGAGAAATTAAAAGAGTAATCACGATTATAAAGCTTCAAGAAACCTCGTTACGATTATAAAGCAAAGATGACCATTGTATCGTAGACTATGATACAATGAACCGGATAACATCCGATGCGGAGGTTGTATATGTCCGGTAAATTAACTGATGAAGAGATCTATCAAATAGCCCGGCAGCGCGTTGAGGAGAAAAAAGGGTTCTTCACTCACCTTATAGTCTATATATGCGTCAATATACTTCTGGTGCTTATATGGTTTTTCACCGGGGCGAACTTTCCGTGGTTCATCTTCCCGCTCGGCGGTTGGGGAATAGGTCTTCTCTTCCACTTCCTCGGCGTATTTGTCTTCTCAAGAAGTAACAGCGCATGGGAAAAGAAAGAGCTGGAAAAAGAAATCGACAGAATTAAAAGATCGCAACCCTGAAAAAAATCGTCGCCGTTTTCATCTGTCGCAGGATAGCCGGATTGCATATCTGTATGTAATACATATATACAGCCTGTTTTATCCGGCATTTATTTTTTTTACGAAACAGGATACCACATCGTGTGCATGATATGTGACAGGCCTCCCGTGCCCGAAGCAGATGATATCGAATTCCATATCCTCCAACTTCTTTAGCGAACGTAGCTCTTCATCCCTGTCCACGGTGAACATTCGCGACGGCAGGCTCAGTCCAAATGTATTGGAAAGCAGGTCGCCGACAATTATAAGGTTCTTTTCAGGCATAAAAAGGCTGAGGCTGCCCGGTGTATGCCCCGGCAGATGCCGGACAATCATTCCTCCCGGCAACTCATCTCCATCATCGACTATCGAGGTCACTGCAACCGGAAAAACAGGCCAGAACTTATCCATTGCGCTCAACAACATATTCAATATCACGTTATCCATGTCGAACTGCTGTTGTTGCCTGCCTTCTATATGCGGGGCATCAAGTTTATGAGCAATCACCGTAGCCCCTGTGGCTTTGCTTAACTGCGGCAGGCTCCCGATATGGTCCGGATGATAGTGGGTGAGGACTATACGGGCGACATCGGACGGCGTGTAACCGAGATATAAAACAGCATTCAGTATCTGTTTCTCTCTGCCGGGATAGCCAGTATCGACAATTGTGATATCTTCATTGATCAAGATATAGATATTAGCGCCCAGAAATCCGGTGCCGCATATTCCGCCGAGCATGTAGACCCCGGGAATCACCTGTTTTATATGCATATATCAGACCTTGTGGACTACCGTTGCCTGTCGACAGGTCGTACCAGCTCGCAGACATTGCCTGTCGGGCAACTCTCGCATTCCAGTTGAATAGTGGTATGGCTTATATCGAATTTGGCTGACATGAGGGAGTTAATGGTCTCCACTATTTCCGTGCTTTTGCTTACCATCTGGTCCTCGATAACCACGTGTGCGCTGAGCGCATGGACGCCCGATGTAATTGTCCATATATGGATGTCATGTATGTCTTCCACCCCGGGCACACCCTTCAGTCGGTCGACCACTGTTTCCACGTTTATATGCGCCGGAACAGCCTCCATTAATATTTCGACGGATTCCCGGACAAGCCTGACAGCTCCCCACATGATAATGCAACCGATTAATATGGCCACAACTGCATCGGCAAACTGCCAGCCTGTGAAATACAGCACAAGTGCGGCAACGATGACTCCGACTGAGGAGAGAGTATCCCCTATCACATGCCAGAATGCCGCCCTGATATTTAAACTGGTCTTGCTCGATCCGCGTAAAAGGAAAAAAGCTGAAATATTCGCTGCGAGACCGATCAGACCTATAAGCAACATTATGAAGACATTAATGGATACAGGGTGCATAAACCTCTGATACGATTCGTAGAAAATATAAACGGCAACAAGTAAAAGGAATGTGCCGTTCGCGAGGGCAGCCATGATCTCGACACGATAATATCCGAATGTCTTCTGCAATGTTGCCGGACGCTTCGCTATAATCAGGGCGAAAAAGCTCAATGCCAGCGCCAGTGCATCGACAAGCATATGACCTGCATCGCTGAGAAGCGCCAGGCTCTTGCTTAATAACCCGCCGACGATCTCGACGATCATAATGGCCAGTATGATGCCCAGTGTAATTATCAACCGGTCCCTGCCGGCACCGGCCGCATGATCATGATTATGGCTTTCTTCCATTGGTCACCTTACAGAATCTTCTACGATTGTTGTCTATATATTCAATTCTAAGCAATCTGCACCGTAGAAGCAAAAAACAGACACGTCATTTAGTCTGTTTTTTTGTACAGTTGCAAAAACATCGGATTAAGTATATAAACGATATAGGATAAAATCACGTTGACTATATTATGGAAATATCTTTTAAAAGAATACCAGATATTGTGTATTGAAATATTGGATATCGACAAGTGCGTAACGGTTTACTATAATTGCTAATATATTATTGTAATATTAATATTATCTTAACTATTTACATGAATAATGAGTAATATGATATACTCGATTAAAGGCGAAGCCGGAAGAAATGAAAAATATCGGTAAAAATATAGCGCGTTTCCTCCTCAGCTCTCTCTTTATTGCAGCAGCAGTTGTCCCCTTCACTGCAACTCCTGTTCATGCAGCTGCTATCTATGTATCAGCTTATGTGCCCACCGGTCAGGTAGGGGAATCATATACTGCAAGTTTTACCGCCACCAGCGGTTCAGATCCTTTTACATGGACAATAACCGGTCTACCGCCGGGAGTGTCTGTTATAGCATCTACAAGCAACGTTGTCACTGTAGGCGGTACACCGACTACAGCAGGATCATATTCTATTTTCGTTCAGGTTTCCGATAATGGCGCTGTCAACTCCGGCAGTTACAGCGGAACAATAACAATCAACCAGAAACCCATCACATTCACTACGTCGAGTATTTCAACCGGCATGGAAGGCCAGAGTTATTCAGCTTCACTCGCGGTCTCCGGGGGTACACAGCCGTATACGTGGAGTATATCGAGCGGCTCTTTACCCAGTGGAATCGTCCTGGAGAGCTACAGCTCCTATGGATATCTCGTCGGAACGCCGTCCGCGGGTACTGCCGGAACATATACTTTCACTGTTATGGTAACCGATAGTTCATCGCCGACACTGTCAAACTCGCGAAGCTATACTATGTATATTGAAGAAGGCTCATATGAAGCAACGATAAGTGTAGGTTCCGGCCTCGAATCGGGAAAGACAAAGGTATATGCCGATGGAAGTCATATTACGTCGCTTGGAGGCA
>CAZAIO010000047.1:0-1642 GCA_964485235.1 uncultured Dehalococcoidales bacterium
TATCGTACATAACGGCATCGTTACTTAAAAAAAGCCTGCGCATTATATTTAACATCCCGGTAACTGTATTTTCAACGTTTCGTATTGCCGGAGAAAAAGCTTCTCAAGAAGCTGTTAGTGTAGCCGCTCCTGCAATGGCCAAACCGGAATAAAAAGTTGGCAATGCTACGCAACTCGCCGAATCATAAGAAAAGCTTTTTACAATCCCCATATATACTACGGCACGATATTGGTCAAACCAAAGCTAATGAATACAGCAGCAGCAATTGAACCCAGGATTGTAACCAGAATGATTCCCAGGAACTCTCTGGAACGAAGTACTTGTTTTATTGTTTTTTCCGGTAAGGCTGCTTCCGCCATTGCTAAAGCTTCGGCAGCTTTTCTGTCTGCTTGTTCCATAGCGAGATCAGCTGCTTTTTTAAACTTGATTGCCTCGTCTTTTGCTCTCTTTATCATAAGTAATAATGCTCCAACTGCCGAGCCCATAGCCTCATCTGCTGCTGTTTGAGCCAGTTCGGCTTTAACTCTGGTCTCATTGGCTGTCTGAAAACCCTTATCTGCTGCCTCTTTCGCTTCTGTCGCCGCGTCCTCAACTTTATCGGCAAGTGCTCCTGAAACTCTGGCAGCTGCTTCAAACGCTTCATCTGCCGCCAAAACTGTAATATCCGTCTTCCTATTTATCTCATCAGCAATCCTGTAGGCAGCTGCTGCTGCTGTTTGAGCTTCCCGTCCCGACCTGTCTGCCTTTTCGGCAGTCTCTGTGGTCATGTTAGCTGCCAATTCAGAGCAAGCCTCCTTTGCCGTTCTGGCACTCTCTTCAGCCTGCTTACCTGCAAGATTTGCTTCTTCAATGACTTTCTCGAGCATTTCTATAGCCGCCCTGGCAGACCCTTCTGCTTTGATAGCTGCATCTTCTGCAGCCTGCTGTGCTTCAATCATTGCTTCTCTTGCTTTTAAATCTGCTTCTTCAGCTTTAGTTATAGCTTCTTCGGCTGCATATTTTGCAGCCCTTGCCATCTCCTCTGCTTTAAGCGCAGCTTCTTCTGCTGCAAATGAGGCGGCGGCGGCAGCTTCTCTTGCTGCCTCGCTGGCCTCTTCTGCACGCTTAGCCGCCTCACGCGCAACCTGCATCGCCTTTTCAGCAGCTGCTTTTGCTTCCTTTAATGCTTCTTCTGCTGCTTGTTTAGCAGCTCTCGCCATCTCCTCTGCTTTAAGTGCAGCTTCTTCTGCCGCTAAGGAAGCAGCGACGGAGGCTTCCCTTGCTGCCTCACTGGCCTCTTCTGCACGCTTAGCCGCTTCCTGTGAAACCTGCATTGCCTTTTCCGCAACTTCTTTTGCTCCCTTTAATGCTTCTTCCGCTGCTTTCATTGCAGCTTCAGCAGCCTCTTCGGCTCGTCTTGCTGCTTCCTGTGATAATTGCATTGCCTTTTCTGCAGCTTCTTCTGCCGCTAAAGAAGCGGCGGCGGAGGCTTCTCTCGCTGCCTTACCGGCCTCTTCTGCACGCTTGGCCGCTTCTTGTGAAACCTGCATTGCCTTTTCCGCTGCTTTTCTTGCAGCTTCACTGGCCTCTTCAGCTCGTCTTGCGGCTTCCTGTGACAACTGCATAGCCTGTTCAGCGGTTTCCTTAGCCTCTTTTAATGCC
>CAZAIO010000047.1:1742-19661 GCA_964485235.1 uncultured Dehalococcoidales bacterium
ATGCCTCTTCCGCTGCTTTTCTTGCAGCTTCACTGGCCTCTTCTGCACGCTTAGCCGCTTCTTGTGAGACCTGCATTGCCTGCTCAGCGGTTTCCTTAGCCTCTTTTAATACCTCTTCCGCTGCTTTCAATGCAGCTGCAGCAGCCTCTTCAGCCTGTCTTGCTGCCTCTTGTGACAACTGTATAGCCTGTTCAGCGGTTTCCTTAGCCTCTTTTGATGCCGCATTTGCCATTCTTGTGGCTTCAAATGCTGTCTTTTCAAACGCTTTAGCTGCTTCTGCAACTTTCGCAGCAGCTTCCTCAGCAGCTTTCTGAGCTGCCCTGGCAGTCTCTTCGGCTTTTGCAGCCGCCTCAGCGGCTGCTTGAGTAGCATCTTCAGCGGCTTTCTCACCAGCTTTACGTGCTTCTTCAGCCCTATCAGCTGCTTCTATTGATGCACTGGTAGCTTCACTAGCGGCTGTTTTTGCTAATCTTGCCGCTTCCTGCGCCTGAGCGGCTGCCGAAGCGGCTGCCTTTATATTGGCATCCATTTCATTAAGTATTTGAGGAAGAGGTTTTGTCAATATTTCTGAGGATTCATCAGAAGTATTCATGTTTGAGTACCTCTCATTCTCTTTAACCATCTTTAGTTCCCCCCTTCAAATATTTCCAGGCCCCAAATAGTGTAATTTCCATGGCTAATAATGAAGAAGCACACACTTAACAAATAACTGAAACGAACACTTATGCTTGCTTTACATTGAGAAAATCTCTGTGGGGCCAATCAAAGTGATTTTAATAGATTTATAAATACAGTCTATCTATATACTTTTTCCCACAACACCCATTGATAACAATTCTTCCTTAGCAGACCGAATAACGCTGTCTACTTTCTCTGCTATAAACTCCTCCAATTGTCTCCTTAAGTGCGCCCTGGCATTCGGTGAGGACCTTATCGCTGCTTTAGCTCTTTGCCATTCATCGTTAATAATTTCAACTGTTTTTTTTCGATCTAGTGGACGTGCTTCCCCTCCCAATAATTCCTCTCTGGCAAAAACTCTACTAATAACCGCATACTTCAAACGGTCAAAAGATAATAACTCCTCATCCGCATATTCCTGTGGCGACCATTTCTCAGTTGCTATACGCCCACCCGCATTCCTTGTATGTTGATAAAATAATATATATGATGTAGTCATCTGTCAATATCAGTTCATTGAAAGACCTGTTCTCAAAAGGCTTCTGAAGCCCAGGGCCAAACATCCGGCAATCATTTATACCAGAAGAATCCATGGGCTAAAAGAAAGAAAAGCCTGTTTGCTGAAAGTTTCAGCGGAAGACTACCTGATCAGTGTTTGAATACCAACTGGTTTATCAATCTGAAACATGTCCGTGAAATGATTGAAGTGTGGCGCAAAGACAATAACGAAACCAGAATACATGGTCCATTGAAAGGAAGTACTCCAAAGGAGTATGCTGATATAATAGTCAGATTCCGGGCACAGTCAATACCAAATATGGGGGAGTGATAAAACACCAAACCCTTATAATGAAATAGCAATGGCTTTTATTATACGAGTGTCCTTACCTCAACTCTTGTATACGGTATAAACAAGCATTATAATTTTCATCAGTTCTTTTCGTTAATATCCTTATAATATTTTATATATTGCTAAATCAGTAGTTCGGATATTAAATAAAAATAATCGCCCGGTTAGATATACAGGAGTAATAAGATGAGCAAGGTAAATACAGTTTCAGGTACGATTAGCTCATCTGATCTGGGCCGTACCCGCATTCATGAGCACCTTTTATGGATATGGCCTGGAACAGAGTACGATCCGCTTATAAAGTTCAATGAAGAAAATACGATTAATGCGGTGACCAAAACGGTTCTTGCTATAAAAAAGAGGGGGATCTCCACTATAGTGGATGCTACACCGATGAATCTTTCCCGCCGTACCGAGTTTTTGAAAAAAGTAGCCGATGCTACAGGCATGAACATCATTGCCGCCACCGGATTCAGCGATGGAAAACATCTTCCGTTCTACTTCGCTAAAATGGGCGTCGAACGTCTGGCCGATATTATGGAACATGAGATTACAAAAGGCATTAGCGGAACCGGTGTCAAGGCCGGAGTCATAAAAGTTGGTACCGGTGATACAGTTGTAGAGTCCGAAGAGAAAATACTTCGGGCAGCAGCTCGGGTAAGTAAAAGTACCGGAGTGCCTATCATTTCCCATACTGACCATGGCATTCTTGGTGATATGCAGATAGAAATATTGGAAAGCGAAGGTGTTGATTTATCTCATGTCGTTATCGGCCATACCTGTTCCAGCAGCAATATTGAGTACTACCTCAACATCATAGAACGCGGAGCCTATGCCGGTTTTGATCGCATAGGATGGACTGATTATCAACGCAATGAAATCAGGCTTATGGCCATTGCGGGTCTTATATG
Source organism: uncultured Dehalococcoidales bacterium (assembly GCA_964485235.1). Classification (GTDB taxonomy): domain Bacteria; phylum Chloroflexota; class Dehalococcoidia; order GIF9; family UBA5629; genus CAZAIO01. The sequence continues at coordinate 4,182 of CAZAIO010000047.1, forward strand.
TGGCGGTTACGCTCACAGGATAGTTCTGAGTCAGGATTCGCTTATGGCTGTTATAGAAACACCACATATTCCGGCACCTCAAGGAGAAAACAGGTGGACATACCTTGAAGATGAATTTATACCGCGATTGCTTCAAGCCGGTATAACAAGTGAGATTATAGAGCAAATACTCGTTAATAATCCCAGATGTATCTTCGAATAATAACCGGCACCAGATTACACTTCCATTCAAGAAGCTTAAATTCCAGGCTTTTATTTAAGAAAAAAAACTGATCCCGAATCTTTTTCAGTGTATGGATATGTGAGTTATCCCCATACGCATATTAACAACCACGATAAATACAAAAAAGCTGCAAGTTTTATCGACCGCAGCTTCTAATTGTCCGGCGGAGGCGGGGGAAAATTGAACTTCTTCTGAAACAATCTTAGATTAAAAGTCCACCGGAGGAGACTTGACGTGGAAGCTTAGTGCCATGAGTGGGAGTTGAAGTTGCATCGAGAAAGAATAAATTTTCACATACAGGAAAAGTCTGGAGAATAAAAACTGGTTACTATCTCTTTCTTTGCTTGAATATCAAGACAAACCAGAGACTGATAACCAATACTATAATAGTTACGATAGTTATTCCTACGGCAAAAGAGATCGTCAGGTTTTCCGGATTTTTCAATAAGAAATAAAATACAACGGAATTCATTATAGAAATGATAAGAATAACTCTCATTACAAGTTCTGTGAATGGTTTCACTATTAAACTCTTATTTTAAAATAATAAAAATGTTCCTCTGAACTACGATCACCACTATTCAGCCAGGGGAAGAGTTTTTATTTCTTAAATAGCAGGTCACCCAATGGCGTTCGAAACTTCCACCGCCTTTTGAGCTTCTTTGAAGCCACGATTCCTATACTGAAATACAGAGCAACCGCGCTTATTAAAACTCCTGCATTTGTCACAACTCTTACAAGGGTTGAGGCTCCAAGAAGGTGCGATTGCAAGGAATCGGCTATCACGTCTACTACTATGATGATAGCTATCATAATTATCTCAATGCTGTATCTCTTCAACATCATAATCTAAACTATTCTATTATATTTATTTTAACATAATAAAATCGGGCTAATGTATTTATGATACATTGCGAATGAGCTTATAGAAGAAACCCTGTCCAAATTACAATGTTGGCACGGCATTAATATATCAAGTATATAAATACGGATCAATATTTTTCTATCAATCACGGCCTGGCTGGTCTTGGGGCAGCGGAGTGAAGCCGTGGCCACCGGCTGAGCTTGTTCCCAGATTGGCACCAATGTCGTGACCCTTGAGGAAATCTGCTGGAGCCCGATCGCCAACTAGAGGAAAACTGGCGAACCAATCGTCTATTTCTTTCATTTCCTCTGCGCTTAACCGGACATTGAGAGCGCCCAGATTATCTTCGAGATGTTCGATATTAGTGGTACCGGGTATGGGAACAATCCAGGGTTTTATAGCTAACAACCAGGCCAGAGCAACCTGTCCTGACGTTGCACCCTTCCGGCCGGCGATTCGTTGAAGCAAGTCCTGAAGCGGTTGGTTCTTCTGAAGCGCTTCCGGAGTAAAACGCGGGTATCCTGCGCTTACCCGCATATCATAGACCGGATCAAAGTGGGTACCAGGGCTAATCTTGCCGGTCAAATAACCTCTACCTAATGGGCTCAATGACACGAACCCGATCCCGAGCTCTTCACAGGTCGGTAGAACTTCATGTTCAGGATCGCGTGTCCAGACCGAATACTCGTTCTGTACTGCGGTCACCGGCTGTACCGCATGAGCACGGCGAATGGTGGCACCTCCCGCCTCGGAAAGTCCGAAGTAGCGAACCTTGCCGGCTGTGATCAAGTCCTTTACTGCTCCGGCAACATCCTCGATCGGCACTTCAGGATCAACACGATGTTGATAGAAAAGGTCGATCCTGTCAGTCCTGAGACGCTTGAGACAATCCTCAGCGACACGCTTGACATATTCAGGCTTACTGTTCAGTCCGTAAGTCTGTTTCGTTACGGGATCAATTTCATGTCCGAACTTTGTTGCGATAACCACTCGATCACGAACCGGTTCCAGCGCCTCACCGACCATTTCTTCACTGAGGAAGGGCCCGTAGATCACAGCAGTATCGAAGAAGGTGACACCACGCTCATAGGCTGTTCGAATTACCTTGACCGCATGATGTCGTTCCGCTGGCGGACCATAGGCCCAGGCTAAGCCCATACAGCCAAACCCGAGTGCTGATACTTCCAATCCGGTCTTTCCCAATATGCGTTTTTTCATCGTTAAATTACTCCTTTCAATGTTAATCGTATCCATGGCAGTTGATATCACCAGAAGTTCATTAAGTATCCTCCCGGTTCGATTTGCATATTGCTTCAATATCCATTGTAGTATCTGGCAAATTGGTTTGAAATACCTGATTCTGTATATTTATTGCCTGATACTGCCGATATACATAAAAACGACTGTTTTGTATGGTACAATTATTGTATAAAGATGGCATATTAGATAAAAAGGACTTTTGTTAAAAATGGTGATACTTTTAAATAACTTTCCGCCAATTAATGACGGACCTTCCGAATCCCATCTTAAAGGTGTATGTTTTTTTAAAGAGACAAAAAATATTCCCAGAAAACCGGTAGTATATAACCCCGGTATTTGTATCGTGGCTCAAGGTCAAAAATATGGATACCTGGGTGGCCAAAAATTCCAGTGTGATGCAAATCATTACCTTGTAACTTCTGTGACTATGCCGTTCGAATGTGAAACGTTTGCAAGTCCCCGGGAACCTTTCCTCGGTCTTTATATAGATGTGGATATGGCCCAGTTGCATGAATTGATAAGCCGTATGGATCTTCAATTAGAAGTAAGTCATAAAGAAAAAGGCTTGATGAGGGGAATCGGACCAGCCGTTATAGATGATGATATGGCAGATGCAACAAACAGGCTGATTAAATGTCTGCAATCGAAGACAGAAGCCCAAATCCTGGGTCCCGGTCTGGTGCGGGAAATCCTGTACAGGGCACTTCGCGGAACCCAGGGTCCTATACTGTATTCACTGGCCAAATATAACGGTACTTTTTCTCAGGTGGCTTCTGCCTTGAATGTTATGCAAACCGATTATGCAGCAAAATTCGATGTGGAACACTTAGCCGGAAAAGCCAACATGAGTACTTCAGCCTTTCACCGTGTATTTAAAGAAATTACTTCTGATTCCCCCATACAATATTTAAAAAAACTCAGGTTGATGAAGGCAAAAGATTTAATGGTGCAGGAAAACATGAAAGCCTACATCGCTGCAGAAAAAGTAGGATATAAAAGTGTCTCTCAGTTCAATCGGGAATTCAAACGCTATTTCGGGCAAAACCCTGCAAAGATGGTGAGAGAATTATATATGTTATGAGGTAGTTTACTAAAGATTTCGGATTAGGTGTGACAATTACGAATGAGCGAAGGAAATTGTTACTTAATCGACCTGAAAGTCTATACAGATTTTAAGAATTCAGAATAAACTGTTTCTATAAAACCAAAATCGCTATTTATCCCTGTTTTCAAGGCAAAGACTTCGAGTGGATGGTTAACTATAGGAACCCGCCAATTCTCAGAATTTGGCAGGTATGAAGCTTCTAATGCAGGAAAAGGGCACTAATATAAATCAGGACTCCCACTGCTATCCAAACTATGGCAATAATTTTTATATCGCGGGCTTTTCGTTTCTTTTCTTCTGAGGGTGCCGAGAGATACCGTCCAACATAGAAAAGAGGCAATCCGACAGCAATCAGCATTGCTCCAATTATCCATCTAATTAATTCTGCCTGACTCATTCCGTATCTCCTCTAAATTCAGACAAATATGGAATTAACACCAAGATGCAACTTTCTATGTTAACAGAGCAATTCTCAGGATCACTAAAAAGTTGTGTTTCTGGTGGAGGCGGGGGAGGGTTGAACTCCCCGTCCAAAAACAGGTTGCCAGAATCTACTACAAGCTTATCCGGCTCTTTATTCTTGCCCTGTCAGCTTCTGCCGGCTGAATATAACAGGGCCAGTCGATTTATCTTAGCATGTCCACATCGACGTCAGGACCTGAGCACCCCGGCTAATCGTCACCCAATCCCTGCCCGTCGGGATGAGGCAAGGTTGGATGCGCAACCTTTTAGGCTGCGATAGGTACTGCTTCGTTGGCAGTTATTTTTTGCCACCTGTTTAACGAGGTTGATGACACCTCGGCTTGCAATCCTGTAGGCCTGCCCCTGTCGAAGCCACGCGCCCCCATTATATAATTATAAACGTACTATCTTACTTTCTGTTTAAATGACCGTTCGATCTCTCTCGCGGATTCCCGCCGGGCTATGGACTCCTTCTTATCATACATCTTTTTCCCGCGCGCCACGCCCAGCTCTACTTTTGCTACCCCACCTTTAATGTATACCTTCAACGGGATAAGAGTCAAACCTTTCCTGACTACCTGCGCGGCAATATAGTTTATCTCTTTACGGTGTAACAGGAGCTTCCGTTTCCTGTCGGGTTCATGATTATAAATATTTCCCGCTTTATAGTGGGCAATATGCGAATTGAAAAGCCATAGCTCCCCGTTCTCGGGTCGGGCATATGCTTCACGTATGTTCACCTTCCCGTCCCTGACCGATTTAATTTCGGTCCCCTTCAAGACAATGCCTGCCTCGAGACTTTCTTCAATCGCATAATCATGGTATGCTTTACGATTAACGGTTATGATCTTTGATTCACTCATCTGTGATACAATTTTATCACGTACCACAAAAATACGGTAGAAGAGAGGCTATATTATGTCAAGCAACATAGACAAATACTGGCTTGCCGTTACCGCTCTCCTTGTAATAAGCCTTATTTCCGGCGGTACCATGCTGATTATAAGACTGGTTGAACACAGACCTCTTGAAATCACCATTACACAAGACGCAATAAAGGACACAAATACGGAAGTCTACATAGATGGAGCCGTCGTCAATCCGGGATACTATCAGTTAAAGGAAGACGATTCGATCGATTCGCTTATCAGATGCGCAGGCCTCAAACCGGAAGCCGACCTGCAACAGGTAAAACTTTTCATTCTACCGGTCGAAAATTCCTCGAGCCCTCAACGGATCAGTTTGAACAGAGCAGACGCATGGCTGCTGGAAGCGCTCCCGGGTATTGGCAGTGAAAAAGCGAAGGCTATCATTGAATATAGAAATGAAAACGGCGGTTTTAAAAGAGTTGACGACCTGCTTCAAATAAACGGTATCGGCGTATCGACACTCGATAAAATAAGAGAGTTCATCACCGTAGAGGAGTGAACACCCTGTGACGTTAATCTATCTCAGCATTGCATGGGTAACCGGTATCCTGCTGGGTGCCATATGGAAACCTCCTGTAGTCGTGATGTGCGCCGGAGCCGTCCCGCTCCTTCTCCTTCCGTTTTTCGTTCAGTATAGAAAGACCATCCTGATGAGCAGCCTCAGTTTATTTATCTTCATCGGCGGAGCGCTTTATTTCCAGTCTTCCACACCGCATCCAGATGAATATCAGCTTCGCGCATACAACGATCAAGGGCCTGTGGAAATTCGAGGGATGATAAGCACCGAGCCGGAAATTAACAACCTGTCATCGAAATTCAGCCTGACAGTCGAAAAGTTCATTGCCGGGAGCGATGAAAAAAACATAACAGGCAAGGCGCTTGTACAAACATCCCGGTACCCGGAATATCACTATGGAGATATGGTGAGCATAACAGGCGAACTAAAGACACCGGAACGTTTTACCGATTTCGATTATGGTCGCTACCTTGCTTCACAGGGAATATATTCCACCATGTATTATCCTCGAATTGAACTTCTGGACCGCGGTCAGGGTTCTTCTTTCAGGTCCTGTATTTATGCAGTAAGGAATAGTATCTCAGATAGTCTTGCCCGTTTTCTTCCCGAACCGCAATCTTCGCTTGCCCGGGGAATATTGTTGGGAATGCGAAATACCATACCGTCATATATAAATGATATATTCTCCCGTACAGGGACTGCGCATATACTGGCGATATCAGGACTTCATTTGAGCATCATCACAGGAATGCTGCTCAGTGCAGGAAAACGGGCCTTCGGCAAAAGACATTACATTTATATATGGTTTGCCTTAATCGCCGTCTGGGCTTATGCTGCACTGACAGGTCTGCGTCCGCCGATAGTACGCGGTGCTATCATGGGAAGCATGTTCCTGTTTGCCGAACTACTCGGCAGGCAACGCAGTGCAATAACAGCACTCACTTTTGCCGCTGCGATAATGGTTGCTGTAAATCCGCTTATCCTTTGGGATGCCGGTTTTCAATTGAGCTTTCTGGCAATGACAGGCCTTGTTTTTATTTATCCTGTAATCCGGGAACCATTTGCTCAACCAATGACAGGGGCATTTCCGGTAAGATTTACAACATCGCTCTATTCAGCGACATTTAAAAATCTCGCAATTACTTCAGCCGCTATCCTGACAACATTGCCTGTAATCGCTTATCATTTCGGTACGATATCGCTTGTCGGTATAGCCGCCACCTTCTTTGCATTGCCCGCTCTCCCGTTCATTATTATCAGCGCCGCATTTACAGGTATAATCGGACTGCTGATCCCCGTATTCGGAACAGTTGCCGGATGGTTCACGTGGCTGTTTATCAGCTACCTTATTATAATAATAAAGACATTCGATGCACTTCCATTCTCCTCCCTGGAGATATCCAATATAGCGCAGTGGCAAATATGGCTTTATTATGGTCTCCTTATATCGTTATTTATATCAATCCATTTTAGAAAGCGTCTGCGTACCATGGTTTCCGCCGTAATACGGATATTACAGACACATTATTTAAAAACACTGCAATTTACGCTCTCACTGCCAGTGAAATATACAGTACTGCCGCTGTTTATTATTACTGCACTTATATGGACTGTAGTGGCAAATATGCCGGACGATAAACTTCATGTAAGCGTGCTCGATGTCGGACAGGGTGATGCAATACTGATACAAACTCCCGCCGGACAGGATATTCTGGTCGATGGAGGCCCCGATCCCGAGAAATTAAAGCTTGAACTCGGAGAAAGGTTGCCTTTCTGGGACAGGACCATTGAGCTGCTCATACTTACACAGCCACAGGCAGATCATCTTGCGGGGCTGATAGATATAGTACAGCTATATGATATTGCACAAATCATTGAACCTCAGCTTGACTCCGAATCGGCACTTTACACCCGTTGGAAATCAATTATCGACAGGGGGAATATATACTATACAAATGTATGTAGCGATCAGCAAATAGACCTGGGCAACGATATCCGGATAGACCTGCTGAATCCTCCGGCAACGCTGTTTCAGGGTACTTCCGACGATATAAACAATAACAGCCTCGTTGTACGTTTGGTCTATAAAGATATAAGTTTTCTCCTTACAGCGGACATCCAGGATGAGGCTGAGTCATACCTGATCGGACAACGCGCTCAATTAAACAGCACAGTGCTTAAAGTAGCCCATCATGGAAGCAATACTTCAAGCACGGATAAATTTCTCGCTGTCGTCGACCCTGAAGTATCGGTGATATCCGTCGGTGCGAATAACCGTTTCAATCATCCGCATCCCGCTGTATTGGACAGGCTAAACGCGCAGGTCGGACAGGACCGGCTTTACCTTACTTCCATCTCCGGTACGGTTGAATTTATTACCGACGGCAATACGTTATGGGTAGACACGAAAAAACATTAAACCGCCATCCTTCTTCTTCAAGGGAAACGAAACCGTTGATGAAACAAGCGTATATATGGTTGCATTCCGTATTATATATACCTGCATATTTTATTCGTCGATAAAATATCTTGGAAAATTGTTACTTCTGTATGATAAGATAATCAACGGACATGAAAATGCTTTAACTCAGCAATCTATACATGCGAGACATTAACCGGGGGATCGATTGAATATAAACGTATCATACGATTATACGTTTCTACGAATGAATAACTATTGATTTATAATTGATTTTGGCGTACAGTATTACACGTCTTGATATGAATACTCAGGAGGCAACTTTATTATGAAGAGATCGGCATGGCTGGCGCCGTTATTCATATTACTCTTTATTGCATTTACTATCGCATTTCCGTCCAGTGCAAACGCAGTCGCGAAATTCGATTACAGCAGCCTCTCTCTTACTGAACATTTTATCGAGGCTGGTGACGATGGAAACGGCGAAGTCACTGCAACTGTTACCGTCACCAATACCGGCGATGAATCAGGTGCACATGTTGTCCAACTTAAAATAAACGGGGTCCTTGAGTCTTCAAAAGACATTACTCTGGATGCCGGTGCACAGCAAAAAATAATATTTACAGTCAGCAAACCTCCCGGAGATTATGAAATTGCGATAGGAACACTTGAAGACAGTTTTACCATAGTGCCTTCGAACTTTAAAATTGAAAACCTTATTATTGATCCGCCCGAAGTAAAAGAGGGTGAAGATGTTGTTATAAGTGTTACCGCTTTAAACACGTCAGCCGAAAAAACAGTCGAATTCGATGCTTTAAAGCTTCTCATTAACGGAGAAGTAGTAGCAAGTAAAGCTGTTAAGCTTAAAGAAGCAGACAGTCAGAAGGTAAGCTTCACGGTCAGCAGGGATACTGCCGGTGACTATATTGTCCAGGTCGGTCCTAAGACCGGATCATTTACCGTCACGACATCTTTCTGGTCGTCTTTTCCGCCATATATGTGGGCAATATTCGGTGCCGTAGCCGGTGTATTGATCATGCTTATCGTTGTTCTGTTCATTACTGCCCCGAGAAGAAAAAGGGGAACTTCTGCCCCGCGGATGAAGAAAGGTGCAAAGGAACCGGCGGTGCCTCAGTCCCAGCCCGTAATGAAGTCTCCTTCTCTTTCTCCCATGGAACCGGTAAAACCAGGTGCGATGCCTTTACCGCCATCTGCGCCTATGCCTTCGTCTTCACCAGTAGCTTCTTCGGCGCCTTTTCAGGCTCCTCATCCCGGTCCGTCACAGCAGATACCGCCTAAACCGGGACAACAGCATCCTGTACAACCTATTCAATCGCCTCCACCTCCCGGTGTTCCGCGCCGTCCAGAGCCGGCATCGCCGATTTTACATACACCACCACCTCCTGCAATGCCAACGGTTCCGCGCGTAATCCCACAACCACAACAACAACCGCAACCACAACCGCAACCAAACATGCGGCCAAATGTTGCACCACCACCACGCGCTGTGCCTCCGCAGCCATCGCCAATGCCTCCGTCAGCGCACACACCGAAAATTGAACAGCCGTCCGTGCCACATGCAACCCCGGCACCCTTTGCTATGCCTGCAAAAACTACTCCCCTTTTCTCTGTCGGCAATCTCACTATAACGCCGAACCAGATAAAAGAAGGGGACCCTGTCACAATAACAGCAGTAGTAACGAACAGTGGTACGGCAACCGGCCAATACAGTATGGTACTGAGAATCGGCAGTGTTGTGGAAAATATTGCAGAGTTGACCTTGAATCCGGGAGAACGGCAGACTGCAACGTTCAATGTAATAAAAGAGATTGCCGGTGACTACCAGGTTGAAGTAGACGGACTGCGTGGCTTTTTTACGGTAATACCCCGCCTGCCTGCGGCGTTTACGATCAGTAACTTAAGCATTACCCCGGAAAGGGTAAAACAGGGAGAACCGGTGAGTGTCAGCGCCATTGTCTCCAATACCGGTGAAATGGAAGGCACTTACAGCGTGGTCCTGCGAATCAAAGGAATCGCCGAGAGAATAGAGGAGATAACTTTACCAGCCGGTAAAAACCAGCGAGTTGTCTTTAATATTACTAAGGATGCCGCGGGATTCTATCCTATCGCTCTTGAGAATCTGTCCGGTAGATTCGTCGTAGAAATGGACTGGACATAGTCCTTTCCTTTATGCAAACCTTGTAGAAAGATACGGCGTGCAGTTTATGACGGTACCGGTGTGATTTTCCTGAGGTCTTCCGGATCTTTAATATAATCTGTATAAAGTACACCGTCCAGGTGGTCGATCTCGTGTTCCAGCGCCTGAGCCAGGAGTTCCTCACCCTTTATCCGGAAGGCTTTACCGTTTCTATCCAGCGCTTTCGCCTTCACCTGCACCGAACGGGTTATCGTACCCTGATAACCGGGAATACTCAGGCAAGCTTCATCGACAGTCCGCTCTCCGGTACGTTTTATAATTTCGGGATTGACAAGTACGATAACTTCTTCATCAGGTATTTCAATGACTACAATCCTGAGCGATACGCCGACTTGAGGCGCTGCCAGACCGGCGCCCGATGCATCTTTTAAAGTTTCGATCATATCGTCGATTAACTTCTGCACAGACCTGTCTACGGAGGTAACCCGTTTGGCTTTTTGTCTCAGTACCGGATCGGGAACCGTATGTATTTTCATAACTGCCATAGCTAATTTATTAAAGCACACTTACAGGGTCGATGTCCACAGTCCACCCTTGAGGAAATGTGATATCGGCAAGGAACTGAGAAAGCTTCTGACCGCAAAGAGCAATCTGCCATAAGTATCGTCCTCTGACCCGCGTCACATATGCAGGTGCCGGTCCGATTATGCGCATATACGGTAAACCCTGCCTTTCCTTTTCCGAGCCGAGCAAATGCCCCATTCTGTCCGCCTCTTTTTTACAGGCGATATCATTAGTATGACTGTATACAAGTCGGGCAAGATGATTAAAAGGCGGATATCCGAACTGACGACGGTATTCCAGTTCCTGTTTAAAGAATCCGTGATAATCATGACGCGATGCAAATGCAATTGCATAGTGGTCCGGACAATATGTCTGTAAAATCACTCTGCCCTGTGTAAAACCGCGCCCTGCTCTACCGGCTATCTGGCACGAGAGTTGAAAAGTACGCTCACTCGCCCTGAAGTCCGGCAAATTAAGACCGATATCAGCTGCAACTACAGCAGATACTGTAACAAGTGGAATATCCAGACCTTTAGCGATCATTTGAGTACCCACAAGCACATCAGCTTCATGGTCCCGGAACATGGTCAATACTTTTTCATAATCACTCCGTTTTGTAACAGCGTCCATATCCAGACGAAGGACCTTTGCTTTCGGAAAATAATGTCTGGTCTCCTCTTCCACTTTCTGTGTCCCGATTCCCATATATTTTATACGTTCACTCCCACAATCAGGGCAGGTCGCCGGAGGCTCAACGGAATAGTGGCAGTGATGGCAGAGTAGTTTCCCTGATGTCGAGTGGAAAGTAAGCGCTGCTGAACAGCGTTTACAGGTAGGAACATATCCGCAACTATTACATTGGAGAAACGATGCAGCGCCCCTTCTGTTTAAAAACAGAATGATTTGCTCCTGTCGAGAAATAGCATCCGACATTGCCGATAATAAAGACCGGCTGAAAAGACTCCGGTGTCCGGCTTTAAGCTCATCGAGAAGATTGACCACCTCTATATCCGGTAAAGGTGCAATCCCACGTGGTGTAATACGTTCTTTCAGTTCTACAAGAGTGAACTCCTTTTCCTGTGCCCGGAAAAAAGTCTCCACATCCGGGGTCGCACTGCCCAGAATAACTGTCGCCCCGCATAACTGTGCGAGTTTAATAGCTGTATCCCGTGCATGATAGCGCGGCGACTGGTCTGTTTGCTTATACGTCCATTCGTGCTCTTCGTCAATAATTATCAGTCCCATGTCCGGTTGAGGCGCAAAAAGGGCACTTCTGGGGCCGATCACCACATCGCATTCTCCATTCTTGATCCGGTTCCATTCATCGAACCGTTGTCCCAGCGTCAGTCCACTATGTAACACAGCAACACGCCCGGGAAAACGCGCCGCAAAACGTTCAATCGTCTGCGGAGTCAGTGCAATTTCAGGTACAAGACAAATACCCTTACGCCCACGTGCAATTGTCTCGGACAGCGCCCGTAAGTATATCTCCGTTTTACCGCTTCCTGTCACCCCGTGTAATAAAATAACCTGCGGATTATTCGATGAATTTCCCCGGAGGCATTGTTGCACTACATTCCAGGCTTCCAACTGGGAAGAAGTAAGAGAAGGAACCGCACCCGATATTATTTTCAGCCTGGCGAGCGGGTCCCGCTTTACCTCTACTATTTGAACGGAAACCGTTCCTTGCTTTTTGAGAGATATAATTGTGGACCATTGACAGGCAACATGAAGTTTCAATTCAACCCACGAAACAGGCGCAGAAAAGTCTGACAGGAATCTTATCACTGCCGCCTGTTGAAAAGCTCCCGATTGTTCGAGACGGTTGATCTTTTGCAGAACATCGCTTTTTTCAAGCTCCAACGTGACAAATTTTTCATATTTCGGCTTTACTTTGATCTCCTCTATCTGTTCAACCTTTACAATCGCTTTTTTACGGACAAGCTGCTTTGTAATTCTTTCCGCTCTTTCCCTACCAAACCTGCGCTGCAGCTCGGCAATGCTCACTTTATTCCTGTTTTCCAGATAACCGTACAGTTGCGTCTGCTCCGGCGTTAGCCCTGGAATATCAACGGGAAGTGGAGAAAGCTTATAAAAAGCCACAGTCTTCCGTTCGAATCCCGGTGGAAGCATCAAGGCAATTGCATCGAAAAGAGGAGAAAGATAATAATCGCTTATCCATCGGGCAAGGTCGATTTGATGAGCAGTGAGTAGAGGTAAAGGAGAGATAATATCGATAATATCTCTTGTCTTTTCTACGGAAGGAGAACCGGCAAGCTCAACGATAACACCCTGCAATGTCCTGGGGCCAAAAGGTACCCATACCCCCTGGCCGACGTTCACAGTTAACCATGAGGGTATCGAGTAACTGAAACTGCGGCGTCGGGCAATCGGTGAATTGACCGCCACCTCAGCATATTTCATTAATCGCTTTCAGTTTCCGGAGCGCTGGGAGTTTCTGATATCTTTTCACGACGCTCTTTAAGACGGGCTTCTTTGGTACTGAGCTGTCGCATATAATAAAGTTTCGCCCTGCGGACCTTACCATGTCGTACAACCTCAACTTTGTTCAAAAGAGGTGAAGCCATAGGAAATGTATGTTCTACGCCTATACCGGAAGTAACCCTGCGTATTGTAAAATTGCCGCCTGCGCGTCCCTTGCGAACCTTGATTACCAGTCCGGGAAACGTCTGTATTCTTTCTTTTGTAGCTTCTTTAACCCTGAAGCTCACTCTTACCGTATCACCCGGGCTTATTTGAGGTAATTCCGGGTTTACTTCAATTTTACAAAGAGTATCGATGTTCATTGTACTACTATCCCTTCTATTCTTCAGTCTTCCTTATTATCCAATCTCACCCAGCAATTTTTTATCGTCGTCAGTGAGCGAATATTTCTCCATAAGGTCCGGCCTTCTTTCCATCGTCTTTAACAGGCTCTGCCGGTGCCGCCATCTGGCAATCTGACTATGATTGCCGGAAAGCAATACTTCCGGTGCCGCCCAGTTACGAAATAAAGCCGGACGCGTGTAGTGAGGGTATTCCAGCAGTCCATTTACATGCGACTCTTCTTCTATCGATATTTCAGAACCCACTACACCGGGTAATAATCTTGTTATTGAATCTACTATAACCATCGCTGCAATCTCGCCGCCGCTTAAAACATAATCACCGATGCTTATTTCATCATCGATAAGGTGTTCTGACACCCTTTCATCTACGCCTTCATAATGACCGCAGACAAGAATAATACGGGCATATTGCGACAATTGCTGCGCAACCCCTTGATTATACAATCGTCCGCGCGGACTTAGCAAGATAACAGTGTGGTCGGCACCATTATATTCTTTTTTTACCGCCTCCACTGCATCAAAGACCGGCTCAGGTTTCATTACCATACCAGCCCCCCCGCCGTAAGGATAATCGTCGACTATGTGATGCTTATCAGAAGTGAACGCCCTTATATCATGAAAATTTATCTCTATCAGGGAACGCTCTATAGCCCTGCTCACAATACTGTGATCAAACACGCCGTCAAACATCCCGGGAAACAGTGTAAGTATGTCGAACCGCATCAGACACCCGCGCCATGACTATGGTGGTCACCAATCATTCCATTGATAGTTTCCAGCGCATGGATAAGCACCGGCGATATTATCTCCATGCATTCTTTCACTCCTCCGGGACTTCCTGGCAAATTAATAATAAGACATTTGCCCCGGACTCCTGCAATAGACCTGCTTAATATTGCAGTAGGCGAGCTTTTTAACGTCTCTATACGCATTGCTTCGGTGATACCGGGGACCTGCTTTTCTATGACCGCTAGCGTCGCCTCCGGGGTTACATCCCGTGGTGCCATGCCTGTTCCGCCGCTGGTAATTATCAGGTCAAGACCTTCTTTATCCGCCCATTCTTTAAGCATGCCGGCAATAGCCCCGATTTCATCAGGGACAATTTTATAATGATCCACGTTAATCGAGAGCTTCTCGATATATTGCTTTGCAAGAGGGCCGCTCCCGTCCTGGCGCTCACCACGGGCCCCTTTATCGCTTATAGTTAAAACACCTGCCTTGAACATCGGTAGTCTATTTTACCATAAATAACATCGAAAAAATTTAACCATTACTTTAGTACTATATAGAAATTTCAAAATAACATAGTAACACACTATGTGATGTGTTTTATTATTTATTGCACCGAATATATAGAAAATTGCGAAATCCTCTATACATCATATCCGACACACAGCAGGGGAAAATTTTATCCAATTCTATGGTAAGGGTATTGACAAAAATGTAGAAATATGGTTTATTATGGTAGAAAAGGGTAAAAAGTGGTAAAAAGTGGTAAAAAGACATGGTCACAGAATGTATCCAATGTCAAAGTGGTGAAGGCAAGTTGATTAACTTTCTCAAGGCAAATCAACTTTCTACTTCAGAATTCTATTTAATGCTGTTCTGGGCAAAAAATCCCTATGCAAAACTCAGCCTGTATACAATAACCGATGCAATAAGTGCAGCCGGAACAAATATGAGGAATGCCATAACAGCACTGGTAAAGAAAAACATTCTGATCGAAAGGCACAACAGCGAGGAGCTGACCACATATTGCCTGAACAACGATTATGAACTGCGAGAATGTATTAATGAATTAAACTGCATGAACAAAGATGAAGTCAGGTTCATGCAAAAACAATTAGAAGGAGCGGCTATCTAGCGTATACCTTAAGCCGGCAAAAAAAATGTTTCTCGGCGAATACGAATATAAAGTAGACAACAAAGGGAGACTGCCAATCCCACCCAGATTCCGAAAGGAATTTGCAGAAGGACTGGTGGCGACTCGTGGTGTGGAACAATGTATTGTTGTCTACCGTGCAGAAGTATTCGATAAAGGAGCCGGACCGCTGGCAACCGAAGAAATCATCGAAAGCCAGGAACAACGTAATTTAAAGAGGGCTATATTCGCCTCTGCCGAATATCTA
>CAZAIO010000048.1:0-19474 GCA_964485235.1 uncultured Dehalococcoidales bacterium
ATACGCCGTTGAGTATGCTCACCGAGCCCGAGCCGATGCCGATGTAGTCGTCGAACTCGATAATATATTCGTCGATCGCATGGTCGCCGCGCGAGAAGCACCAGGCGGTCGATGCTTTATACCCGTCGTGGTAGAGCTCTTTTAAAATGATATTGTAAAATTCCCGTTCCTGCGAGAAACTGACCCGATTGAACTGCCTTTCCATCGCCTCTTTTTTATGAGGGGACGGCATAAGAGGGTAAAAGGTCGCCTGGTCTATCTTGAGCCTTTTGAACGTTTCGACATCTGTGGCAAAGCTCTTTATCGTCTGCCCCGGGAAGTTGAAGACCATATCCATATTGAGAGTATCGAAATTGCCTTCCGCCATGACCAGTTTTTCCTGCAACTCCTCCGGGCTCATCGCCATTCTTCCCATCGTTTTCAGCACGGATGTGTCGAAGCTCTGGATTCCGATCGACAGGCGGTTCACGCCGGCTTTCTTCAACTGTTCGACTGTATTTTCGTTAATCTCGCGTGCGGTTGTTTCAAGGGAGATCTGCTTTACATCGAACTTTTTCCGGAGAAGAGCGATAAATGCGGTGAGTTCGTCCATAAGTATGGTCGGCGTTCCGCCGCCGAAGTAAAAATGAGAAAAACGGTATCCCCTGTCGATATACATAGAAAGCTCTTTTTTCAGGTTCTCAAAATATTTATGCGCCTGATCTTCTTTGAAGAGGTACCTGTTAAAACAGCAAAAAGGACAAAGCGTCCGGCAGAAGGGGATATGAATATAGAGAGAAATGCCCGTATCCTGTACAGGGCTTTTTTTCAGGATGGCACGCTCATCGATACTCTCGTTGAGCGTGAGAAATTTTTTACCTTCCTGTCTGGTAATATGACCAACCAGGTTCTCTATCATATGTTATTGTTTCCTCAATATATTAGACACACATACTGCACTTATATTACTGTTTATGCGGATAAGCGGTGTTTTCCTTTTTTCGACGGGTTGACTACAACTTCATATTATAACCCGAATATAGCGCAAAGTCCTGCTTTTGAACTCAGGCTGGCAACAGATCGTATGTGAAATCAACATGGCAGGCAGGATCGCCATATAAAAGAAGCTGTTGCTGTGACATATGCGTATATTATGAAAAACACTCGTGGTGCACTATATAGTGCACCACGAAGCCTGTATATATTCCTTTTGTTAAAGTTTATAGTTTAACCAGCTTGGCACTGTTGACATTGTCGAGTTTTATGATCTTCTCGAGCTGACTATCGGGAATAGGTTCGTCCAGTGCCAGGATCATGAGCGCGTGACCTCTGGGCTGAAGCCGGGCAAGCTGCATGGAGCTTATATTGATATCCGCTTCACCGGTTACGTTACCTACCGCGCCGATAAGTCCCGGACGGTCGTTGTGATCGCAAAGGAGGAAGTACCCGCCGATCGGTATCATATCCAGCCAGAAGTCGTTCACTCTGACCACGTGGCTTTCACCGCGAAGTACCGTACCGGCGACTGTTGTCTTTCCGGTACTGGTGGTCACTTCCAGTGTGATAAGATTGGCATAGTTCTCACAGGTGATGTCTTTCTGTTCCACCACTTTGATACCGCGTTGTGACGTGATAATGGAAGCATTAACGAGGTTGACCCGCTCTTCTGTCATACCTTCCAGAAGCCCGCCGATTATAAGTGCACTGAGAACGGTGGCATCCTGGTTGGCGATCTCGCCGTTATACATTATCTGTACCTTTTTTATCTGTCCTTCCATTAGTTGCCTGGCAAGGCTGCCGAGCGTAGAAGCGACATTCATGAACGGCGCGAGCGTGCTCATTACCTCAGCAGGTATCTTTGGAGCGTTTACCGTGTACCGGGCGGTCTTTCCTTTCAGGACGGAGAGGATTTCCTCGGCAATATCTATGGCTACGCCCGCCTGGGCTTCAGCGGTTGACGCTCCCAGGTGAGGAGTGACAATGATTTTATTGCTCTTCAGGAGTATGTTTTCCGTTGCCGGTTCTTTTGAAAACACGTCGATCGCCGCACCGGCGATTTTTCCCTCTTCAACTGCTTTGAACAGCAGGTCTTCATTGATAAGACCGCCGCGTGCACAGTTTACAATACGGACTGTCGGCTTTAACGTTGCCAGCTCTTTTTCCCCGATCAGGCCTTTCGTAGCCGATGTCGACGGTATATGAAGGGTGATGAAGTCCGATTCTCTCAGTAACTGCGGCAGTTCTACCAGTTCTACGCCGAGCTTTTGAGCATATTCGGCGGAGACGAAGGGATCATATCCGAGCACACGCATATCGAAAGCGATAGCGCGACGGGATATCTCGGAGCCTACATTTCCGAGCCCTATTACACCGAGGCATTTACCTTTAAGCTCGGTGCCGACATACTCGCTTCTCTCCCAGAAACCTTCTTTAAGCCGGTTGTGTGCCTGCGGGATATGGCGTGCCAGTGCGAGCATCAGCCCGAAGGCGTGTTCTGCTGCCGAGGTAGTATTGCTGGTAGGAGCGTTGACGACGATTATGCCGTGCTGCGTTGCAGCATTCAGGTCGATATTGTCCACGCCGACTCCGGCTCTGCCGACTACGATGAGCTTTTTCCCCGCTTCGATGATGTCGGCGGTAACCTGTGTATCGCTGCGTACCACCAGACCTTCGTAGTCACCTATGATACTTTTCAGCTCCTCCGGCTTGAGCCCCGTTTTAACATCGACCTCGATCCCCGGTTCTGCCTTTAATGCTTCTACACCCGCTTTGTTTAATTTGTCAGCAACTAATACTTTCATTAAATAATCCTCCTAGTATATCTTTACGGGGGCGCCTTCGGTATCCCTTGCCGATTGTATCGGGTATTTCATTGAAATCTTTCTCGGAAACGTAACCGAGGTGGCCGGTCCGGATTTTTTCCCGTGAAATAGCGCTGCCCGCCGACCGGTGCAAACACGCAGTCCCGGTCTGCCGCCAGGGCAGCAATAGATATGAACAAAAGTCGTAGAAAAAGGGATGGTCCCGATATTCTTAGCAGCACGTCAAACTCCTAATTTATCTACTCACCCCGTATTTCTGATGTTAAGAAATTTTAATGCCCCATTATACAAATATGTGTGAGGTTGTGGCAAAGTCGAATTTCTCTACGCCGGATACTTTATATAAACCGCTTCATGAAAGCCTCTGTCACGGGCCTTTCACATGCTTCGAAATACCGGTCCAGTAATCGAGAACAGTCCTGGCCTGTGCTACATCTTTGTGTATTTGCTCTATAAGTCTGTCGGCCATATCGAACTGCTTTTCTTCCCGTAACCGTTTGACGAACTCCACCCGTATTGTTCTGTCCGGCAGGTCGCCCGAATAGTCGATAATATATGTTTCTACCAGCCGTTTATCACCGCCGAAAGTGGGATGCATGCCGACATTGGTAACCGAAGGTAAAATATCCTGGTCTATTCGTGCAATAGTCGCATATACACCGTCGGCGGGGATTGCACGCCCCTTTTTAATCTCCATGTTGGCGGTTGGGAAGCCGAGCACCCGTCCACGATGGTCCCCGTGTACTACTTTGCTCGACAGGCCGAACAGGCGTCCAAGGAACCTGTTGGCTTTATCTATGTCGCCTGTTGAAAGCGCAAGACGGATAGAACTGCTGCTCACCACTTCACCGTCCAGGAGGAACGGCGGCATCTTCTCGACACTGAAGCCCATTTTCGTACCCAGAGAGCCCAACTGTTTGGCACTGCCTTCCCTGTCTTTCCCCAGGGCAAAATCGGGCCCTATGATAAGCCCCCGAATCTTCAGGTATTTTTTTAAGAGCGCGATGAACTCGCGCGGGCTGAGATAGCTGATCTCTTTGGTGAAGCTCAAGGCGATGACGATGTCGACGCCCAGTCCTTTGATAAGCGCGATACGGTGTTCCAGGTCATCCAGCAGGGCTATAGCGTTGCTGGGTTTCAGTACTGTTTGCGGATGCGTTTTGAATGTCAATACCCCGCTCAGTAAGCCCTGTTCCTGTGCCTGTGTGAGCAGGCGATTGATGAGAAACCGATGTCCCAGGTGGACACCATCGAAGACTCCGATGGTGAAAAAAGTCTCTTTTTGAGGAGCTATTTGAGCAAGCTCTTTTTCAATTTGCATTCAGGTCGTTTCCTTATATTGCGGGCTATTCACTCAATCCGTAACTGTTTTTACAGGATTATTTATACTGCTTCGAATATTTTGTTATATTTATCGGATAAAGACGTTGCACCATGATCACACATTCAATAATATTTGTTGCAGCCGGTAGAATTATAGTAAAAAGACTGTAACAAGTACATTAACTGAGGTCAGGCCTGAGTTTTTCCGCTTCTCTGAGATAGATATGCGAAAGCTCATTGTTTCTTTTTTCAGTGTTGACAAACATGAGCACGCGAAGACAACGGGTGAGACTTCCCGGCACGTCCATTTCATGACCGCATAACATGGCGGTCCTCGTCCAGCCCATCTCACGTGCGGCCACTGCGGGGAATTCGGCATTCAGGTCCGTTGATGTGGTAAACCATATGGCGGTGATATCATCGACATCCACATCGTTCGCCTCAACAATCTTCCGGAGCAACTCTTTGCCGGCAGATAGAATTGATTCTCTGCTATTATCCTCTACGGTAATTGCGCCTCGTATACCGCGACAGTACACCGGATTATATCCTTATTTATTAAGATTAAGTGTATAGACTACATTAATTGGACCGTTATCGTCAACTATTCAGGCTGGACTGCATGTTTCCGTGTAGAACTGTAATACGACGTGATAAAAATACGGGAGTCTTTTATAGTAATACCGCAACGGGTAGCAGAGAGAACGTTTGATTTTCATTGACAATCTGTAAATCAGGATGCTATTCTGTGCCTAGTTATCCGATGTACTCAAAAGCCGGACTCTTTTTTTCAGGTAGTGGGAAGAAACCGGGATTGCCCGTATAGCTGATTTAGGTTACAGATGCATGGATAGAGTCGCTATCATCACGGACAGCGTAGCCTGCCTCCCTCCGTCCCTTGCCGACAGGAACAAGATCCATATAGTCCCTGCGGGCAATATCTATTTCAAAGGGAAGATGTATCGCGACTGGTCAGAGCTGAGTTATGCTGAAGTATATCACATGCTCAGAAGCAAACCGGCGGAATTTTTTACCGGACCGACCACACCTGTAGACTTTCTGAATTTATACCATGAATTAAGCCGGGACTGCGACTACGCGATATATATTTCGTTATCGTCCAGATTCAGCACATTATATAATATGGCGTGTACCGCGAAGGAAATCGCCGGCGAGCAACTGCCCGGTTTACATATTGAAGTAGTAGACTCATGTACTGCCACCGCCGCCCAGGGATTTATTGCACTTGCTGCGGCAAGAGCTGCCGGTAGCGGTAAAAATTTCGAAGATATTCTATATACCATTGAGCATATTAAACAAAAAGTAGACCTTTATTACATTTTACATACTGTTCGCTATGTTTATCGCACGGGGCGCGTATCGAAGACTGTTGCCGGAGTAGGTTCATGGCTCAAGGTGAAACCTTTGATCACCGTGAGGAACGGATCGGCACAGGTGATAAGCATGCAGCGGGATAAGAGGAAAGGCATAGAGCAAATCATGACTATTGCCCGGCAAAAGATCGCAGCACAGCCGGTCCATCTTGCAGTACTGCATACCGACGCCCCTGGTGAAGCCGAACAGCTCATGCATGAGATGACCGCTGCATTCAACTGTATTGAAGTATGGATGAGCGAGTTTTCCCCGTTAATGACCTACGCCACCGGCCGTGGCGTTATCGGTGTTGCTTTTTATATAGAAAATTAATACACTCTTTAACTTAATACAGCCGGATAATCCGGCACTACAGGTTGATTATATGGATATTGTTATTTATGGTGTATTTATACTCGGATCTTATCTTCTCGGCTCGTTTCCTTACATGGCGCTGCTTTGCAAGGCAAAAGGCTTCGACTGTTCACGTGAAGTAGACCTGCATTTGTCCATGTTGCGAAAGGTCGGCTTCCCGGAAGCTGTTTCCGGAATAGCAGTGGATGTGCTAAAAGGGATGATACCCTTGCTGGTGGGTTTTTATCTGCATTTTACTCCCCCTATCATTGTTTCAGGCGGAATAGCAGTGATCGCCGGTCAAATGTGGCCGGTATTCAACAGGTTCGATGGAGAAAAAGGCAACACCACCGGTTTTGGCATTGTCCTTGCGGTCAGTGTGCTCTATAACGCCGCGGCAATTATCCTTACCGGTGCCGTCATCGTCTTCTTAGGATTTTCTATCCGTACGATTCCCCGGTTTACGAAGTCCGGCAAGAATATAAAAGAACGCCTGCAGTTCGGCGGTCCGCCGAGCAACAGCTTACCGCTGGCAATGCTTATAGCGTTCGCTGTCATGCCCATAGTATCGTGGTTGATAAGCACACCCTTTCATGTGCTGGTACTGTTGATCACGGTATTTGTATTGATTGTAATACGTCGGCTTACCGCAGGCTTTGGCGCTGATATTAAAACTGCGAAAACAAGCGTCTTCCGTATTCTGATAATGCGTTTCCTTCTTGACCGCAGTTATCTCTAACGGGAAACTGCCGGTGGGTACTCGGGGCGGAAAGATTGTAAAGCGTCTGGACGGGGAATGTAAATATATCCTTCCCTGTTGTTGCCGAGAGCCTGAGTATTTCCCTTCAGAAAAAGAAGGCCTGTATACGCTGCGATCAAAGCATCGCACAAATCGTGGTTCCATCGCCCGGTACATGCCCTGTCATCCAGTGTAATACCGTCCACTTTTTCCCGTAGCCACGCAATCCCCGCAGCCAAGGTCTTTTTAGGGATAGGGCTGCCGAATAAACGCCGTTTGCTTGCGTACGGATAGACCTCGATCACCTTGAAGCCGTTCTGTCTCAGGTCATCCGCCAGTTTCATACCGCGATAGACCATCTCTTTAATGATAGAGCGCTTCGTGGTGAAATAGCAGGGGATTCTCTCTTTTGCGAGCAGACGTTCGCATTCACGTCCTTTAAACGGTGAAAGGGGTGTGCTCGGACATTCTTCCTCAAGGTTGCAGAGGCCCTCAGGGAGGCTCAAAGGGGCGTCGATGGCGACAACAGACGGTGAAAATTCATTCACTGTCTTTATTATCCGGTCATTCGAGGCGAGAAAATCGTGGAATACTATTTTACATCCGGCATCAAGGATAACGCAGGCACTGGGTTTTGCCTCTCCTGAAGTGAGGTCGATACCAAAACTCAGGACCAAAGTTACTCCAGGCGTTTGAGGATTTCCCGGGCGATCACCACACCGCAGGCCGAAGCCTGCACCAGCCCGCGGCTGACACCGGCGCCGTCCCCTGCAGCGAATAAATTGCCCACTTCCGTTTCCAGCTGTTCGCTCAGCAATATCTGGCTTGAATAGAATTTCACCTCGACACCGTACAACAGCGTGTGCCGGGATGCCACCCCCGGCGCAAGTTTGTCCAGTGCCTGGAGCATTTCCACTATGCTTTTCAGGTGCCGGTACGGTAACGCGAAACTGAGGTCTCCCGGCGTCGCCGATTTTAGTGTAGGCTCGACTATGCTGCGTTTGATGCGTTCCGGTGTTGAGCGGTGTCCGTCCATCAGGTCGCCGAGACGCTGTACAAGCACGCCGCCGCTGATAAGGTTCGCCAGCCGCGCCAGGTATTTTCCGTAAGCGATCGGTTCATGAAACGGTTCGGTGAAATCAGTGCTGACCAGTATCGCAAAGTTGGTATTTTCGGTACTGCGGTCGGCATAGCTGGCGCCGTTTACCGTGACCACCGGGTCTTTCCCTCCGGTAGACTCCATGAACACCTCCCCACCGGGACACATACAGAAAGTCCTCACCCGGTTATCGAAGCTCTCGGAAAAATACTCCAGCTTGGACTCGTAAAGCACCGAGGTCAGTTCTTCCATCACTGCTGCCGGAACTTCTACCCTTATACCGACATCGACGGGATTGTTTTTGAGCGTAAGTTTCAGCCTTGTTGCCTCTTTGGAGAGCCAGTCCGCGCCTTCCCTCCCCGGCGCCAGTACCAGATAACGGCAGGTCAGCTTTTCTCCCTTGCTGGTCTCTATTCCCTCTACGGTGCCGCCGTTGATGATTATCTTCGCGGCTTCTTCCCTGAAACGCATTTCTATAGAAGGCGAAAGGGAGTTTTTCATGGCTTCGAGCACCTGCCGGGACCGCTCCGAGCCCATATGGCGGAGTTTAACCGGGATCAGGCGAAGTTCTGCCAGGGTAGCTCTCCGTTTCAGGTCGTCTACCTCCTCGCCGGTACCGTACAGCGTATCCTGTGCGCCGAACTTGAGATAGAGGCTGTCCACATAGTCGGAGAGTTCCTGTGTGCGCTGCTTGCCCAGTATTTCAGCCAGCCGTCCGCCTACCTCGGAGGAAAGTGTCAGCTTCCCGTCGCTGAAGGCACCGGCACCGCCCAGACCGCTTACAAGGTTGCACGGTGTACAGGAGCGGCAACTGCCGCCGGACTCCTGCGCGGGGCACGAGCGGCTCTCGATATCCCTGCCCTTTTCAAGGAGCAGCACCGAGATATTTTTGTTCCGGTTTAATTCAAGTGCAGTGAATATACCGGCAGGACCGCCGCCTACGATTATGACGTCATAATATGTACTCATGGCTGTTTTTCGTAACCAGCATCCAATTGTAGGTGTTTGGACATCCACAGTCAAGATAGAGTTTGCGAGCAGGATTTGACGTTAAGGGAAGCCGGATATCGATTAACTGTATTTTATTGATCGATTTTTATAAAAAGAACAGCGGCTTTTATGTGAAAGCCGCTGTTCTCAACGTATCGCTATATTCCTATATATTTCAGGGCATTCCTGCCTGCCATGCGTCCGGTATTTATGGCAAAACCTGCGCACATTCCGGATGCTACGGTGATGCAGTAACTGTCGCCGTAGGCACCGCCGGCATCGAACCCGACCGCATAGAGACCGGGGATAACCCTTTCTTTTTTATCCAGCACTTCGGTCCTGTGATTTATCTTGATGCCGCCCATCGTTCCCAGGAAGAATGTCCGTAATTTCACCGCGTAGAAATTAGGGCCCTTCAACGGCCTGAGATATCGCGGGTTCTTGGCAAATGTATCATCATGATTTTTAGCGCAAAAACCGTTGTATTCATCGATAGTCGCTTTTAGCACTGCCGGATCGATGTCGATTTTCTGTGCCAGAGCTTCTATAGATTCCCCTGCGAAGATCTCTGTTGAATTCTGCGCGACAGCGTCCTCTATCATTTGATGAACACCTACCGGGCGGGTCCCGGGAAGGTTTTCCCAGCCCAGTTGTTTTTCGATTCCCTTTTCAAGCACCTGTTCTATGATCGAGTCGTCGAAAAGACTGAACGTGTAGCCGTATCTCGCGTTGGCGTTGCCTGATGACGTGTCATAAAATGAGATGGCTTCGTCGCAGAACCGCTCACCGTGAGGATTTACAAACAGGTCCGGTTGAGTGGCGACCATTTCTATGGGGTTCTTGGGTTCAAGGCCTGGTACGATCGGACCTGCGCGATTAAGCTCCAGAACTTCGACTCCTTCTTCGGCGGCACCGGCTTCCCATGCCATAAGAATACCGTCACCCGTTTTGCCCTGGTTGCCGATGGGAAACAGGTCGACTCCCAGATTGAACCCGGAATATTTCTTTATCATGTCTTTATTATTAGCGTATCCTCCGCTGGCGATCACGACTGCTTTTGCAGTTACCGTTACTTCCTCATCGTCCTGTTCGATAATGACACCGGCAATACGATTGCCTTCCTTGATCAGCTTTTTCACCGGTGTCGCCGGTCTTAAAATGACGCCCTTCTCTTTTGCCGCCGTTGCCAGCGCTTTTACCACCGCTTCACCTTTGTCTTTGACCGCGTGATACCCTTGAGGTGTATAGGGCATATTGATTCCTGCCCTAATAAAGACGACCCCGTGTTTTTGGAGCCAGCTGATAGTATCACCTGACTGGTCTACAAAAGCCCGTATAAGCCGGGCATTCGCTCGCCAGTGACTATAATCCATTATGTTATGGAACGCTTCATCACGGCTGTAGTTCATATAGTTCCGGCGCTGCATCTCGCTTTCCACAGCAAACATGCCGCTGAAGAAGTTGGAGGTCCCTCCCAGAGAACGCTGCTTTTCAAATACTATTACCCTTGCGCCGCCTTCCGCGGCGGTCACTGCGGCGGCAAGTCCGGATACCCCGGAGCCTACAACGATGATATCTGTTTCGGTGTTCATAGTTACTCCCTTATAATTGAGATTATTATTCTGTTTTCCGGAAAGCTCCGGATACGGATAATCGCTCCTTTGAACACAAAGACGGTGTCCATGTTATTGCCTTATTTATATTAATAAGAAAAGTCTAATCTATTGCGGGAAGAAAATGTTTCGTGAAACACTGTTGAGTGTATTGCTCCGTTGACTTTTTGTCAAGCGTCCGACAGGAGAGCGGAAACTGTTTGCCACTGAATAGAGTTATTAAGGAAGTGTCACACCTGTATTTTTGTTTATTACAGTCAAGTACGTTTAAATAATGTTATATAGCCCGATACGAAGTTCACGGCAGTCGGGTACTTCCAAATATATTTCTTTTGTATATATAAGTAGTTGACAGGCTAATTAATAACCTGATACACTTGATTTCGATTAAATTGGAGTTTAAAAAATACACCGAGGCGACTATTGGTTGAAGCACCTGCAAAGATAAAGGTGTTAATAGCGGATCAACAGCCCCTTTTTCGGGGTGGTATTCGTGCTGTCCTCAGTCAGGAATCTGATATAGAGGTCTGCGGTGAGGTTGAGTCTGATAAAGAGTTACTGGCGATATGCGGTAATATCGTACCGGACGTGATACTCCTGGACATTAATCTTCCACCTGATAATGGCCTTTACCTTGCGAAAGCAATCAAACAACAACTCCCCAGCGTTGCGATAATAATAGTTACGCCCCAGACTAACAACGATGAGCTTTTCGAAGCGATTAAGGCCAGGGCGGCAGGCTATTTGAACAGGGATGTCCCTTCCAGAGAATTGCTCGATACTATCCGTAAAGCGGCAACAGGCGGCCATCCTATTAACGATACGTTTCTCGCGCGCCCTAAGGTCGCTAAACAGGTATTGGAACAGTTTCAGGAGCTTGCCTGGGGCAAGGAACTGGAATCATTTGTGTCTCCTTTGACCCCCAGAGAGACAGAGATACTCAGCTATATGGCGCAGGGCTATCTCAACAAGCAAATCGCCATAAGCTTGAATATCAGCGAACAGACAATTAAAAATCATATTACCTCTATACTTCGAAAACTGGATGCGAATGCGCGGACGCAGGCGGTTGTCACGGCAATACGCCGCGGTCTGATCACATTGAGTCCCGGCATGCAGCCTCCGGAATAAACAGCGTATCCCGCAATATTAGTTCCCTGCTCAACTTTCATTTTCAGTCCATAATTCCTGTGCGTATTTTTTGTCCGTCACTTACGTTGCATCTGCATTCATTCCGTGCCGGTCCGGGCCCGGTTGCCCGGGACCGTAGCGTACTATAGACCATAATATAGTACAGATCATCACCTGCTAATACCGCTCACGTTATGACTTTGTTCCCTTCATGGAGTTATAAGGTTTCCTGACGGATTACGGGGCTCCCAGGGTAAGGCGCTGATAATACGCCTGGTCTTTGGCATCGTAGACCAGGAGCAGGCCGGTGACGCGGTAGTCCGCATTCGCCTGGCCGCAGGGCGTGTCCGTGATGCGGACCACATCCCAGAGCTCCTGCCCGCAGTTCGGTGGGAGCTGCACAGAGCCGTACGCGGCATCGATGCGCTGCTTTTCCAGCGCTGCCTCTGCAACATCTTCCGCCAGTGCCGCGGTGAGCAGGTCCGTTTGCAGTATAAACTGCAACCTTTCACCGACGTTCGCTATCTCTCCGGCGTTATCGTCCTCACCATACACAGCGAAATCTTCCGTGTCTTTGCCGATCACATATGCATGGTTGACCCCGTGTGACTTCTGCCGGTAGCTGCCCGCAAAGAGGGGGTGCTGTCCGGATAATGCGGCAGGGAAATGATACGCATAGGAATAGCTGTCACCATCCTGAGGATAGATTATGTATGCATTGAAGCCGTTGAAGATAAGCACGTCCGGGACGAGCTGGAGCAGCCTGCGGAGCACACCGGCGCCGGTCTCCCCGGAGCTGAACTCCATCCGGGGGTAAAGCGACGTCATGAGCGTGCTGCGGGAAACATAGTCCAGGCTGCCGCCGATGCACTGTATTACCTTATTTATAATCTGATAAACGGTATGTGTGTTGCTTATAAAATTGACTTCCCAGGGCGCGGGGACGGAGTACTGCTCCAGAAGTCCCCAGGCATCGATTGCGTGGAGCGTGAGGCTTGAGATATTGGGGCCGCGCGAGCGGGTCCAGTCCTCGATAAAGTAGGTATTGCCGGCGGCGTACTCATTGCCTGCGGTTGTTTTATACCCGGCCTGCAGCGTGATGGCAGCGCCGCGGTGCACCTGGCTTGTCGGCAGCGTGGCAAGCAGCCCTCCGGATACATCGAGCGTGACGTCCAGCTCACTGCGGGCATGGCGCCGTATAGTCTCGACTATACGTAGTATATACTTTTGCTCTATGTCCAGCGCGCTTGTCGCCGAGCTGCTGAACGAGGGCACATCCCAGGCAGTGCCGGGGATCCGCGCGCGCCAGACATCATTGACACCGCTCGCCCAGATGTACGTCCCATCGGTGGCCAGCGCCAGACCGTAAGGACAACTCCCGTCATGGCGGAATGATTTATACCAGTCTCCATCGTAAAAGTCTGTCCCGGGGCGCAGACGGAAGAACCACATGTCCTGCTCACGGTAGACCGATAATAACGGGGGCTGGCCGGTTGGCTTGCAGACGAAAGGGGCATCGAGGTCGAGGTTATCGACCGCGCGGGCGGTGAGTATGGCGTTGGTCTTCGCCCAGCGGGTGGAGCTATAGAAGTTCCCGTAGTAATCGCCCAGCCCGGGAATAGGGTAATGAGTCCGGAGATGCTGCGACCTTTTGATCGGGTATTCGGTATATATCTGTCCCAGCTCCTTTATCTCCGCGAGGCCGAGCGACGGGTCCTGCCGTTCGATGTACTGGCGGAGCAAACCTTCGCTGTCCAGCGCGGCGCTGCCGGTGCCGATGGACACAAAGGTCGACCATACACCTGCAGTGATGCGATAACCGTTGCCGTAGATCACCCGCTTGATATAGTAGTGGGAGTCTTTTTTGACCAGGCAAATGAAGTTGTAATCGCCGTCGTAATACCCGGTGATATGGTGGACTTCTTCATCGGTATTGGTGATGAAGGGGGTCACCCAGGTCGGCGTGAGCCCTGTGAGCGCAAGGCGGAGGTACCCGTCCGCGCTGTCCGCAATGGCGATCGCCCAGCCTGCCGTATGCACCCTGGGGAAAACGCAGACCGCCGTCCTGCCCCTGACGGCTTCCGTTATGCAGCCTCCGGCCGACCAGGTGGCGCCGTGATCTGTGGACAGCGAGAAAAATATACCGGTGCGGCTGATGCCCGGGTCCGGATACCATACCGTATGATCAGAGACAATGATCACGTTGGAGCTATACCCCGCGACGGCCACAGGGCTGCCGGTGCTTATTGCGGACCAGCCGGTGCCGAAGTTGGTAGACCCGTCCGGATCGGTCTTTCGCTGGTAATATCCGGGGCGGACACGGTGCAGGTAGACGGTGGCGCCTGATTTGGTGACGGCGACGCCGTGATACGTTGGCGTGAGGGAGCCGGAGTAGACCTGCTCCCACTGGAGCATATTCCACTGCATCGATGCTGCAGCGTCCGGGTGGTTCTGCCCGGCACAGGAGACCTGCACGGCAGGGCTGCGCAATGCCGACTTCTGCGCGGCGAGCAGGGTTGACGATAATGTTTTCATGGTTGTTTACCTTCTTTTGTTGTCGGGCAGGCATAGGGACCTGCCCCTAAGATTTCACCTCTTCACCCCACCGGGATTGCCGCGTCGTCCCGATTCTATCGGGGCTCCTCGCAATGACATGCTATATGTTGTGGTCTACTATTGATCAGCAATCACAATATATTGTGCTATTCTTCCTTATAAGGTGCCCCTATAAGGGCGGACATCCCGATGTATCGGGACCCCTACGACACGCATCATTTTGCATCACACAGAACCCAGGCCGACGCGGCGGATGTCCATAATCGTGGCGACTTTGTTCCAGTTGATCGTCTTGCCGGTAAGCAGTTTGAATACGTTCTGTATCGAGTACAGTGTGGAAAAGGCAATCACGATCTGGTTGATATTGTGGACGTTGTAGGCAAGCCTGCTGCAGTCCTGTGGTATCAACGTATTGAACTCCTGTTCCGCTGTCTCGGTGAGCTGGTCCAGCATATTGCCGGAGGTCTTCGATGTCTGGAAGTCCGCGGCAACGGGTAGCCTTACATCCGCGGTGACACCGGCTTTCCGGAACAGGTCCTTCCAGGCAAGCCCCGCCCTGCGGAACCCTTCGTCAAGGACCTGACCGGCGAATTCAAAGGCGATCTCCGGATTAAAGGCGCGCAGGTCCAGAGAATAAAAATAGTCCTCGAACTGTTCATAGGAGAGGAACGGATCGTCATTTAAACGTACCTGCGTGACATCGAAGGGCACGGCGTAGGTCTTTTGCTCCGGAGCAGGGTGACCAGCCCCCGATTCCATCGGGGCCCCTGCGACGTCTTGCGATTCATAATCAGGGTGACCGCCGGTCACCCCTACGACGTCTTGTTTGATCGCGGCGGTACCTGAGGTACCTGAACCGGCATTGACCTTTATTTTGGTGTTGTCGTTAACGCCCTCGATGATGGCATATCCCAGGCCGCCGACCAGGGCAACGATAGTGGGCAGGAACTCCTGCACCATTTCGATCAGTGTCTCTGCCTGCTCCGGATCCCCGACGATAATCTGGATACCGGCAACGACGATGGGGATCAATGCCGCAGTGGAGATCTTCTTTTTGCCTGTCATAAAACGGTTAATAAAATCGTTCATTGTTATTTCTCCTTACGTTTTAGTGATTGGTGATTAGTTCATCCCAGCTACCCTACGGGGCGCATCTGAAGATACGCCCCTACGAGGTATACCATTGGACACAAATAGACATTTATTTACCCATGTATGAAATCGCGGCAATGGCATCCGGTACCGGCTTATTAGCCTCGATATAGTGGACGGCAAGGTGCGTTGCCGCCTGCAGGACCTGCTCCGGGTCCAGCGGGAGCTTTGCCTCCATCCTGCCGAAACGGGAAAGCAGGTACACCATCCGGGGCATGGCTTTCCAGTCCACCGTGTGCTCGTAGCCTATCTTGCCTTTGACTGCTTTCTTTACGGCTTTCGTATGGTGAGGCAGGAACCAGGTACCCGGGTCTGCGCGATCGCCGAACACGGCAAAAGCCTGCCAGGGTAAACCATCCTTTTCAAGAGAGCGACCGCCGGTCGCCCCTACCGAGTCCTCTGTTCCATTCTCCCCACCGGGCGCATCTAAAGATACGCCCCTACATTGGTCTTGCTGGATCTGGCAGTACCAGAAATCATCCTGCATATTTTCTTCTGTCATATTTCACCTCTGTTCAGTCATTGGTGACTGGTAATCAGTTCATCGTTCACCCCATCCCCACCGGGGCGCATCTAAAGATACGCCCTTACGATGTCGTGCATTAATCAATTATCCGCGTAGAGCGTTCCCTGTTTGAGCTTTGCTCCGGCTTTTTTGCAGCCTTTCCGGAAATCAGCGAGGCGGTTGCGAGCCCAGGTCAAATAATCGCGATCGACATTTTCGCCTCCTGAGCCGACCAGGTTAACGGAGAACTGGCTCTGCTGCAGCACGGCATAGGCACTGGCGCCCAGGGCGATCAGGTCCTCGTCTTTCGCGGGCAGCGTGGAGCTGCTGCTCCCCAGCTCATGCATCGCCGTCCAGTAGACATTACAGTTCGTGCCGTCGCCGACCGTTTCCAGAAGCGTCACGGTATCGCCGTACAGCTCGAACCGGACAAATGTCCGGGGAGTACTGCCGGTCGGGAACTCCACGCGATCTACAGACACGCGGCCGGTGAGCGATGAGATATCGATGTCCGGATCATCGGCAACGGTGGCCACCGCTGTTTTCATCTGCTGCGGGGAGTAACGGGAGTACTCGGCAATCGCACGGGTTATGGCGCGGTCCAGCTCATCGTTGGTCCAGCGGTAAGTACCGGAGTCCAGCTCCTTCAAGTCAAGGCGTACCAGGTCCCGCATGTCGGCGATGTCCATTATTCAGTTTCCTCCGACATGATCCTTTTGTTGAGCACCGTCTGGAGAGTGGTTTTCTGGTCGACAGTGGGCTCGGTGAGGAAATAGACATCGACTATCCCGCCGGAATGCTCCGCGACCGAAGTGATATCACCACGTTCCAGTCCTATCTCCTGCTCCAGTTCCACGCAGGTTATCTTGTTGGTGAGCGTTATTTTGTGCATATTGCCTCCTTCATCGCGCGACCGCCGGTCGCCGCCACAGTTACGATTTCGATTGCCAGAGCTGGAAATTACCATATATGGATCCGGCATTGACGCCGCCGGTAACGCCGTTTTTAATGGCGTGCACCCAGTTGACATCGCTGGCCACGCCCGACGGTATTTTGGCGGGATCTGTCTGCGTGGCTTTGAGCACGTCGTTTACATACCAAGCCTCGCTTACTCCCGGTGTATGGACCATAACAACGCTGACCGGGATATACTCGGTGAGCGTAGTTTCCAGATCGAGCTCCCCTCTTTCGGTGCCGAATGACTCTGCTGCCAGCGCATAATTGGTTACCTGAAAACCGACTCCTCTGGCTGCGAGCTGGTTTTCATCCGGCGTTGCCTGTGATTTCAACTGCAACCGGCGAACTGCCTGCGGATCAGAGTGATATGCCGCATAGGTGAAAGCCAGGATAAAAGTCTTATCGAAATCAAAACCGGTATAAGCAATGCCCTGGAGTGTCAGAAGGAAGGAATAAATAATATATTTACTGTTTGCGGTAGCGCCGGTATAGATGCGGGACGTATTAAGTGTGGGGTAGCTTACCCCGCTGCCCGCCGATATTGCCGAAGTGGAAGCGTGATTGAGCCAGGGTATCCAGATCCCGCGCCTTGCCAGAATAGAGATAGCGTTAGCAGCAGCAAGGTCCAGCCCGCTGGCATCCTTCACCACCACGACGGGACGGCCGTAATCATCGAAGAGCTTCTCCGGATGGTCCGGGTCCACCAGTACCCTGACCGGATGGCCGTATTGATCAAAGAGTATATCTGTCATAGTTCACCTCTATTCAGTGATTTCTTGTTATCACCTCACCACACCCCGGGCGTATCTGAAGATGCGCCCTTACGAGGCCTGCCAGGGTGACCGCCGGTCACCCCTACGAGGTCTTCCTTATTCGGGCGAACGCCGTTCGCCCCTACAATATGTTGTGGCGGGAGTGGGAGGTATCACCCCCGCCACAGAAAAAGTAATGGTTATTCGGTTATTAAGCCGTACTGTCTGCCCGGGCATTCAGATGAAACAGGACCTTTGTCTCGGACAGGGCAATACCTATCGGAGTATTGGCGTCGCTGCTGGTACTCGGCGCGGTCTGGGTGATCTTGCCATAGTCCGATCCTTCCGCCACATAAACAGGGCTTCCGGGCGTGGCGCCGGTGTAGCCGCTCACCACAGGGCAGGGAGAGACCGGTACCTCATCACCGGACTCGCCTTCCTGCAGGGCGACGACACGCCCCTGTATCACACCGCCTACAGTTGCAAGGGCGCGTTTCCAGCCCGAGCTATAGCCCAGGACATCGCCGCGCTTGCAATCCTCCGCCAGTGTGACCGTGGGAGCTCCGGGCCCCACGTTTGAATTTTCTATCTTGCGACTTATTCCGTCGTCTGCAAATGCCATTGGTTAGCTCCTTTCGTTTATATTAATTAATTGTCATTGCGAGCGGAGCGCGGCAATCTCACCGCCACTCCACCTAGATTGCTTCGTCATTTCATTCCTCGCAATGACAGGTTGTTTTAATTCTCGCAATGACGGCCGGTTTAGTCCTGGACGCCGATCAGCGCGGCGGCCTTCTTGGTGCTGAACAGGGCGAGGGAGACGTACCACTTTACCCGGGTGCGGGTGGCGTCCTTTGTCTCCATCTGGCCGATGGGTACCACCTGCATACCTCCGGGGCTGGTGAGCCCGCACAGCCCATCCTCGCCGAACTGGAAAGCGTATATCGTGGAGCTGGCGCCCCCGGTGATGGCCGTTTCAACGCTGCCCGCAAGGGTATGAGTGTCTTTGATAAAATCATTGATGGCGATGGGAATGCCGTTGTAGAGCTGCACGAACTCGCCGAGCTTGCCCTGGCCGACTTCGAGGTTATTGCCTGCTGCCCGGGCGAGTGCGTTGATCTTCCTCCGGCTGCGGCGGCTCATCATGAGCAGGTCCGGCTTCCCGCCGAGCACCGCATCGATGAGGGCATCGAGCTTTTCCAGTGTGAGCGTGGCGCCGGTGGCGCCCATGGCGACGACCTGGTTGCCGGCGGCGCCGGTGTTAATGATCTTTCTCAAGCCATCAAATTGATTGACGTCCGCGGTAATGTCCCCGTAGATAAACTTCTCCTCCAGCTCATGCCGGACCGCTTTCGCGGTAAGCTCGATGATCGCCGCTTCCACGTCCTGGATGTTGGAGCGGGTCTGTTTGATGTACTCGTCGACATCGGCGTTCTGCCCGAGGATCTTCAGCGTGGCCGTCTGCTGGCTGAAGGTGACCGGCGGCGATGTGGTCCAGTCGTCATTGACGGCGTGCCATTCGGCACTGGGGAGCGTAGACTCCCTGTTGTACGTGAGCGCATTGCCCACGATCTCTATAAAGGGCATGCTCTGGAGCAAGGGACAGTCTTTTATCACTTCCTCGATCACGCCCACAAGTAACGCATCGTTACTGAGTTTTGCTGCTTCCGGTAATGTGATTGCCATAGGTTATTCTCCTTTCATTATTAAGATTTAGATTGAGATAAAGATTTAGACCTTCATTGACGCCTCAATCTCAGTCTCAGTCTCATTTCTTTTTAGCCTGGTCCAGGCCGTAGTTGATTTTCTCCCGGGTGGTCATGTTGGACAGGTCGGCCGGTGCCCTGCCCGGGCTTCCTGCAGGGATGGTCGTCTGCTGCGTCTGCTGATGGTTTTGCAGTTCAAGACCTTCTTTTACCCTGCCGATGATTCCGTTCGCCTTTTCAACCGAGGCATTGATCTCTTCAACGGTGGCGCCGGTGATCATGTCGGCCGGTAACAGGGGATTGCTTTTCAACACCAGGTCGCGGTAGGCATTGACCGCGCCTTCATGCTGCGCGGAAAGCGAAGCGAAGCCTTTGTCCTTTTCTTCGGCTGCGGCTTTCTGCTGCTCCGCTGCCTGCGCGTT
>CAZAIO010000049.1:0-18814 GCA_964485235.1 uncultured Dehalococcoidales bacterium
ATTGAGAGCCATAAAAAGTACAGTCCGGTGAATAGATTGGGGAAATAGGGGGGTGGGATAGTTTCAGGATTGGTTCTTCTTGGTACCTTTATTTATAGGCAATCTTCATAAACAACTTGATTATCTGACTGCCTATAAATAAAGGGCTGTACAGAATCTAGTGAAACTGAACATCTATAATGTATTTGAAAAACCTTATTTCTTTGTGACGCTTTTGTAAGGCCCTTCAGTTTTCTTTACACTCTTAAATTGTCCCGTTTCTGTATCACGTTTAACCCATTGGCCGGTTTTAGGATTTACAGATTGTGTTCGTTTGGAAATCGCTCCATTTAATTTTCCAGTTTCTGAATCTAATTTTGCCATTTTTCTTTCTCCTATAATTACGATTTAATATATACTAACAGTCTA
Source organism: uncultured Dehalococcoidales bacterium (assembly GCA_964485235.1). Taxonomy (GTDB): domain Bacteria; phylum Chloroflexota; class Dehalococcoidia; order GIF9; family UBA5629; genus CAZAIO01. The sequence goes on from CAZAIO010000049.1 coordinate 409, forward strand.
AACATGTAGAAGTAATATAATCGAGACATAGTACGTTAAATAGTTATGACATTTTTCCATGTGTCACCTCAGCGAGATGGCCCTGGGTACGGTATGAACCGGTTACAATGGTAACAAATAGAACGGGCACACGGGTAATGCGGGGTCATTCGATGTGAATGACTCCCATGATATGAAGTAATCTATTGATGTATTTTTGTTGAACTGTAAGGTGGAAGGGAAACCATATGGGACTATGAATTATATACCAATAAGCTCAAAGGCTTCCTGTGGTATGCCTCCAGTTATGACTGGCTTAAGGATATCGGGGAAGTTTGTGCAGAAGCTTGTCCTTGTAGCAAGTAAGTAAAAAAACAGACTTAATGATGATTGAGTTAAAGGAAGATTACCCGTTCATTTTTTAAGGTAGATTTTAGTAGCACCGATTACAGTGAGCACGAATCCAAGAGCAACTCCAATGATTAACAGGTATCCTGAGACACCACCGGAAACTTCACCCTGTTCCATTTGGTTGAAGCCAGAAATGATGCTTATCAGTGAATAGGGAATTATGAAAATCAATATGAGGACTCCTATCACCAACAATGCTATGCTTAGCTTCAATTCTTGCCTCCCGGTTTCCGCGCGGGTTACCTGACTCGATTGGCCGGACCGGAGTACGTTATAGTGCGTATATCAATATGAGTATATCACAATAAAGATTTACGCTTAAGGCGTTTATTGAATTTTTCCTATGTGCTGCCCCGATGCAATCGAGGCAGCCGTGTGCAAGAGATTTGCTTGTACGGTCATACGAAGCGTATGACTCCCACTAAAATAGAGCCGTTTCTAAGCGAATAGTTTACATAAAAACTGCTTATATTCCCAATATCCGGCGCTTTTTAATATTGAATTCTTGCTCTGAAACCATTCATGTCTATTCTAACAGGAATCCTCTTGAGCGCGTAGCAGTTTGATCATTCAACTTATCCTCAACGGTCACTTCCACAGTGTATACAGGGAATTGTGTTGTTTTTTTAGCCTTACCTACTAATAACCAGAAAGGCAAAATAGAAGGTAAAATATCGCCTGTTAGGTGTTCTTCACGAATGTCTGTGGATGTAAAGAGAATGGCTCCTTTGTTATCGTAGTACTTTACATGTTGAAAGTTTACCAATGCCTCAAAACCATCATCTGTTTTACGCTGCTCGAAACCGGCGACTTCAAAGTAAATCCAAACATCCTCACCACTTGTAAAACAATCATTCTTCCTCCATGTATATTCTCCTGACCCCCTCACATCAGAGCAAAAAATCATATTGTTAATATATAAGCTTGACGCAACAATATAGTCGTCTTTGGTCTCAATATCCGAAGTGACTGGATTGTTCACTTCAAGGGTTACAGTGTATGTTCCCGCATTCTCATAAATATGAGATGGATTTTTTAGTGTACTGGTTGTGCCATCACCGAAATCCCATGCCCAATTATCAATATCGCCAGTCGATTCATCTTCAAAAGTGATTTTTGTGTTGATCATAATATTTGTTTGTGACGTGGAGAAATTAGCTACGGGTGGTTCCAAAACTGAAATATTAGACATTATTTCATCGGTACCTGCCGGGTTGGATATTTTAAGGGATATCTGATATTGTCCCTTTTTTGTATAAGTATGAACGGGGCTCGGGTCGTTGCTTCCGGAACCATCACCAAAGCTCCAGGACCATGTGGTGATTTCACCCGTAGATTGATCTGTGAACTGTACTGGGCTGCCGACTTCTGTAATATTTCTATCAACATTAAAACCGGCTACCGGTGGCTTGGTACAAGCGATAATCGAATTCAGAATAATGATAAGAATAGTTGTAGTGGTTAGAAAATTGAAAAAATTTTTAATTAAAATTTTTATATCAATAATTTCTGCAATCTTCTTTTGCATACAAGTGCCTCTATGCTGCGTAGCAGGATTATACTACTAAATATTCATCATGTATATAGGATAATCAATAACGAATCATCTCTCCTTTTTCTATGTTTTGCCGTTTATCCTCAGGGCAGCGATCCAATTCTTATTTTCAAGTACCTCAATTTGTATCGGGGAATACGCCGCTTCTTTCAGAAAAGTCCTGAACTCGTCCGGCAGATGATAGGTGAATTCGCCTTTTCTTGCCAGATCCGAGTTCCTTTTTTCAAACCTTTCATCCCGGTAACATGCATTGATAAGTATCACCGAACCACCGGGTTTTAATACCCGTCGTATTTCCTTAAGAGTAGTAACAAGGTCAGACCAGAAATAACAGGATTCAATCGCTGTGATAAGGTTAAACACTTCATCGGCGAACGGGAGAGACTCTGCGTAAGCGTGTACTATCTCAACCCGGCCCTGCATCGATGAGTTTCTTATTGGTGTTGCTTGCCACTGCAACACTGACTTCGGAGTAGTCAATACCATATACTTTTCCTTCCGTTGCTATTTTCGCCAGGGTATTAACGGTCTTACCTCCGCCGCAGCCGACGTCCAGGATCGTATCATCTATATTTATTGGAACGCAGTTTAGTCCCCATCGGGTAATGTCACGGTGTCCGATATTCATCAGTCCGGCATAAAATGCACCGAACCTTCCCGCCGGTTTTCGCGATTGTTTTAACATCTCTTCAATAAGTCCCATGCTGCCCACCGCGCATAAATTTATCACATTTTTCCAGGTATGATCTTGCCATCGTGTTCCCCCTGTCCGGGTACCGGGTACAAGGATAACACACAGCCGTGAATACCGGTAGCAGTTGGTCCGTTGTTCAGGAAAAAACTTGCGACCATCAGACACAGATACCATATTATCAAAATAAGCTCGTTGTTTGCGGTTCAAATTGTTGCGAAAGGCACTCGCGACGGGTGACCTCATCTGTTCATATGCGGGGGCATATGAAAAAAATGACTCCCACAAAAATAGAATAAGGGCATCTTATTCAGATGCCCTCTCTAAACAGGAAATATCCTCCGGTCTACTTCTATTTACCTTTGTCCTTCTCTTTATGCCCGCTGGCATACTTGTTGACATGGTCGGTCTTGACGTGTTTTTTCTTATTAAGCTTACTCATCGTTTTACTCCTCTATTAAGTTAGTTATACCACATATGGTTCCGTAAGTATATTCCGGCAGGCTTATTTGTCTGTAAATGCGATAATTCATGTATAAGGATATCTATGTTGTCATTCTTTTCGCGGGTCCCGAATTTACGGACTTCTTTGACTGCTCCGACTATGCCGGGTTTCTACGTGTTGTCTGGAGGCGGGCAGTCGCGTGCCGGAGGTTTGCTTGCAGGGTTATACGAAGCAATCCTGCATAATAAAAGGCAAGCACTTCTTAAAAGTGCTTGCCTTTCTTGGTCGTTACCTGATTGTCCGGTGATGTGCGGGTTATTTTTGCGTGGACTCGCTCACTGCGGGTTATTTTCTCCATCAGACACTGCTTCGGTATCCGGGACTGCGTGGAAATTGATTTCCGCCGACCCCGCAGGCGGTTCTATACGTATAGTATCGAGGGACGTTTCTGTTAATTTTGTCACTCTGCCTTCATCCATGTCGATATAGGCGGTGTAAAATTTCTCGCTTCCTGTTATTTCGACCATAACGAATGTTTCCGAGAAGCCTTCTGTTTCTCCTGTTTTTACATTACCCATTTCTCCGCAGACAAACATGGTTGAGACGTCACCTATTGTGGCTCCCGAGTTCAAAAGGTCTTGAACTCCGGGGTCGGCTCCGGCTATTTCGATAGCCCTTTGCTCGTCGACTTTAATTATTGCTACCTGAGATACACTGTTGGTATTCAAGTCGATCATGGCGGAAATGGTGCCCGTTTCACTCTTGGCAATTACCGTCCCTTCATGGTCTTCTATATTTACTATCGTCACCTCTATTACTTCGTCATCACCGAGGACCTTGTGTACCTCCGGGCTGTTCCGGACGATCTCCGAAGCCTGTGCATAAACGGAATCTGCGGTGAGCGACGGAATCGTCAGGCTCAGGCCGAGCACCAGTCCCACTGCCAGAACACCGACAGTCGCTGTTTTCCAGACTGGCTGTCGCGAAACTAAACCTCTTATCATGGTATCTCTCACTCCTTTTAATGTGGACTTCGCCGGTTCCCAAATGGTATTTTCCCGGCGTTTTTTCAGATAGTCAGTATCAAGCAGAGCCATTTTCAGCCGGCGTCGATGGCTTTCAATCTTGATGTCAGGAAGTTCGACGTTTTTTATTTTTTTGATTAAATCTTCTTCCTTCATAACTATCCTCCAATAATATAACCGGGCTCCCGCTGAAAGGTTGCATTTATTCCATCAGTTTTTTCAGTTGCTTCAAACCCCGATGCAGCAGGGATTTTACCGTTCCTTCCTGCTTGCCCAGTATCTCGCCGATTTCTTTGATCTGCTTGTTTTCAAAAAACCTTAATGTAATCACTTCCTGATATTTAATAGAGAGTTCGGACAGGTTTTTGTGCAGAACGAGATACTCTGCATGTCTTATCAGCTCCGCTTCAGCTTCGATCAACTCATCTTCAACCGACGAATCGTCCGGGATGTTAATAGAATCGGACATTTCTTCAAGGCTGAAGTGCCTGTGTTTATTCTTCCTGGAGTAATTGGCAATTTCATGGGTAGCAATGCGAAAGAGCCATGCGGAAAAAGGTATTTCGCGCCACTGGAACTTTCCGATATTTTTTATAGCCTTGTAGAACACTTCAGAGGTTATATCCTGAGCGCTTCCGATGTTAGCCGTCCTTCTCAGGATATAGCCGAAGATCTGATTATAGTATTTGTCGTAGAATTCGCCAAAAGCTCCGGTGTCGTTTCCGGCTCGTTCGATTAGCTGTTTTTCCTGATCTAAGTCCATTTCGTCCTGTATCAGAACGCATTATTACCTGAAAGGTTGCATTTAGCTGCTGCAGTTCTACCTTATCCGGGTTCTCAGGTGGTCACTGTCCCGATGTTCCCGACTTGCCCGATTGCCCGGCTATGCCAGGACCTGCTGTATCGGGATATATGATATCGGTGTGACTTTAAATGTTCATATGTGGAGTCGTTCGAAGCGAAGGGTTTCCAAAAACTGTTTATATTCCCAATATCTGGCGCTTTTTAATATTGAATTCCTGTTCTGAAATGATTCCTCTGTCTCTCAGTGATGCTAATTGTTCCAGGTCATTTATATTCGACCCCGGTCTGGTGCCCTGCCTGAATTGTGATATTCTTCTCTGGACTTCCTCTCTTATTGCGGCAAAAGCCGGTTCCTGATTTTTATTGAAAAAGACACTATTTTCATCCATTGTTGCGCCTAAAATACCAGACTTGCTTTCCAGTCCTCCTATGAAAGAAAACTGTATGTAGCCATTTGTAACAAGCCCGGCTTTTTTGAATTGAATCGCGGATATCTGCGAAATCGATATTTCCTTTTCTCCCTTTAATCCCTATGTAAGAAAAGATCGTACTCCCTTTCTGCGTATTCTTATAGTGTCCTCTAACAGGTCAAGTTGTCCATTTATTCCCTCAGCTTCAAAGCTATATGGCGGACCTGCTTGCCGGTAATTCTGCTGAGGGTAGCTATATTGCTGCTGTTGTGGAGGTTGATTTAACGGTATTGGCCAGTTTAATTGTGTCCCGCAATTACTGCAGAATTTTGTACCATAATCGACTACAGAATTACAGTTAGGACAATTAGACTGTTGTTGCATCAAGCCTTCCTGGTACGCTCGTCGTACCTTACAAATGATCGAGATGAATATTATAATTATAATTCAATCGTCTGGGATGATTATATCACTCTATATGCGGTAGTTGAATATCTTATACGTGAAAAAAATGTTTTTCGGTAAAATGGTCTCCAATAAGAGAGGCTACCCCCGCCTTTCCCGATTCTGCCGGGATAATAAATATACCGTGTACAAAGATAACAGATAGCCTGTTGTCCACGAGCGTGGCTTACGGTCGTCTGACATAGATGGTACATGAACAAATGTGCAGGGTAACACGGTGTGTATGACTCGTATAAAAAAATTGATAAAGCTCTTTTTTTCTTAACTCCCCAATTCTTTGCCTGAAATAAGAAAGTAAACCAGGGAGACAATTGCTGACAATGCAGGTAAAAACAGGACTGCGGCTATGATTGACAGGACTATTAACTTCCATCCACGTAGCTTATTTCTGTGAATTATCCCTGTAATGCACAGTGCCAGACCGATGGTAAAGATGATTAATCCGAATATATCTGTATCTATTCCGAAATTAGCGTATAAAGGAATTGTAAGCAGGAAAACGATAATCCCGATTGCCATTACGATAAATGAAGCTGTTATAAGGGTACCGAATCTCTTTATCAGCCTGTTCATTTTTTATTTTCCCGATTGTTTATAGCAAGTGCTGCTTCACTTCACGAATTAAATAATGGGCCGGTTAAACGGTTCACACCAGCCAGTTGCTACTATTTTGATATCTTGACTATGAGCCTTATTCTACAAGAGATCTTTCAACGAAGCTCTGTTTATCAGATTAACCATTAGTTTCTCTATCGGATTCGTAGTATAAGCAGAAGCAAGCTCCAAACGATCAAAATACAATCGAAGGCTTGTAACCTTGTATTCATTATCATAGGTAAGCACCTCCGACTGATTGACCTGTATTTCTTTCCCTCCTCGTACTTTTGCCCTTACGGTAAATTCTTCGAAGAAGTTGTTCCGGTCTACCATTATTGTAATCGGAGTAAGAGCTATCTGGTTTAAATACTTGAACATCCAGTTAATAGCTCTTGTAAGTCCTTCTTTACCGGTAAGTTTAATGCCAAATAGTTCAATTTCACAGTTATCAGAGAAGTATGAAATGACTTCTTCTGTATTGCGCTTCTCTATAGCTTCATCGAGAGCTTTGGCATATTTAAGGATATTCTCAGTAATCAACTTTTGTTTTATAATTGCACCTCGTCACCGTTTTTCAGAGTATAGCACTGTTACTATAACGAGTCTATCAATCTTCTATAACAAACATATATACATTACGCACGGGTGCCTTCTCCTTATGTGAATGAAAAGCCGGTGCAAATCCACCGGCAATAAATATTTTTTATTGGTTTGATTTCACTGTTTAGGAAGTCCTATCCATCGTGGAGTTCTGTTCATGTATTCACGATAGGCAGTACGATAATGCCCGAGGCACTGGGCTTCTTCGATATTTATGATATATGTACGGGTTACCCCAACCCCGAATATGATAGTAAACAACAGGAAAACCCATGAAGCCGTAATTATGCTCACACCCAGCAACATGATAATTCCTGTTACATAAATAGGGTGCCTGGAATATCGATACAGCCCTCTTGTAACCGGTTTACCGGATGGAGTGACTGCCCAGTTTATAAGAACTACAGCACTCCCGATTAATCCAATTATTGCGATTGGAAGACCGATATGGAACCATATTTCCCCTGATTTCAACGGCAGGAAAATAGAGTAAATAATAGCAGGTAAATATATTATTTTGGAGGCAGTAGCTACCAGCAGGGTAGCCCTGGACTTGCAGGGGACTCGTGAGGGACCACCGGGTGCGCCTTTTTTTATCATCAGGAGAACAAAGAGGATATTTATTAACAGGAATGGAACCATGAATATCCAGACATACCATACACCGATTTCAAATGCCGGTATAAGCGACATTTCCTCACCCCGATACTATAATACTACTACTCCGTTCGTTAAAGTAAGCCCCCTGCCGGCGGTTTGCTTCCGCCCGTTGACGTTAATTTTTCCGTGGATGATACGCATAATGAGTGACTCCCGTAATAAATTTTTATTCACGGTGCCGGATCAAGAGGCAAGGATACATTTTTTGTACCTGAACGCCTGAATCTTCCAGGAGTCCTTTGAAGTTTTTCAGGACTTTATATATACCAAAAAAATCTTTTCCGTCGCCATTACATAATGTTTCATTCCATGCTGTCGTGTAAAAACATTTCAGCAGGCAACCTCGCTTATCAAAGACAATCGCTATATCCGGTTCTACATTACCCTGCCATTGGTCCAGCGTGTACATGGCGACTTTTTCCAGGTGTCGTTCAGGTTCTGTTTGAGCCATCGTACCGGTATCGACAATCAGACTCAGGTCAATATCGGAATCAATTCTGGCTCCACCGGCGAGACCCCTTGAACCGTGCAAAACAACAGCCCGTACACTCTCATGTACCGCCAGACCGGAAGAATTGAGCAGGGTAAAAGTATCCGGCAATAAATTTCTTAGTTTGGGATCATACTTCAGATTTGTTATCATAGAATCCTCTAATATAGTTCTACAAATGCCGCCCGCCACACTTTTCCCGACTCTTTCGCGACCTTCGACATCAGGGCGACCTTGTCTGTTTACTTATGGGGTCATTCGAGCCGAAAGGCTGCCGCAAAAAGATAAAAGGGTCAATCACGATTCAATCGTGATTGACCCGTCATAAAAGTCTTTAGTTGTTGTTCACGAGCAACTTCGCGGATAAACTCTGTACCGGTTAGATCAGGCTGGGCAATTCACGGCCGGCATCTTCCATATCACGCAACCGGCTGGAAGTTTCCTTCAAGCGGTCTTTCTGGCTGCCGGAAAAGGACATGGCTTTATCATAGTAGTCCCTTATCTTTTGAACATAAGCAAGCTGCGAGAACAATATAGTGACATCGATAACGCTCTTTTCTCCCGGGAAATCTCCGGAACGTATGACGGCATTTTCAGCCCTCTCTCTGAGGTAGTCGCCCAGTCCTTTGGAGACATCCATGCTCATATGTTTCTCCGGCGCAGCGAGCAGATATAACGCCCTTCCGGCATCTTCAGGATTGCAGCCAACGGACAGTTCGCCGAATGATGCATCCATAGCCTGTATCGCATTTAAATTTTCCTGACTCTTATCTCTGAAATTGTTCTTTGACGATCCCCATGGCAAACGAAATTCCTGGGGTATAATCGCCCTGCCGACTCCGATGGCGGTCCAACCGTCGATAGACTGCATGATATCGCCGGCATCTAAGGTCTTGGACCCGACATGCTTATACTTGGTGATTTCCCCTGCGCACATCAGATTATAGAAAGGTTCGACAATCTTGGCATTGATCCTGTTTAAATTATTTGCCATGCTGGAATCTTTCCTGATATAGCGCTGGTTGTCAGCCAGAAATACACCGTCGGCTACAGAGTTAACGGACTTCAGACAGACCGCGGTATTGTAGACGCTTCTTAATTCGGAGCCCTCTTCATGCGCGAAGGGTAAAGCAACCAGGGCATAGACCGGTTTGCCCACATAACGTTCCTTGAGCAACTGCGCAATTATCGATACAGCGCCGGAACCGGTACCTCCCGCGGCGCCTGCACAAAGCAAAAAGGCATGTGTCTGATAGAACAAGGGAGATGTTCTGATGGCATCGATGACTTTGTCGCCGTCCTCTCTGGCCATCTCAGCGCCCATCTCGTTCACTTTACCGACTCCATGTCCCCAGGTTTTTCGCCCGCCGATCAGGATACGGTGTGTATAGTCATCTCCTATACTGGATAAACCGGTGAGGTCGGTCTTGTCGGTGTTTATGGCAAATGACCCCGTTATGATGGTTGCACCACGCTCCGATTGTGCCCGCTTGTTTAAACGGACAAACTCATCTGCGATTCGTGATCCGCATTGACCTAAACCTATTATCATAAATTTCATGGTCAGCTCCTTTTTTCTTTTGCACAGGCAATTATAAATTTGCAGGGCAAGTACGATTTAAAATATTTCGGATTATTATTATACCTGCTCTCTCAAAGAGTTCACAGGAAATCCAGTTTGATATTGCAAACGAATTATTGAGTTACAAAGTTTATTCACTCCCTGTATTCTATACTTACACTAAACCTAATTTCAACCGGTAAATGTTTTTCAGGATGCTATAGTCCCCGGGGACCTTAATTCCGGAGAAAAACAGGCCGATCCCTATCACTTTGGGGCGGCATCTGGAGAATATCAATTTTATTTCAGTCCTGTTCGTACTTTTTATTATATAAGGAAATCCTGTTGCGGCCGGTCTGTTTGGCATGATAAAGTCCTACGTCTGCCCTATGCAGCAACTCTGTTGCTTCGTAATTTTCATCTTCCTGTATGGATGCGATGCCTATGCTCACAGTACAATGCAGGTCGCAGTCTTTTGTTGCGCTGAAATTATGCGTTTCGATAAAGTACCTGAGGCGTTCGGCCAGTGAGGTCGCGTCCTTTTCCTTCGTGTTCGGCAGCATGAGGACTATTTCCTCTCCGCCATAACGCGCCACTAAATCGCTTTTTCGTATCTGCTCTTTTAAAATATGCCCCATAGTGCTTAAGATATTATCTCCGGCCAGATGTCCGTGTTGATCGTTGATCTGTTTAAAATAGTCGATATCTATCATGAGCAATGAAAGCGGTGTTTTATATCGTTTCGTACGTATTACCTCTTCTTTTAACCGCTGTTCCAGATATCGGCGGTTATAGATGTTCATTAACGGGTCTGTAACATTCTCCTGTTTCAGAATACTTACCTGTTTTACATCTCTTATCGTTTGCAGCATCAGTAAACAGGCTATCAGTACAAAAATTCCTCCTGAAAAAAACACGATAGAAATAATTAAGCTGTAATTTTCTGCTTGATGCGGCATAAATGCCAGGAAACCTGTGTAGCCCACGATAAAGATAATGATCAGGACACGAAGCAGGACCCAGCGGCCTTTTATGCTACCGCCTTCCAGTTCCGCAATTATTCGCGTTGCGCAGAAAAAAGAGAATACCAGAATGATTATCCCGCATGAGACGAGTATTGAATTGACGTACCACAAAATGTTCATGGGTCGAATTGTAGCAAACCCTGTTTAATACTGGCAATATACATAGTATCATGTATCAGCACACTGTAAGGCGATTGATAGCTGTGTGAAAACATATGAGATCGATAATAAAATCAGTACCTGCAGTGTTCTGGAGTGCTTCGTTAAGATGGTAATATCGGGAAAAGCAATAGGATGTTTACAAATTCAGTTATTGCATGCGGCCTCTTTTTATTTCATAATTTGAACATCCAAAAATGGAAAACGACGGATATGAGTGACAAAGTATTAATAAGAGAAATGCACGAGGGGGAAGAGGCAGGAGCCTGTCAACTGATAACAGAAAGCTTTAATGAATTTATTGCGCCCGGTTATAGCGATGAAGGTGTGGACGAGTTTTTGAAATATGTAAATCCAGACTCTATGAGGGAAAGACTGGCGGACAACAGTTTTGCCTTAATTGCCATAGCCGATGATTTAATGACGGGTATTATTGAGGCCCGCTCAAACAATCACATAGCTTTACTTTACGTAAAGAAAGACTACCACAGGAGAGGGATAGCGAAAAAACTGCTTGAGTCCGCAATAAAAAAATGCAGGCAGTTCGATAATACCGTCGATGAAATTGCGGTTAATTCTTCTCCTTATGCAGTAAGAATATACGAAAAGCTCGGTTTCACCGGAGTTGATGCTGAAAAGACCGTAAACGGCATACGGTTTACGCCGATGAAGCTGAAACTACAGGAGTAACGCGGTAATGTCAGCAGCAGGACTAGATATGTCCGTCGTTGCCGGGTAGTTCCATATAGAAATTTGAAGTGTGCTCAACTGCAACTTTCGCTTTTTTTAACCGTAGTTCAAATACATGTCCGCCTTGCTTTCCTTCTCTGGTGAGAAAATGTAAATGATAGCCCGGTTCGTTGATACCTGCGGCGTAATCAGGAAAACGGAATCCCGCCAGTGTTCCCTCAACGTTCAATAATTCATAAATCGTCTGTGTCTTCAATACCTCTTCAAGAGGTCGATATGGTTGGACCTGTCCGGGGACACTGCGTACCTCAATGTGTTTGAAAAAACCGTCGATGCGGATTGCATAAAAAAGATTACCGGTCGGAAGCATCGTATTCAGGTAGCTCTTTAACTGTTCGTATTCCATCTCCTGTTCAAGCTCGTCATTGAAATCCGGCTTGAAGAATTGAACGACTGCGAAAGGAGTCTTCTGCGCATTATCAACAGGATAGGCAAGGCCGTCCGCTTTGATTTGGTAGAAAACACCATCCAGGGCGATCATCTCCCCGTCCAGACCATTGAAGGTGCCAAGGCCGAAATCGCCGTACTCGCGTAGCTGTCCGTACGTCATGTCGCCATCATAAGCTCCACCGATTAAAGCATTGAGTGTGGATGATTGAAATATTTCATGCGCATGGCGATTATCATGTTCATGTACCTGAGTGTGACTGCCGTGGGGCAGCCTTCTATGTTGCTGGAGGGCATGCAGGAAATTAATGAATTTTGCTTCAACCGGCATATGTCACCTGTTTCTATTATAACTAATTCTGTACTTCATATGTGGAAAACCGGGTTGGTCTTTTTCTACGTGTCACCTGGTAACTCCCGATCAGTTATATTCCGGTAGTCCCGAAGTAAATTGCAAGGATAACCGAAATATCAGCGGTAATGTGTGATACTATCGAAGTTATTAACCCTTTATTCATCCTGTTGGACTGCCGCCATAGCCATGCTGTCAGAGAGAGTACGACAAAGATAGCAATCAACCAGATTATATTCATTTTTCCCATCAACACCAGGATATGATATCCTGCGAATAATAGGTCATTGAGGATTATCCTTTTCGAATTGCTGCCTAAATATCCCCGCCAGTAGTATTCTTCGATCCACGGGTTGATCACTATAAAATAGGCTATGAAATACGGCCAGGCCGCTTCTGTCAGGCCAATATTTTCCAGATAAAGATCGATATCACCGGGTACGGCTAAGAGGGGCCATATCAGGTAAAGGAGCAGCCCTCCGGCCAGCCCAAGGGCAGCGGTGAAAATAAGAATATAACAATTACCGGGTCTATTAATTTGCTTGAAATATGTTTTCCCCCCTGCAAAGAACAGGATCACCACCATACACAGGTGGTAACTCAGGATTGCCATCCACGCATTGTGTAAGACCAGCAGGCCTGTCCCGATGACGATATAGGGCAGGAGCGGGGCTAAGACTCTCGCAGGCAGGTTTAGTTTCTTTTGAACCATCCCTCACTATAACATAAAAAGCCCCGCTATTTTTACGTTAATCGGGTAAAATAGTATCAAATAGACCGGGCGCACAGGTTCCAAATAATCTATCGATAAAAGAAATGGAGTATGGTCACCTGACACGGAAATAATACAGATAATCATCGGGAGGGAAAAATGTCTTACAATCTGGACCTGGAATATAGAATAGACAGCCTACTAGTCCGGCTTGGAATGATAAACAAGAAGAAGATGTTCGGCGGTATCGGTTATCTGCTGAATGGAAATATGTGTTTCGGGGTATATAAAGAGTTTTTAATTATCCGCACTTCAGCAGAAAAGGCACAGGACTTACTCAAAAGTGAATATGTCAGACCTTTCGATATCACCGGTAGGCCGATGAAGGGATGGGTTATGGTGTCGCCCGATTATGTCGAGACCCAGGATCAGCTTTTAGCCATGTTGAGACTCGGCATATCGTTTGCAGAGAACCTGCCTGCGAAATAGGCTCATTTTATCAAGTGATCTAAATTCTACCGCTGTCACTGTTTAATTGTCCGGGGCCTTTTCAACTTCGTTTTTCGTGAGAGAGGCTTGTAATGAGTGTCTGCGTTTTATAGTTGCTCTGTATAGGGTGAAGTTTGTGTTCCTGTGAAACGATACGCCGCAAACTATGTACTTTCCCGATGGCCGTAGATTCTGCGGATATCGGGTTTTTCGGTAGTGTAGTAATGTACCCAGACATACAGGTGGTTGAACAGGGCTAACAATAAGGCAGCCTCAGACGAACATAACAGACCGGGTATCCAGAATACTAACAAGCCGAAGAAATACATACCGTTATCGGTGAATTTAAAAATGCCTTTTTTAACGAAAGGTTTTTTACTGTAGAAAATGTCGAAATGGTCGATTCCCAGGGCTCTTTCAATGGTGAAATATTTTACAACTGAATATAAAAGATAGACCGCCGGTATGGCTATAATTAATGCCAGGATATTCAATAATAATTGATCGGCTTTCAGTGTATGCATATTGGCTATCGCCAGACCGGTTACGAATAAAAACCTGAGAATAAATAGGACCATGAAACCTGCCGAATAGTAAATGAATCCCTTATGCCCGTATTTATTGGTGATCAGAGAGGAATGGAGCTGCATCCGCCAGCAAAACCAGACGTATACCTGGTGCAGTACCGCTACTGCGATTGCTGAATAGAACCACACGGGAGTACCGATGTTTAAAAACCGGCCCGTAAAGAATCCTTCGAACTCATAACCGATAATGAATACACCGGTCAAAAGGATCGCCAGTAAAAGATAGTGTACGGCTTGCTTTTCGAAAATCAGTTTTAGTTTCACTTTTCCGATAGTCGACAATAAATTTGCAGTCCTTTCCGTTTTACATAATTATTCGGTTCAGGGCTTATTCCATTTATTTCTGTTACTCAGGCCTATCGCAATATACGATAGCCCCAGAGCGATGAACGCAAAGCCGAGAATAAAAAAGACCTTGGTGCTTGATGTGAAGTAGACGATCTCGTATATAATTCCAAGTGATAAAAAGGTTATTCCAAGAAAAAATAACGTTCGGTAGTTACTTTCTCCGGAATCTCCGTTCCTTTTTCTTTTCAGAGCTATAACTGTCAGTATTCCAACCAGAATCAGCCCTGCGACAAGCCCGACAATTATTACGGGAAATCCGTTCATTGCTTATATCCTCAATCTGATTTCTTCCGGCGTTACATTATCTACAAGAATGTTAACACCATCAATCCTTATCGTCTTTTGGCCTTTGGGAAAATAGAGGTTCCATGAATACCCGCGATACAGGAATTCCCACCTTTTTTGTACGAAGGAAAACACATTCTCATCCGGCATTCCGGCGTAGACAATGCTGTCCTTACCTAACCGTAAGTGATATGAATCGCCTACCGACAATATTACAGTACTATTCATTCGATCCCCTCCCTGGAAAATCTCCGTTTCCGGCTGCTGCGGCCGGTTTTTTATTTGAACTCATCTCTGGATAGAGCTATCAGTACTATCGCCGGTATTCCCAGTATGATTAATGACAGGGAAGCTGCAATCGAGCCGGCAAGAGACCATGCCCATTGTTTTCTCATAACGGCGAGAATTCCGCCTGTTACAGCAAGTAATGCAATCACCACAGCCGGTATGGACATACCGAATATAATACTTGGTACAAAGGGAGGCATATCACCTTTGCCGATACCGCTGCCCGGGTCACCGAAACCGATAGTATAACTTGCGATTCCGATCAAGCCCAGCAGGCCGGAGAAGATAGTTAATATTCCCCCGATTACAGGTTTCTTCGTTTTATTCATTACAGATATGTTCTACGTGTCGTCACTTTTATTTTCTGCGAAGTCGCGGGAACCACATCGGTACTTCTTTCATATACTCTTCGTATTCTTTTCCGAACCTCGACAGCAGCAACTTTTCTTCATATCTCGATATGTAATGCAGGAAAAATACGACTGCTATGATGACGCACGCAGCAGCTAAAGAGATATGTATCATTATTAAACCGAGATATAGTATTATTTCGCTCAGGTAAATCGGATGACGAACAAACCTGAAGACGCTTTTTTTGATTACCCCATGCTGCTCATTTTTGCCGAATACGATTTGGAGCCCTGTACCCGCCATATAGCCGGCTATTATCAGTAGTATGATGCCAATTGGCAACTTGACTATAGTTGGTACATAGTTATTGGGGAAATCGGAATAGTGAAAAATCATATCGGATATCCATGAAGCCATGAAAAGGCAGAAGAGCGTTAGTTGCCCGATATCGCCGGTATGATGTTCTCCGGTGAGGTAATCTCTATGCCGATGTGTCATTATCCTTATCCTGTTTAGTTGAATGTTGGTATTATAACATCATAAAACAGGTTGTCGACCCCGGCAGATAATATCGGCATCCCCTGGTGCAAATCCAGTTGCTGCTGTTTCAAACTTCAGGGTCATGTTCAATAGTAATGACTACATTTCCCGTTTTCTTGCCTGTTTCTACATATCTATATGCCTTTGCAATTTGTTCTAATGGATATTTACTGTCTATCACGGCTTTGAAATTTCCCGCTTCTATGAGCTTTTTAACGAAATGTACGCTCCCTCTGATATCCGTAGGAAATGGAAATATCGTTTTAGTATTTCCGATCAACGGTTTTATGATCGGCGTGATAAGCGGTAAAAATGTATTTTGAGCCATATAACCCAGGTCAGATGAAATATAACTGCCGCCTGATTTTAATAGAGGTTTACATTTTGCAAACGAGCTTTTACCGACCGTGTCGAAAACGAAATCATATTTTTCTTTATCTTTTGTAAAGTCTTCACGTGTATAATCAATAATCCTGTCGGCTCCCAACGATTTTACTAGGTCAATATTTTCGGTATTACATACAGCAGTAACATAGACGCCAAAATATTTTAGCAGTTGAACCGCTGCAGAGCCGATAGCGCCTGTAGATCCGTTAACCAGCACTTTTTGTCCGGTATTTAATTTTGCTCTTTTAATAAAATTATAAGCGTAATGCGCCCCCTCGGAGCTGGCCGCAGCCTGCTCATATAGTGTGTTTTCAGGTATTATTGCGATCCCTTCATCTTCAGATATTGTCAGATACTGGGCATGGGAGCTTAAACCCATGTCGTTAAACCCGAAAACCCTGTCGCCGGCCTTAAATAATGTTACATTTCCTCCAGTTGCTTCAATGACTCCGGCAAATTCAGTACCCGTCACCTGTTTTTTAGGTTTAAACATTCCTGTAATAATTCTCATGAAAAAGGGTCTTGCTCCGAGTATTGCGCAATCCGTCCTGTTTACCGTTGACGAATATACTTTCACCAGTACTTCATTGTCCTGAGGAGCAGGTTTGGCTATTTCCTTTAACTGAAGAACTTCAGGTGGGCCGTATTTTGTGCAGATAACTGCTTTCATATTACCCCCGATGTAAGAAATTTGTTTTATCAAGCGAAGTGTTTGGACTAAGCCTGTCGATCCTGGTCGCTGCAATTACGCTTTTTATTTAATTAATGTGGCATAGTCAACGACTATGGCCTGTTGCGCTGTTGCCTGCATTGGAAAAGACTCCATAACAGGACCGGAAAACCATATTTTCACCCATTGCTTGTTTTTCAGCGCGTTGAATGTCGTATTACGGAAATTTTCCCCATCCTGCTGGAAAAGCAACGTATCATCTTTTACTGTGACAACGTATTTCGTAACAATCTTGTCGGCATGAGACTCAACGGAAATGCGGCCGATAACATCTTTATTCCGGTCCGGCTGGACATCGGTGATAAAGCCGGTAAAGTCCGCTTCTGTCTCAATAGGCTTATTGTGCGAAGCACAGCTTAAAGTTACTGCCGCTACGCTTATGATTAATGCTAAGGAAAATAAAATAATACAAGCTTTATTCATAAATTATGTTCCTTCCGGCATTTTAACATAGATAAGAAAAGCCTTATAGGATTGGTCCAAATTATGGCATCGTCGCCATGTTATTTTAATAGCGTCGTATGCCCGGATTTGTTAGTGTTTCCATTATACTTGTGTGTCCTAGTTTCATACGCCCTTGAACCTGCACCGGTTGTTTGAGCTTTTGTGCATGTGTCATAATTTAGACGATAGATTGATGCAAAATCCATATACACTTAAACAGGTCCTTGCCGGAAATTTAGTTTCTATGGGACTGTTATAATGGCAACGAATTCATCCGGTACCGCATGGTCCGGTAAGGCCCTGCATACCCGCTTTTTCCTGTCGATCTATGACTGGCTTGCTCTCCAGATTCACTGCCGTTTTATCTGGCGATGCCCTGCGAGCCGCATCGTCGAATTTTATACTCAGCATATTTCAGGAAACCATCTGGATATTGGTGTGGGTACGGGCTTTTTTCTTGATATGTGCCGGTTCCCCGTAGAAAGTCCACGCCTTGCGCTTATGGATATTAATTCCGGTAGCCTGGTCAAAGCGCAGAAACGGTTAAAACGCTATCGACCTTTTATATATGAAGGAGATATTCTGGAACCCATCCGATTCAACGGGGATGGCTTCGATTCCATAGGGTTAAGCCATGTATTACATTGCCTGCCGGGAACAATGGAAACCAAAGAAATAGTTTTTAAGAATATTCTCCCTCTGCTTAACCCCGGTGGAATTATCTTCGGGAATACCTTTTTGTATCGGGGCATCAAGCGAAACTTTTTAGCTACTATTACTTTTTGGTTTGCAAATAAATTGGGATTCATGAGCAATAAGCAGGATAGCCTGGAGGGACTTGCCCGGAGCCTGAAGAAGTATTTTACTGAAATTCACATC
>CAZAIO010000050.1:0-18717 GCA_964485235.1 uncultured Dehalococcoidales bacterium
TATTATTTTCTGCGCTTTTTTTGCTCGTACATCAATTTATCGGCATTCGCCATGAGCACATTGACCGTATGCGCAGCCGGATTCTGATAGGTGGTCACGCCCATGCTCAATGACAGTTTATACGGACGGCCTTCACTTTCATTATGCAGTTGCAGGTTCTTGGCAAGACGTTCTTTAAGTATATTGACATCGCCATCACCCTTCCCCATAGCAAGGACAACGAACTCATCTCCGCCGATACGGGCAATAATATCCGATTCCCTGAAAGTCTTTTTCAATACATTTGCCGTATCGATTAAAGCCATGTCTCCCTGCTGATGGCCCAGTTCATCATTGATCTTCTTCATCCCGTCGAGGTCTGCAAAAAGGAGCAATATATCTTTTTGCGCCCGGCTGCTTATATTAATATGCTGTCGCGCCAGCGCCAGAAAGCCACGACGATTATATAGCCCGGTCAATTCATCGATGAAGGTCATATCACGGAGAGTACACTCCGTTTTTTTATAATCGGAAACATCATCACCGGATACCAGAGCGCCGGTTATTTGTTCATCAGCATCCATGAGAACAGAGGTATGCCACGTGATAGTAAATTCCTTCCCGAATTTATTGAGCATTACCATCTCTGCATGTTTTCCGATAAGTTCAAGCTTCCCTTTCATCAAACGGTCGAATTGTTTTATCAATTTTAAACGTGTCTTTTTCGGAATAAATGTAGAAAAAAAGTCTTTTCCCTCAATCTCTTCGTCCCTGTACCCCAGAATCGTGCAGGCTTTTTTATTGATAAATGCTATTTTGTGATCTCTATTAATAACAATTATAATCACGCCGGAATTATCCAGATATTGTTGCAACCTCGCTTTATCTTTTTTAAGCGTATCTACCGTTCCTGTAAGCTCTGACCAGGCTGCCTGCGACTTATCCAGCTGGCGCCTTAACGAATCAACCTCGTCAGTTAATTGTGATTTTGTTTTCGAAATATCGCTCATAGAGTTTCCATGTGTACAATGGAAAGAAAAAAACTATACAGCCCTATTTTTAAATAGCATTTGACCGGTTTTATTTAAGCAAAATGCACATTCATTATACACTGATAAATCATAAAACTAAATATCATCGTGTGTGAATATTCTGTATTACATCAAATCACTTCGAATACACATTTCATTTTAATAACCGGGCAAGCAAGATTTCTTCTGATTTATTAAAAAACCGCTGAGATTCCGGATAATTACTAATCCCTCGTTAAAATAATAACGTTATTACATAAAAACATTGGGGGTCCACAATAACCAAACAGTATTTACACTTTGCCATATGCATACTATAAAACAAACAGGTGTACCCGGTCGAGCAAAGGTTAAAGCGAAAGTTACTATAGTACTATATTAAACTGTACAAAAGTAATATATATTACATACTCTCACACATTTATAATTCGGATAGTGCACGTTTAGGCAACAGAAATTACTGTATTATCACAGTATTGACGCTGCCGTAAAGTATATAAAGGTGCACTGTCACCATGGCAACAACCGGTGAGAGGAGTTCAACATGCAAAACGGGAATAATCCCATGGTATCATCAGAATACGATAGGGCCTGGCAAAAGTACTGCGGATTCTTCGATCTCTCAATAGACCAGGCTATGTTAATTCAGGAGAGCTCACTCCTGCAACAAATTGAGCAATTGGGACATTGCCCGCTGGGAGAAAAACTGCTCGGCAAGAAGCTTCCGAGAAATATAGACGAATTCCGTTATTCGATACCGCTGACGACGTATCAGGACTATTTGCCGGAACTCGATCTCGGTATAGAAAACGCTCTTCCGGAAAAACCATGCCATTGGGCTCACACTTCAGACGCGTGCGGGACTTACAAGAGAGTACCGTACACTCAAGAATTCTATGACAGGACGCTCGATAACCTCATGTCTGCATTTATTCTCGCATGTGCGAAAAACAGAGGAACCAGCTCCATAGCAGAAAACGACCGCGTCCTGTTCAATGTTGCGCCAAAACCGTACATTTCCGGTATTCTTGCCGACGGAGCGAGCGAAAAGTTCAATCTGAGACCCGTGCTCACGTCAGAGCAGCACGATAGTATGGACTTCAAGGAAAAAGTAACCAAAGGATTCGAAGTCTCCCTCAGGACCGGAGTAGATATATTGATCGCAATGACCAGTGTGCTCGTGAAGACGGGAAATGAGTTCGATCAATTGTCGAAAAAACGCCGTATATCGAGGAACATGATATCGCCCGGAGTACTCTACCATTATGCCAGGGCAAAAATCATGAGCAAAATTGAAAAAAGGAATATACTGCCTAAAGACCTGTGGCCTGTCAAGGCTGTTATCGGATGGGGCATAGACACCAGTATCTACAGAGAACAGGTGTTGAAATACTGGGGCATGTACCCATATGAATTTTATGCCTGCACCGAAGGGGGCATAATGGCGATGCAAAACTGGAATAAGAAGTATATGACCTTTATTCCTTCGTCAAACTTTTTCGAGTTCATTCCTGAAATGGAATGGCTTCAGTGTAAATACAATTCCAACCATCAACCAAGCACCGTTTTGCTTTCAGAACTGAAACCGGATGAGCGATATGAGCTGGTGATCACAAGCTTTTATGGAATGCCGTTCGTCCGTTACAGGCTCGGACATCTGATCAAAGTCATGAGCCTTTCGGATAATGAAGCACATATTAACCAGCCTCAGATAATGTTCGAAACCAGAGCGGACGACCTTATAGACATCGCCGGATTCACACGGATAAGCGAAAAAACTGTCGCTCAGGCTATTGCCAATGCCAGTCTCAACTGCGAAGACTGGCTTATCAGGAAAGAAGTAACACAGGATAAGCCTATGCTTCACCTGTATATCGAGCTCAATGAAGAACGTGACGTCGAAGAGATCAAGTCTGCGATACAACGGGAACTGATCGATGTAGATCCCGGTTACCACGACCTGGTGCAAATGATGGGAATTCGTCCCCTTCAAGTGACCCTTCTTTCCCGGGGTACTTTCAACGAGTACTACAGAATCAAAAAAGAGAGCGGAGCGGAACTGGCGCAAAGACGACCGCCCAGGATGAATGCCCCCGATTACATCATAAAGGAACTGCTACGTCTGGGAAACGCGCAGTTGACATATGTCCATTAGCATTCAGCTTATACTATTCGATAATTATTGTTGCAGACGGGAAAAAATGACAATTGCATATAACATTAAAATAAAATGCCTTAAAAGGAACATGGTTTGAATGCGTATCTTTACATACCTTTGATTGAAGTAGTATTTTGCTTCGGTCTGCTGGCATTGCTCTTTGTGAGCGGACAACGTCATATCGCACGCAAGCCTTTCGCATATTTCCTCATCGTTATGGGACTGTGGGGCATATTTATATTCCTGATGCGTTCCAGTTCCGACCTTTCGACCGCATTTTTCTGGGAAAGATTTGTCTTCTTTGCAATATTAAGTGCGGCAATACTATTTTACCGGTTTACAATCGCGATAACAGGAAATAAAGAAAGGAAGAAAGTTCTTTATCCTCTCTATGCTCTCTATATTATCTGTGTTGCATTAATCCCGACCAACCTTTTGGTAAGCAACATGCAAATGATGTGGTACGGAAAAGCACCGGTAATAGGACCGTTATTCTTCCTCTATGTACTTTGCGTCTATGCTCCGCTGCTATTCAGTTTAATCGTATTATTCAAACATTATCAGACAACACGAAATATCAAGGAACGTATTCGCTACTCGTATATTATTGCGGGCCTGTTCGTTATGTTCATCGGAGGCACTACAGATTATCTGCCTCCTCTCGGCATGAGCATCTATCCGATGGGTATTATCGGCAATATATTCTTCTGCATTCTGGCTACAATAGCGATGCTTAGATACGGTCTCATGGAAATGAGAGTAGTGCTCCGGAAAGGCGCCACTTATTCAATTATAAGTATGTTTATTTTCGGTATCTTCGGGAGTCTTATATTTTTACTCAGCAACGTATTTCAAGAGCTCGTAAATCCCATTTCTTTAATGATTACCATCTGTTCAGTTTTTCTTGTCGCGGCTGCGTTACAACCGGTATTGCTGAAGGTCCAGCGTATGGTGGACAGGTGGTTCTACCGTGAAAGATACGACCATCTCCAGGCGCTGAAACAATTTTCAAAAGAGACAAAAGATATCACCGAACTGAAAGAGTTGACTTCCTCACTCGTCCATATGGTCGCTAACGGCATGCAGAGCAGAGGAGTTTACCTGTTATTGCCGTCGCAAATGCCGGACAATTTCACTGTATATTCATTTTACGGGGAGAAAATAACCGACAAACTACCCTTTTATCCCAGCAGTCCGTTGAATGTCGTTATGAGATATCAGGATGGTCTGATCGACGCCAACGACCTCGATGCAATTCCGCTGCTGAGCAGCCTGAGCAATCATAACAAGGGGATACTTATAAAAAACCGGGTCGAGCTCCTTGTGCCGATAAAAACGAAAAACCATCTGGTAGGAATATTGTTGCTGGGCAGTAAACCGTCGAATGAACCCTACTCGATCGAAGACCGGTCAATACTGCAAAAGGTCTCACGCGAGGCAGCCGTGAGTATTGAAAATGCCAAGAGTTATGCAAGTGTACAAAAAGAACGCGGGGAACTACAGAAAGCGATGGAAGGGACCATATACGCGATGTGTGCGGTGGTTGAAATGAAAGACCCGTATACTGCGGACCACCAGAGGAGAGTAGCAAGCCTCGCATGTGCCATCGGTAGAGAAATCGGTCTATCGGAATGGAGAATAAACGGTATACGTATTGCCGGACTGCTTCACGATGTGGGCAAAATGGTTGTGCCTGCTGAGATACTCAGCAAACCCGGCAAGATAAGCGAGCACGAGTTCAGCATTATTAAAACACATCCCATTGTAGGATATGAGATACTAAAGAAAGTGGTATTTCCCTGGCCGGTTACCGATGCTATTCTCCAGCATCACGAACGGCTTGACGGCTCCGGTTACCCTAACGGGCTTTCAGGAGATGAGATAGTGCTCGAAGCTAAAATCCTGGGAGTAGCTGATGTTGTTGAAGCTATGTCTTCCCACCGCCCCTACAGACCTGCACTCGGTATAGACAGCGCACTCGATCAGCTCATACGGAACAGGAATACGCTGTATGACGCTGAAGTAGTCGATGCCTGCCTGAGCCTCTTCCATAAAAAGAAATTCGAATTCGACCAGGAAGGTTCAGAATACATGACCGACTTTGTGAAAGCATAAGGGTCCAGGGTCATTGCAAACTGCACTACGGTACGATACAATGCTTTTAAACGGATTATCTATTGAACAAGGCTGGATGCCTGTCGGGCCGTCTTATATGAAAGTGTATGTTTCTTCTATATTCCCCGCCCGTCCTTCAACGATTTTCGAAGACCTCCAGAATCCGGCAATCCTGGTAAAAGTCGCTTCCCCTATAATGGTATACAAGCCTGTAAAACCGGAGACGTTTCCCCCTGTATGGGAAACGGGAAAAGCATATTTCGTCAAGTTATACATGTTCGGCTTTATACCGATGGGAACACACCGGATAGTTATCGAATATTTCGATAAAGATGCTATGAAGGGAAAGAGCGACGAAAGCGGCACTATCGCAAAACTATGGTCCCACCAAATGACCGTAAAGCCCTACAATAACGATGCTACACTTTATATAGATGAGATCGAGATAAAGGCAGGTATCTGGACGTTTTTCGTCTGGTTATTCGCAAGTTATTTTTATCGTCACCGTCAAAGAAAATGGAAAGCTCTTTTTCAAGTGTAACTTCCATCGCAGACATCACGCTTTATCAATAAAGCCGCAGCGGGCAATACCGATATCGGAACAGCCTGCAACAGTACCGGACTATAAGTAAGCCCTAATGTGCCGTGAGTCATAAGCAAGGAGTCCCCCGGACTAAAATTTCGTCAGCGTATTTACCTGTCTGGTGTAAGCTTATACACTCATAGTAAATAAACTCGTTTTATACTATTTGAAGAGCATTACGTGTATGCTTCACCAAATACAATAGTAGAAATAATTAAGAATCGACGACTCCCGGCATTAAGGCGGATTCTTCTATTTTTACATGAAATAGTCCCGTCCATAATATATCGAAGGGTTACCTTTTTTCACGAAGTCAGCTATAATTTTACAATGCGCAATAAAAAGAAATATAGCAACAAGACCGTTATACCGTTTATTTTTGTTTTACTTCTCGTTTTTATTACCTTGCTCGCAGCCGGTTGCGGCAAACAAGCCGGACCGGAACCGTCAGAGCCGTTATCATCGGCTTCATCTACCCAGGACAATCCCTCTCTGGAAATCGTCCTGAGCCGCAATGAACATGGCATTTCTCTGGCAAAAAGCGGACGTTTCGGAGAAGCCCTCACCGAATTCAATAGTATCATTGAACTGGACCCTTCTTTTACGGAGGCCTATTATAATCGCGGCAACGTATATGCCTATCTCGGCGAAGATAATAAAGCCATAGATGACTGTACCAAAGCAATAGAACTGGATGACGGCTATGCGCTTGCATACAACACCCGGGGGTACCTTTTCTACCATATTAACGATTTTGATAAAGCGATCGATGACTGTACCACTGCAATAGAGTTAGACCCGGAAATTGCTATGGCTTTCAGCAGTCGCGGTGCCTCTTACAGCGCTAAAAAGCAGTACGACAAAGCACTCGAAGATTGTACCCGGGCAATTGAGCTCGGTCCGGATTACGCGTTTATCCATGATAATACACTGGTGTATTGCTATATGGGGAAATATGATGCCAGCCGTGCCTACAACAGTCGTGGCGTTGTTTATGAAGACATGGGAGACTATGATAATGCGCTTGCTGATTTCAGCAAAGCGGTGGAACTGGATACAGGCTTCGCTCTTGCATATTATAATAGAGGATACGTGTACCTGGCGCAGGGAAAGTACCAGTGGGCTATTGCCGATTTGAGTACATCAATAGAACTCGACCCCTTAAATGCAAAGGCATATTATAACCGGGGTAAAGCATACGGATGGATAAGCGAGTTCGATTATTCGTTGAACGATTTCGATCAGTCCATAGAACTGGATGACAAATATCCCTATGCATATCTTTTTCGCGGAACTGTTTATAGCAAACTGGGTGAATATGAAATAGCGATCGACGATTTCAGTAAAGCTATTGAACTGCAACCCGATCTCGCCTTCGCCTATGCCAACAGAGGAGATGTCTACCTTCAGCTCAAGGAATACAGCAAGGCAATAGAAGACTGCACAAAAGCCATCGAGCTGGAACCTGAGCTTTCTATATCATATTTTATCCGCGGTGAGTCTTACCGTTTTCTGGGAGAGTCTGAACCGGCAATTGCCGACTATCAAAAATTTATAGAGTTGTCCGACAATCCGACGCTGGTCGAGAGAGCCAGGCAACTCATCAATCAGATGCAATAACCGATTTCGAAAAATAACGCCGACTTTCTCCTTATCGCCTATTGCTATATAGCGCGAGTAGTATTATCATATACGAAACACATATGTCAAAAAAATATCCGGATATGTCACCTGATTTATTACGTCATACATATAGTCCATTGTTAGATAACAGGCATGCCGTTAATGCAGGTAAAAAAAGGAGGCAGCAATGGTCAGAGTATTCTCCAGAATAACAGCAATGATTATACCGGTATTCATGCTTATTATAAGCGGTACAGCCTGTGGGCCGGCAACATCGCCGCCTGAAAATAATAATGTACCTGCGGAGCCCGCTCAAATCAATCAAAGTGAACCTGTCCCCCTGAAACCTGCCGAGTTCCAAACAGGTGAGCTGACCATACAACCTGTCAACGTCATGGTCGACGACATGGTAACAGTGAGCACACAGATATCGAACATCGGTGACGAACCCGGTGAATATACAGCGGTATTTTCGATTAATGGAGAGGAAATCGATAGACAGGTTCTATCAATCGACGGGATGGAGAGTGAGGATGTAAGCTTTCAATATACCAACCAGGATGCAGGAGAGTATGAATATGCAATAGATGATTCACTCATTTCAGTGACTGTATACGATTGGACGCCTTGCGAGATCAAATATGATAAAGGCGTGATAAAGCAAGAGGCGTATTATTACTTAACAGATGATAACGGTCATATCCTTTTCTTTTCGCCGGAAACAAGTGCCTTTAAAATTCAGAAGGTAAGAGTATGCGGTCTGTCGGTAGTCGGCAACCTCAACGAATTAAAAGTACGCCAGTTTACAGTATCAATCTGGGATAAAAATATGCATACCAAATTATGGTCGGCGGACTTTCCGTGGAAATTGTTCAAAGGTTCGCTGGGATGGATTGATATAGAAGTGCCGGATATACGTGTTGACGATGAATTTATAGTGGAATTTGTTTCCCATAGTGAACAACCCCGGTTAGAAGGTGCCAGGCAGATCTATACGGTTGTTGCCCTTGCGTGGGAACAAAATGAATCTGAAGAGATCCGGTCCGGTATGATCGTAGATGGTAACCTTTACACTTCACCGGACCATAACTGGTTTATCAGAGTTGAAGGCGAATGTAACAAAATAAACTGAACCGGGCAAATATAGTCCCCCTCATATAGTCAACAGCACTATCTTTTGTTACACGTCTATCATCAAAAGATCGAATATAAAAACCGGATTGCATCGGAGCAGAGACAGGTCGTATAACATATTCCTGCTTTTCTTTCTTGACATAGATTCGGCAAAGATATTATAGTGCGTACAGGAGAGTGATATGGCACAAGAACTTGGCAGAATCGAGAAACCGGAATCGAAGAAATTTGCAAAAGGGAGAAAGCTCTTCCTGGTACCGCTTATCTATTCAAGCAATGAAGCCCCGGAAGACTATGTAGAGAAATACGAACTATACTGGAAGCAGGTAGCAGAGCATTTACTGAACCTTGAGTCGAAGATAGGACTGATAAAAATGGTTTACCATGAGGCGGTAAGTACGGACGGTGAGGAAGGGCTCAAGCTTATAGAACGACTCAACATGAAAAGTCATTATATCGTCAAGCAGAAATGCGAGAACGGGGCAATGATTGTAGCGACCGAGGACAAAGAACTGGCGGAAGAATGTGTGGACTGGCAGCGATGCCTGCTTATGGGCCTTATCAGCGACAAGGCAACGAAAAAAGTTACAGATAGTTTCATGGAAGCTACAAAAAAAAGGTACGGGCATATCAGCAAACGGATCGATGAAACGCTCGAGAAGGATGCAATAGCTATATTATTCTTACAGGAAGGGCACATGGTACAGTTCCCGAAAGATGTTGAGGTATTCAGCGTCGCTCCACCCGCACTTGACGACATTCACCGCTGGTTTAGAGATAATGCAGCAAAACAGCGGCAGGCCGAACAAGCGCCCGAGTAACATGGACAAGTAATATTCCTGTAATCTCGATAGATCCATTTATAATCGTCTATAACCGTTTATTCTTTTTATACTCATTTTCCCCGCAAGAATAAAAAAGAATATGCAAATATTTGCATATTCTTTTCCGGGTCCTATGCAGACACAGTACTTTATGGCTATTACTATCAGTACCAATGAGCTATTTACTCGTTTACGTTTCAAACGCATAATTGACATATACGAATGTATGTTATGTTTAGTTGATTGTCCGAGTTTGAAAAAAGGGTGTGAGCGTATATGACTACCGAATCTATTGTTGTGAAACAGTCTTCTCTGAAAGAGAAAGAAAATTCCGACCCGGTGAGGTCTGAAGATTTTGTTCGTGCTCTGATACGCAGTGCGTGTACAGGAATTTATATTGTACAGAACGGGCGATTTATTTATGTGAACTCGTTGTTTCAGGAGATGACAGGTTACAATGAAATGGAACTTATGCACTCCAGCACGTTAAATCTGGTCCACCCCGATGACCGTGAGATGGTACGGGAGAAGGCGATTGAGAACCTGAAATCCAACGGATATCCCAAACCTTATGAATACCGTTTTATTAAAAAGAATGGTGACATCGTGTGGATACTGGAAAGGGTAACGTCCACTGAATATAACGGTAAACGTGCTACCGTAGGAAGCTGTATGGATATCACCGAGCGTAAACTGGCGGAAGAGGAACTCAAGGACGGACTAAAGCAGCTGCGAAAAGCGATGGAAGGGTCCGTGCAGGCAATGGCTCTTATGGTAGAGTCGAGAGACCCGTATACGGCAGGACACCAGAAACGTGTTACACAGATAGCATGTGCTATAGCACGGGAAATGGGGCTTCCGGACAGTCAAATAGACGGTATCCGGATGGCTGCCTCAACTCATGACATAGGGAAAATACGTATACCGGCCGATATTCTCAGCAAACCGGGGAAACTCGAGGAAATCGAAGCAATGATTGTCAGGGCTCATCCTCAGGTAGGTTATGAAGTGTTGAAAGAGATAGACTTCCCTTATCCGGTTGCTGAAGCCGTATTGCAACATCATGAAAGATTAGACGGGTCCGGTTATCCGGCCGGACTTAAAGGAAATGAAATTATTATCGAAGCAAAAATTCTGGCGGTCGCCGATGTAGTCGAAGCAATGGCTTCACACAGACCCTATCGACCGGCAATAGGTATTAAAGAAGCGCTGCAGGAGATAACACAAAACAAGGGTATACTGTATGATCCCCTGGTTGTAGACACCTGTGTACAGCTTTTCCATGACAAGGGTTTTAAAATGCAATAGGCGAACTATTTACAGATACCAGCATTCTCATTCCTCCTCACAATTCTTCTCATAGCAGAACACATATTAAATAACGAAAAAAAATAATAAAAAAGTCCGATTTATATGCTTTTAAGTATTGCCACTTTTGAATTCCTTTGTTATTATTTATCCTGTGTTTCTAGACCTTAAATTAAAATACTATTATAATAGTTTATGGAGCATGTTTTGTCGGATACAGCAGATATAAAACTTGTATGCCGTGAATGCGGAAAACCGTTTTTATTCACAGAGGGCGAACAGGAATTTTACAAACATAAAGGCCTGAATACTCCCAGTCGCTGTCCGGAGTGCCGTGTAACAAAGCGTGCACAAGCACAAGCTCAATCTCAACTATCCTCACAACCCGTCATCCCGCAAACACAACATCAGTCTCTGGTCTGTTCGCATTGCAGGACCGAGCTGGATAAAGATGAATCGATATTTTGTACTGCATGTCTGGCAAGCACTCAACTGGAATCAGAATTAAAAGTTAAAGAATATCAGGTACATGCTGAGAAAGCGCAAGCTGAAATCCGTACTGTTGAATCCAGGAAAAATGAGATAGAAGACTCTTTGCTGAAGACATCGGAACTGCTGCAGCAGCAGGAGCACCATACGTCAGACCTCGAGAAACAGATTGCTATGCTCAACCAGGAACTGGAGAAGGCAAAGCAATTTCATACAACACTGGAATGGTTGAAACCCGCCATGGGTAATATAGAGGAAAGGCTCGATGCGCTGGAAGCAGGTCAGAACAAGATCAACCAGCGTATGCTCCAGATAGTGCAGAAAATGCACGAGATCAACGAGAATACCGGTTTCTGGGAAAAGATCAGGCGCAGCCTCACCGGTTACCAGCGGCAAAGCATCTAGCAGAAATACCGCTCCTTTTTTACCCGCTTATATTTCCTGCAGTTTTAGCTTTAACCGGCCTGTATTTTATTACAGCCCTTTTTCCAGCACATAAATCGCCAAATCGGCGAGACGGCAGCTATATCCCCATTCATTATCATACCAGGAGAGCGTTTTTACCATGCTGCCCTCGATCACCATTGTGCTCAGAGAATCGAATATCGAGCTGGCAGGATTGGCTTTAAAGTCCGTACTGACGAGCGGCAGGTCGCAATATTCCAGAATTCCCTTCAATTTACCGTCAGCAGCCGCTTTCATCGCCTGGTTCACCTGTTCGATCGTTACTTCCTGTTTCAGATCGCTTACCAGGTCGACAAGCGATACTGTCGGCGTAGGTACACGGAAGGCAACTCCGTGCAGTTTCCCTTTCAGCTCGGGGATGACCTGTGTGACCGCCTTGGCGGCGCCCGTGGTGGTAGGAACTATGTTTAAACCGGCCGACCGTGCACGGCGCAGGTCTTTATGAAACGTATCAAGAAGGCGCTGGTCATTGGTATACGCATGGATTGTAGACATGAGCCCCCGGCTTATACCAAAACTGTCATTCAATACCTTTACCACCGGCGCGATGCAATTGGTAGTGCACGATGCATTCGATATTATTCTATGCTTCGACGGATCATATTTATCCTGATTTACGCCCATTACTATCGTGATATCTTCATTCTTTGCCGGTGCCGAGATGATCACTTTTTTTGCACCGCCCTGAAGGTGGGCTGCCGCTTTCGTGCCATCGGTGAAAAGTCCGGTGGACTCGATAACCACATCCACACCGTAGTCTTTCCATTTGATATTGCCGGGATCTCGCTCAGCAATAACCTGGATTTTTTTATCATCGATGACTAACGCGCTGTCCTTTGCCTCCACAGAACCGGGGTATATTCCATATGTACTATCGTATTTAAAAAGATGCGCATTGGTCCCGGCATCGGTGAGATCGTTCACTACCGCCACTTCCAGTTTCTGGCTGTGCAGCCGGTTTATCGCCCTGAGTGTCAACCTGCCTATACGTCCGAATCCGTTAATTCCAATTTTTGCAGCCATAATTCCTCCTCGATATTAATTATTTCATTTCTTCCGGCCTATTTATTATAGACCGCTGTTACCTTAGTTCCAATACCTCCGCGTACATTCCACTCAGCAATAACCCGCATCTTTTTCGGCTTTATTGCGTTCACCAGATCATCTAGAATTCTGTTTGTTGCTTCCTCAAAAAAAATTTCTACCGTACGATAGCTCACCAGGTAAAATTTCAGCGATTTCAACTCAATTATATGCTTGTCCGGCGTATACGTTATCGTTATCTTTGCATAGTCGGGCTGGCCCGGATTGAGAGGGCACAACGACGTGAACTCCGTAGATACAATTTCCTCTTCGTAGTCACGTTGCGGATACGGATCGGGCATTGCAATAAGCAACTCTTTTTGCGGATACGTTTTATATTCGAAATGTAAATTCTTGACTTTATCTTTCAGCTCATCCATTTCGCCACCCTTATACCGCACGGTAATAGTCGACCCCGTTATTAACTACACGGGTCACTTTGTTTTCCTTAACAAGATTTCTAAGATGCGCTACTGTTTCCATCATAGCCAATCTCTGATTAAAGTCCTCCATATAGAGGAAAGCCCCTTTGTCACTACTGTTAAACCAGGTAATCTCCTGAGCTATCTGGTACGGAGTCTTTAAATCGTCCTGTACGGCATCTATTACTTCCTTGTTCCTGTGTTCATGATGTCTGAGCAGGTCCTCGATCCTCTGCTTTAATCCGCTGAAAGTGGGGCCATGTCCGGGAAATACAAGCCTGACTTCCAATTTCGACAGATTTTTTAATGATTTAATATAGTCTCCCAGCGGATCGAAACTCGCCTGTGAACTGAAACCGATATGCGGAGTGATCTCAAGCAAAATATGGTCACCGGAAAAGAGTAATTTGCGATTTTGTTCATAAAGGCATACATGCCCGGCAGCATGTCCCGGCGTGATCAATACCTTAAATTCAAACGGCTCGATTGTAATTTTTTTCCCCTCTTTCAGCTTTGCATCAGGAAGAACAGGGGTTACAAACTCACGAAAGGGCATTTCCGTTTCACCCAGGGTAGTGCTCATCTCTTCAGGTAACCCGTTCGCACGGAGGAAATCTCCCATTTTCGTTGTCAGCGAGTCCGCGTCAGAATAATAAGAGTCAAGTGAAGCTGCCTCAATTTCGCTGAAAGCTATTTTTGCTCCGGTAAGCTGTTTGAGTTTTCCGGCGAGGCCAAAATGATCCGGGTGAACATGAGTAATGACGATCTGATTTATATCTTTTATATCGAAACCGTATTTTTTTAGCTCACCGGTCAATACAGCATAGCTTGCAGGGGTATCCAGTCCGGTATCAATAAGCAGGTTTTCCCGCTCACCCTCTATAAGGTATACATTGACGTTAAATTGTTTTTCGTGTTCATAAACTTTCTGTTCAATTACGCGTATCAGATTTTCTTTATCTGTTTTTATAAGCTTGCTTTGCTCGTTTTTTCTCTCTATAGGTTCGATTGGAAGTGAAATCTGGTACACTCCTTTCACGAGTTCCATAAGTATCACCCTCCTAATGCTCTGAACGCTTCACGGCCTGCATAGCGTGCCCTGGTCCCGAGCTCTTCTTCTATCATAAGAAGCCTGTTATATTTTACAACTCTTTCGCTTCTGCACGGAGCACCGGTCTTTATCTGCCCGGCATCTACCGCTACCGCCAGGTCCGCTATGAATGAGTCTTCCGTTTCTCCAGAGCGATGGCTGATAACCGTTGTCCATTTTACATGTTTTGCCATTACAATCGCAGCAAGCGTTTCATCGAGCGTTCCTACCTGATTCGGTTTAATAAGGATTGAATTGGACGCATTTCCGGCAATGCCTTTTTCCAGCCTGCTCACATTGGTTGTATAGAGGTCATCCCCGACGAGTTGTACTTTATC
Organism: uncultured Dehalococcoidales bacterium; assembly: GCA_964485235.1. Taxonomy (GTDB): domain Bacteria; phylum Chloroflexota; class Dehalococcoidia; order GIF9; family UBA5629; genus CAZAIO01. Next base: position 14,643 of record CAZAIO010000050.1, read on the forward strand.
TCCCAGCCTGGCGGTTATTTCCACCCAGGCATCCCAGTCATCTTCAGCAAGACCGTCTTCAATACTTATCAAAGGATAGCTGGATACCCATTTCGCATAAAAAGCGACCATTTCACTACCTGTATATGTTACCCCTTCCCGGGTCAGTTCATATTTCCCGTCTTTATAAAAACTGCTTGCTGCCGGGTCGAGTGCAATAAAGCAGTCTTTGCCCGCCTTATACCCCGCGGAATCGATAGCGGCAAGGATAAGTTCAATCGCCTCTTTATTCGAAGAAACCGAGGGCGCAAACCCTCCTTCGTCTCCTACATTGGTATTTAATTTTTTATCCTTGATCACTTTTTTAAGCGCATGATATGTTTCCGCCCCCATCCGCAATGCCTCTTTAAAGCTGGAAGCACCTGCCGGCACTACCATGAACTCCTGAATATCGGTAGAATCCGCAGCATGTTTCCCGCCGTTCAATATATTCATCATCGGTACAGGTAAAAGCAGACGGGAAGATTCACCCAGATAACGATAGAGCGGTACAGCTTTGACATCTGCCGCAGCTCTTGTTGCAGCAAGCGATACTCCCAGAATTGCATTGGCGCCCAGCTTCGACTTGTCGGGAGTTCCATCGAGTTCCAGCATTTTTTTATCAATCGCAGAACGGTCATCGATCGACATTCCCGTAATCGCCGGTGCGATTATCTCTTTCACATTGCGCACTGCCTTCAACACTCCCTGACCGTTATATCGCTTTTTATCTCCATCCCGGAGTTCCAGCGCCTCATATATGCCTGTGCTGGCACCCGAAGGTACGGCAGCTACGCCTGTATTCCCGTCGGAAAGGCCAACCATTGCCTCGACCGTCGGATTACCCCTCGAATCGAGAATTTCACGGGCATTCACAGATTTAATAGTGACAGAAGACTTCATTGATTTATTACCTTCCTTTCGAGTTTACGGCAAAGGAAATTGCCTTCTCAACGGCATCTACAGCGTCCTTTGCTTCGATTATCGATCGGTCCTGCTCGCCATTACGGGACAACTGCCAGGTATTCAGGCCGATAACCGGAATATTATTGCTGAGGGCAAAAGCGATCTCACTTAAAGTCCCGTATTCACCATCGATAGCGATCACGGCCTGTGAAGATTTTACCACCGCAAGGTTTCTTGCCTGTCCTATTCCGGTTACCACCGGAATACGAACGTAAGGATTTGCATCAGCAGGATCGTTTCCGGGCAGGATTCCCATAGTCAATCCCGATTCAAGCGAAGCACCGCGACACGCTGCCTCCATAATTCCTCCAAGTCCCCCGCATACAAGGACGGCTTTATGCTTTGCCAGTTCCCTGCCTACTTCCTCGGCGAGCAACGCTTCAGATGGAGTACACTTGCCCCCTCCGATAACCGCAATCAACAATCCGCTTTCGGGACCATTCTTTCTCATGAATAAAACTTCCCGGATATTTATTGTATCCGGAAGCTAATTATATCACATTAGACCGCGACTGCATTAAATGCATTCAGCGTATCGGAAGAACCAACCGTTACAATCGATATGCGTATATGTTTAAAGCCTTGAACAGGTTATTAATTTAAAGGTCCACCCACTCCTTGGGCACCAGGTTCAACTCCATATTCCATTTTACAGCACGGCCGTGTTTCACACAGAAAAGGGCTATCGCATCTTTGCCGTTTTTCTCGGCTATCGGCTTCAAAAACGGACGGGCATTCATGATCTCTTGCAACAATGCAGGATCGTTCACCGGTTCGGCTTTTCCGCGTACCCTGATCTGGACCCGCGTATTATAATCATTAAAACACAGCTCGACATTCGGATTAGCCATCATCTGTTTGTATACGTCTTTCATTGCAACCGTCTGGATTATAATTCCATTTTCGTCGGCTTTCGGAATTCCCATTCCGCGTACGCGGGGGGCATTGCCATCAATTGTGGCAAGATGAGAACCGGGATTGGCTTTAATAAAATCGAAGACTTCTTGCTTATTCATTGTTACCTCCAAAATTCAATAGTCGTTATATATATAGAAGCTCTTTCAAATAAACAATAAATGGCCTGACCATAAGCTGGCAAATAACACCGGTCAACAGATAGCACCTGGCGGCAGCTATGATAACAGCCGGAATTATATATTACTACACCGACTGACAGAAGTGAAACTTTAATACCAAAGTTATATCACATATGCGCCAATCATAAGAAGAAATATTTAATATATTCGACGCGAAACCAATTATTTAAACGGTAAAGGAAATCAGCGAAAATACAGAGGGCAACGGATTAAGCTTTTTTATAATTTTGCTATTGGCAAGCAATACGGTGATAATATAAGGAAGCGTCCGCCCGACGCCCGGCAGCATGCCTGTCCGTTTTTTATTTCTTAATACACTATTCTGGAAGGACTATTATGGAATACGAGTATACTCCACGATCAGAGATAATCTCACGCACCGAGCGGTTTCAACAAGCATTGCAGGAAAATAATATCGACAGCGCACTGATCTCGCAGAATGCAGACCTGTTCTACTTCACCGGCACAATTCAACCCTCGCACCTCTACATTCCGGCACAGGGTGAGCCGGTACATGTCGTCCACGGCGATGTGGACCGGACCAAGAAAGAATCCGGAATATCTCGTTTGATCCCGCTGAAGAAGCGAAGCGATCTGGGCAAAATCCTTGCAGGTGCAGGCTATTCTCTTAAAGGCAGGATAGGGCTGGAACTCGATGTACTCCCTGCGAAACGGTACCTGTCATTATGCCGGGAATTTCCCGACGCCGGGTTCGTCGATGTCTCAGACCTTATCAGGACTGTCCGTATGATCAAGTCGGACTATGAGGTTTCGCACTACCGGAAAGCGTACAAGATAATGGATAAAGTAATGGAAAAGGCCCGGAAAGAAATACGCCCCGGCATGACCGAACTTGAAGTAGATGCACTGTTGTCGGGATTTTCACGGGCACACGGGCATCAGGGACTGATACGGATGCGAGGCTATAACCAGGACATGTTTAATGCGCATATATATTGCGGTAAAACCGGAGCAGCGCCTTCGTTTCTCGTCGCGCCCCTGGGCGGACAAGGTACAACACCCGCCATCGCACAGGGAGGCGGATTCAATAAAATCACGGAAAATACGCCGATACTCATCGATTTCGGCGTTGCAATGAATGGTTATACCACCGATGTAACCCGTACTTTCGTGATCGGAGAGCTGTCACCGGAGTTGCAAAAGGCGTACACCTTCGCCAGAGAGATCAAACTTTTCATGGAGGGATGGGTAAAGCCCGGCAAATACTGCGACGAGCTATACGATGAAGTAATACGGCACGTACGCGAGGCAGGATACCAGGACAACTTCGAAGGGTATAAGGACAACCAGGTCCAGTTTGTCGGACACGGGATTGGGCTGGAAGTAGATGAATATCCTTTGATTGCCGCTGGATTTCATCGTGCCTTTCAACCGAACATGGTATTCGCCTTCGAGCCCAAACTGGTCTTTCCCGGCATCGGAGCAGTCGGCGTCGAAGATGATTATTTAGTAACGGAAACAGGGCTGGAGAGAATATCTACCTACGACGACAATCTGCTCTATATTGTGCGGGAATAGAGCCGCCATTCCAATATTTCTTAACTAGTCTACCCGGTGCTTTCAATCAGCATATAACGCGGAATTATGCGTACCACTAATTCACGATAGCCGCTCTTGGCTCTGGAACGGGCGATTTCAACAAGATCTTCCCAGCTATTGACCTGTGTGTCCTCCGATATCCGCGTCAATGTAGAATCATTCCAGTTCCACTTTTCCGTTTCCTTCAGGTCGTAATACTTCGATTCCTCGGTCTCCGCATCTACGGCTTTAATGGTAATATTGGGTAAAGCTTCAATTTCACTCTTACTAATTCGCGATGCAGAGAGACGTTTTGCAGACTTTGAACCAACGCGTTTCCTGGAACCTGTCGCAAGGATCCAATTGGTCTGTGCACCGGGTGCACCTTTACAAACATTGAGATAAACGTGCTTTCCCCGGTAGATAGCACATTGTCTGCAATCTCGATGTGAAAT